>JAFZTP010000198.1 GCA_017618815.1 Bacteroidales bacterium | reverse complement strand
GGTGGTGTGGGGAAAGCTGGCAAAACTGTCTTTACTGCCACTGCCGAAAATTATGGGTCGGCTGATGATGTCGATTTTTTCTGGATGCCGGGGGAGCAGATCAAGATTGTGTTGAATGACGGCAATTCGGTCATGGCGACTTTGGTTGACGGAGCAGGAACCTCTGTCGGCAGTTTTGTGGGTACAGTCCCTGGCGGCAAGACGGCCTTGTATGCCGTACGTCCTGTCTCTGCATTTGATTCTGCTGAGGGGAACGCCGTAAATGTCAGCATTTCTGATTCACAGCCTGGCTATTCTGCTCCGGAAATGATTTCTGTAGGCAGGGTCGAAGCCGGTAACAAAATAGACTTCAAGAATATTAATGCCGTCCTTGGACTTCAGCTCAAGTCTGGTACTGAAGTAAGTAAGATAGAAGTTACAAGCGTCGACGGGAAGGCTCTTGCAGGAACGATGACCATTGACTGTGCCGGTTCCGTTCCCGTGGCCGGTGCCGTCAAGGCTCCCGCTTCTACAGTTTCCACGACAACTTTCGGGGCCGGGACTTATTATCTGACTGTATGCCCCGGAACTCACGCCAATGGGCTGAAGATAAAGACCTATTCCGGCATCGATACTTACACCGAGTCCGGTGAGTATGACTGGGATATTAAAGATCTGGCTGCCAATAATTTGTATGTGTATGAAATCAAGGAGGTCGTTCCAGGCAAGACCCTCTATGTGTCGGTCGACGGCGCCGGTACCAAGGATGGCCAGAGCTGGGAGAATGCTATGGACGCCGCCCAGATGTTAAGTCTGCTCAAACTGGAAGGAAAGACGGCGTCTGAACTCAGCGGTACTGTCTTCAACCTCGCGGGCGGCACTTATGATTGGGGTACTGATGCGACTTTGTCTTTCGATGAGAGTGTCCGTTTCAGCATCATAGGCCAGAAGGGCGAAACCATTTTCTCTGGTAACGGCAGTCATCGCATTCTTAGGGTGGATGGCGATGTGGAAGTTGAAATTGAGGGAATCAGTTTCAACGATGGATGCGTTACAATCGCTCCGGAAGGTGGAGAAGATGGCGGTGCGCTCTTGTTCTCATCAGGTACCTGGGCGTTCAAGGACTGCTCTTTCTCCGGAAACAAGGCCACAAACGGTGGTGCAATAGAGATGAGGGGTGGATTTGTGACATTTACAGACTGTGTTTTCAACGATAATGAAGCATTGAATGACGATCCGGAAAGGAAGAGTGGCACCGGTTATGGCGGAGCCATCGATTGCGACACCGAATCAGGGTCCATCTCCATTTCCGGATGTTCGTTCTCCGGCAACGTGGCCTGGAGTGGTGGTGCTCTGAGTATCTATAGGAATGGCAGCGTCGAAGCAGTGATCATGGACTCATCATTTACAGATAACGGCGATGACAAGACACGTAACGGTGGTGCTATCTATATTGGAGCCAGCACTTCTATGCGGAATTGCACTCTTACTGGCAACCATGCGAAATTTGGAGGAGCCCTGAAAGTCAAGGATCATCATGTTTCTATTGATGGATGCAGCTTCAATGACAATGTGGCTTCCGGAAACGCCGGCGCCATCAGCGTGGGCGGGAAGGGAAGGCTTGAGATAGGCAACGAAGAACCTGTTATCTTCCAGGGCAACTCCGCAGGTGCATATGGAGGAGCGTTGGAGGTAGAAAGCCTCAAGTCCAGTGTCGGCAATAACATCCATAATACCGTTTTCAAGGAGAATAATGCCCGCTGGGGCGGTGCCGTGGCTGTATATGGCACGAGCGGTAAATCTACGAATATGTATTTCAAGGACTGCAAGGTGGAAGGAAACCATGCTGCCGAAGATGGCGGAGCCGTCTATGTGGAGGACGAATCACTTGTCGACCTGACAAGGACATCCCTCGCTGGAAACTACGCCGATAAGAGGGGCGGTGCTGTTTGTATCCACGGATGGAAAGGCGTTCAGGCATTCCAGAGCTCATTTACCGGCAATTATGCAGGTACCGGCGGCGCAATCTATGCCGAAGGCTCCGGGACGCAGTATTCATATCTTTTCATTGATGAGTGCGTTTTCGATGCCAACTACATAACAAATCGGGTTGGCTGCACGTTCAACATCAACGGACTGGACAAGTTCTGCATGAACAACAGTTCCGTGAGGGGATCTTATACTACGTCCAGCAAGTCGTCCTATAAGAAGGGTCTGAATGCATGCTGGATAGCCATCGACGTAATACAGACATGCTCCAGCATCAGCAATTGCTCGATCATCGGCGATACTCGCAGCGGTGCGGAAGGCAGCGCTCTGACCGACAATACAGCCTTGGTCGGCGTTATGGGGGCGGCAACGCATTATTTTACCAACAACATCATTGCCCCTGAGTCTGAGGGCGTCGCTTCCATCGGCGGCGAGACCGAGAGCGAACTCGTCGATCTCAGCTATACCCATTACAATAAGCTTATCCTGATCGGAACGAACACCGACAGTGGCGGTAATGCAAGCGGTGTGCTGGCTTCTGCGATCGGAGGACTCGGCTGGAACGGCAGTGCAAACTGCTGGCAGTGGAATGGTCAGATTGACGGTTCTGCGCCTTCTATGATCACGCAGACCGCTTTTTATGACCGGCTTAATTTGATTTGCCCTGAGTTTGTGAGCTGGTGTAGCAATGATATCTATACAGATCAGCGGAATGTGGCACGTGGCGACTCTTGGTGGCCTGGTGCATATCAGAACTAAATCGGAACCTATTTAAAACCTGCATTATATGAAAAGAACTCTTTTTAAAGCTCTTTTGGCAAGCTTCTGTTTCGCGGCTTCGATATTTGCTTCGGCGCAGAATGTGCCTCTTGGCGGCGTGATTAAGGACGCCGAGACAGGTGAGAGTGTAATCGGCGCTTCGGTGATGGTGAAAGGGACCAACACCGGCTCGATTACCGACCTCGAAGGTATCTTTTCCCTCAATGCGCCATCCGGGGCTGAAATCCTCGTCAGTGCAATGGGATATGAGGATTATTCTTTTGTGGCGGGTACAGGGATGACGTCACTTGACATACAGTTGAAACCTTCCTCCCAGTTCCTTGAAGAGGTGGTGGTAGTAGGATATGGAACGCAGAAGAAAGTCAATCTGACAGGCGCTGTCTCTACAGTGAATTTTGAGGACATGGCCGAATCCCGTCCTGTGACCTCGGTGGCCTCTGCCCTTGCCGGTACGAGCGCCGGTCTTTCCGTACGCACGACTTCTTCCGATCCTGGCAACGAGTCCAACACTATCCGAATCAGGGGTACCGGCACACTCAACTCGGCATCGCCGCTTTATATCGTGGATGGAGTTGAAAACAACATGAGCTATGTCAACCCGCACGATATCGCGACTATAACTATTCTCAAGGATGCTGCTTCCTGCGCTATCTACGGTAACAGGGGAGCGAACGGAGTAGTCCTTATCACGACCAAGCAGGGCAAGGAAGGCGCCGTCAACGTGACCTATTCGGGAAGCGTCTCCTTCAACAGCCCAATGCACAGGCTCTCGTATCTGAAGGATTATGCCGATTATATGCAGATCATCAATGAATCTCTCCATAACATCGGCCAGGCTGATAACTTCCTGCCATCGACCATAGAGACCTGGCGCAATGCCCGGAAGGATCCCAATGGTATCGCTGAATCCGGTTATCCAAACTATGTGGCATATCCGAACATTGACTGGCAGGATTATATGTACCGCGACGTCGCATCTCAGGACCATAATATTTCCGTGACCGGAAGGAGCAAGAAGACGAGTTACCTGATTTCTGCAAACTATCAGGATAATCCGGGACTTATCTCCAATACTGCCGCTAAGAAATATCAGATCAGGGCCAATATTGACGTGAAGCCAGTCCAGTGGCTCACTGTCGGCATGCAGACTTACGGCTCGGTGATGGACAAGCAGGCCGGAGATTATTCCACCGCGGTCAAATACATCAACCAGTCGACACCTGGCTTATATCCTTATTATGGCGGGTACTATGGCTTTCCTTCAGCGAATGAGGAAAGTGCTACGGCTTGCAATCCTCTGTATACTGTCAACGAGGAAGACGCTATAAGGACTTATTCGCGTATCAAGGTGTCAGGCTATGCGAAGGTGGATTTCCTCAAGGATTTCTCCTTCAAGACTCTTGTCAATTACGGTCGTTTCTGGTATGACTATCAGTACAAGCCAGTAGTTCCGCAGCCTGTCAAGATGAACTTCGCGACGGGCGTGCAGATGACTACTCCGGAGCTTCCGGAGAACATGGAAACCTGGTTCAGGGCCAACGGTGACTGGGATTATACTGTCCAGTCGACTCTCAACTGGGGCCACAAGTTCGGTAAACATGAGCTCAGCGCCCTGGCAGGATATGAGGAGTACTACAGCTTTGAGTATAATCACAACGGCACGAAGAAGGGGCTCATAGATCCGAACTTCTGGACAGCTGATACGGCGGTCGAGCCTTTGAACGTGGGCGGCTCTGCTTCGGATTATTCTTCACGTTCTTTCTTCGGAAGAATGAATTATGTATTTGCGGACAGGTACCTCTTCGAGGCCAACCTCAGGTGCGACGGTTCATCCAGATTTGCTTCGGATGTGCGTTGGGGATACTTCCCGTCCTTCTCCGCAGGATGGCGCATAGAGCAGGAAAGCTTTATGAAGAACTCTGGCTTCGACCTGCTCAAGCTGAGGGCTTCCTGGGGAAGGCTTGGCAATAACAGTATCGGAAACTACGAATACCAGTCAACCTATAAGGCCCACAACTACAGCTTCAACAATTCTCTTACAAATGGTCTTGCCGTGAGTGTACATGCCAATGACGCTCTCAGATGGGAGACCACCACATCGACGGACCTTGGTCTGGACATCGGTGTGCTGGACAACAGGCTCACTGCGGAGATTGACCTTTACAAGAAGGTAACGGACGGGATCCTCTACAGGCCGGCAATATATCAGACGGCAGGATTGGCAACTGCTCCGATGGAGAACATCGCCGAGGTTACTAACAAGGGTGTCGAGCTGACACTTGGCTGGCGCAGCCATGTCAAGGATTTCAATTACAGCGTGCACGGTAATTTCTCATATAACCATAACCGCGTATCCAAGTACAAGGGCGCGCTGAAAGAAGGCTGGCAGGAGGATTCTGACGGAATCCGTACCTATGTGTCCAATATCGGAGACGTGTCGACCGGTTCGTCAACCCGTATCCTCGAAGGTCATACCATCAATGAGTATTATATGCTCACTCCTTATTCCGGCAACGAGACTTACTTCGATGATGACGGCATCGTCATTGTCAATGGCGGTCCTAGGGACGGTATGATAAGGACGGATCTGGATCTGTTGTGGCTCAAGGCCATGATTAATTCCGGATACAGTTTCCGGCCGCAGCAGGGAATCGGCAAGGATAAGATCTGGTATGGCGACTATATCTATGCTGATGTCGATGGCGACGGAATATACGGAAATACTTATGACAGCATCTTCACTGGCAAGTCATCTGCTCCGAAATATACCTTCGGCTTCCAGGCCAGCGCGTCATGGAAGGGATTCGACGTCCAGATGAGCTTTGCGGGTGCCGCAGGCTTCTGGCTCTATTGGAATACGACAGGAGCCTACAGTACCGGAACCCGTATCGGCTACAATGTGCTTTCAAGCATCGCTAAAGATCACTATTTCTATGATCCCGACAATCCTGCGGACCCGAGGACAAATATCTCCAGCAAGAACGCCCGTCTGACTGCTAATGAAGGAAACAACCAGCAGGGAGCGACGAGCACGTTGCATCTCTTCAAAGGAGATTACCTGAAACTGAAGAACCTTACGATTGGCTATACGTTCCCAGAGAACATTGCCGACAAGGTCTTCATGAAGGGTCTTAGAATATACCTGTCGGGAGAAAACCTGTTCAACATTACCTCTTATCCAGGACAGGACCCTGAGATGGGCGCCGGCCTCGGATATGTGACGATGCGTCAGATCTCTCTCGGAGCGAACCTGACATTCTGACAATCTTCAGTAAACGGTTTTTATCATGAAAGCAATCAATTATCTTGCATTCGCATCAATGCTTATATTGGGAGTCGCAGGCTGTCGTAAAGACTTGCTGGAAACCACTCCATACAATGCGGTCAGCTCGAACAGTATCTGGACCTCATCCAACCTTGCCACTTTAGCCGTCAACGGCATCTACAATACGTTGCTGGAAAATTCCGGGGAAGACTACCAGAACTCTGTCTCCCAGGGCAACTATCTTGGCCTTGATGCCCATACGCTTTCGGCTCTTGACCCTACGGTCAGTCCTAGAAGCAACTGGTCCAGCACCCACAAGCTGCTGCTTGGAAATGCATCGTCCGCAGACAATATTTTCAGTGTCGCATGGAGGCAGCTCTATGAAGGGATTTCCAGGGCGAACGACGTCATTGACAACATAGAAAGTGTCCCTGACATGGCTCCTGAGCTTTGTGCACAGTACAAGGCTGAGGCTAAGTTCCTCAGGGCATACTTCTATTACAGGCTGAACTGCTATTTCCGTGGCGTACCGCTTTATCTGGAAAGCACTCCTGTGAAAGAATATACGAAACCCCGTAACAGCGAGGCTGAGGTATGGGAGGTTGTCATAAACGACCTTACGGATGTGATCAATGAGCCTGCAATTCCGGGCAAATACGAAGCTGGCGACCCTAATTACGGCCGTGCAACCAAAGGTGCCGCCTATGCTCTCCGCGGGAAGGCATACCTCTGGACCAAGGAGTATGCAAATGCCGAGGCTGACTTCAAGAAAGTAGGGGAACTTGGTTTCAGCCTGTTTCAGGGAGAGTACAAGCAGTTGTTCAAGGAGAAGAACGAGCAGTGTCCAGAGATGGTCTTCTCCATACAGTGCTATGAGAAAAATACCTATGGCAACCAGATGAGTTTCAAGTATGGCTCCCGAGTGACCAGCGGCAGTTGCTGGAATGATTTCTATGGTGATGCTGATTTCATCGACACTTATGAAACAGTAGAAGGAAAACCATTCAGCTGGGATGACTTTATTCCCGGATATTCAAGCATGACTCCCGTAGCCCGTTCGGTCTACTTCCTGCGTGACGGGCTGAACTCCGGCGAAGGCAATTTTGGAAGTGCTAACTATAAGAGCCTTAAAAGCAAGATGTCTGATTATGGTTCCGACTTCTCGAAGTATCTGGATCAGGGCAACGAAGCCCGCATCAGGGCCGTGTACGAGAACCGTGACCCAAGGCTTATGCAGACTTACATTACTCCTTATTCGGAGTATCTGGGCTCTCCGAAGGGTATTGAGTATACCTATACTTTACGCTGGCCATTTGTCCAGAATGATATCAGCGAGCCGTTCGACCTCCGTTCTGATTCCTCGAAGTATCTGTATTACCTGGTCCGCAAGTTCGTTTCGGAAGGTAACGAACTCCTCTATCGGGAATATTCGCCTATTGATGTTCCTGTAATCCGTTATGCCGATGTGCTGCTGTCTCTCGCCGAGGCCCTCAATGAACAGGGAAAGACAAACGATGCCATCCCATATGTAAATATGGTGCGTGCGCGTGCCGGTGTGGCTTTGTTGAACAGCAATTCTTACACTACGGTCGCAGGGCAGGATGATCTCAGGAACCGCATCCGTCGTGAGAAGAGATGGGAGCTTGCTTGTGAGGGAAGCCTCTATTTCGAGGAACTCCGCTGGGGCACATGGTACGACTCGAAACTTTTTGAAGGATCCGGCCTGAAACAGTGCTGGGGCGAGACTAGCGTCTCATGGACAAGGAATGGAGACTATTATACCAAATGGCCTGTCCCTGCCACCGAGCGTCAGCTCAACACTGCGCTGACTCAGAATGAAGGTTGGATTGACTAACAATTGATGACCATTATGGATAAGAACTACATTCCTCCACAGGTGGAGGTGATCCGGATGGATAGCTATATGGCTCCGTTATGTACCTCCGGAGGGAACTATCATATAGAGTCCGGAGTGTTTGATTTTGATTCTGATACATCCGATTGAGATATGGCGAGGAACCTTGTAAAAACCGGTCTTCTGACCGCCATTGCGCTTGGACTGACACTCAGTTGCGCAAAGACCAGCCTTTATGAGGCAGACCATGATGAGGATGCGATGATTCTCAGCGCCTCCGGCTCCAATCTGGGGACTAAGACCATGCTCGGCGCTCCGAACGCGGGAGTATGCGAAGTGCTCTGGAAAACCGGGGACAGGATATCCGTGAATGGGACCATGTCTGACAATGCCGTGACTGCAGCGCAGAATGGCACCAAGAACGTGGACTTTACCTTCAGTTCTTCTCTGTCGGGACCATATAAAGTGCTCTATCCCGGCACTGCGTCGGCAAATGTGATAAGCCTGCCGTCTGTCCAGAACTATTTCGAAAACAGTTTTGACGGATCTGCGGCCGCTTCTTATGGCAATGCCAGGAGGAACGGTGACAAATACTCCGTCAGTCTCAGCAGTTTCTGCGGGCTCATTGGATTTGCCATCAAGGGAAGCGCGACGCTGGACCGCATGGAGCTTAGAAGCCTGGGGAGCGAGAAACTCTTCGGAAGTTTCACCCTTGCTGCTGATGCGAATGGATTTACCGGCGCATTCTCCGGGGGAACTGCGGGCGTACTGACATATGACTGTGACGTTACGCTCAGCAATGCATATACATATTTCTACATAGCTATCCCTGCACAGACCTATGCCGCTGGAATCGAGGCCCTTGTCTATCAGGCTGACGGCGCTTTCATGCGCCTCAAGTTCTGGGGGGATGGCTATGCTCTAGCTTCGGACAAACTGGTACAGTTCACCAGCTTTACCTATGCCGCAGGGCGTACGGAGAACCTTCTTTCAATCAGTGACCTTGCTGCCGAAGATGGAGGCGAGCCTACGGCGGCGTCTCCGGGAATCACCGTGGCACTGTACAACGTATATCAGGAGGGATCCCGTGAAGATAGCGGCAAAAACTATCTATACCTTTCCAATGCGAATGTGCGTGAAGCTTTGGGCACCGCCATTGCCAATACCTCTGCCGATATAATAGGATTCAATGAGTTGGACCCCAATTTCCAGAATGGGGGGACATACTCGCTGAAGACGATGGCGGAAGCCCGTGGCTTTACTGGGTATAACTGGGAGTTGGATCATCCGGATGATATTAAGGATGAAGGCAATTTGCTGGGCTCCAACTATAAGACCTATAACAAATATGCCAACGGATTTGCCTATAAGAAGTCGTTGTTCGACATTTCGGACCATAACTATGTCTGGCTTTCCCATACGGCAAATAACACCTACTATACTTCCAGGTCGAATGCGCATGAACATTCCGGCAATCCGGAGACCACTTGCGTATACGCCAAGTTTACCCATAAGGTATCTGGCAGGCAGTTCTACTTCTTCGTCACCCATTTGCCGACTCTCACGCATGCATATTCCGAAATCGGAGCTTCGAAGGATGCGAACGGCGACTATAGCGCTGCGGATCAGGCTGCCGCTGCCGCCCTGCGCTTGAAGGTTGCCGACAATCTCAAGTATTTCGTGTCTTCCAAGGCCGGTTCCCTGCCATATATCATTGTCGGAGACTTCAATTTCGGTCCTTATGTCGATAGTAAGAAGACTCAGGTCCAGCCTCTGTATACGGCCATGACTTCCGGTGGTCTCACCAACGTCTATGATGAGGTTCATGATGCCGGCAACATGTCTGGCTTCTACGTCAATTATCCGGGTACGCAGACCGGCAGCAACTGGGGCGCATACTATATGAAGAACCTGATCTATCCGCAGTTCCGCATAGACCATATCATTCTTCACGACGGCGCTTCGCAAGATATCTCGGCACAGACATACAAGACCGTACGTGCCACTTATGATGTAGGCGAAGACACATGGTGTCCTTCGGACCACTTTCCGGTCGTATCATATATAACCTTTGACTAATTGCTCTGCCTTATGAAAAAGATTAATACACTCATATCTGTATTTACACTGATTCTCCTGGCAGCAGGCTGCGCCAAGGAAACCGAGGTTATCGAGAAAGGCCTCGGGCAGAATGACGATATAATGACCGTAACCCTTTCCGCTCCTGAGAGCCCGGATACCAAGACAGCCCTTGGCGCCAAGGATGGAAGTTCATATCCTGTATTCTGGAGCGCTTCCGATGTGATTACTCTCAACGGAACGGCTGCCACCTCATTTACATGCGGCGATGGAAACACTACCGCAACGGCTTCATTCAAGCTTACGTCGCTATCCGCTCCGTACAATTTCTTGTACTGCGGAGTGGCTGGTCAGGGCAACCAGGTGAGTTTCCCTTCCACGCAGAACTATGTGCCGGACGGGTTTGATCCTGCGGCTATGCCTATGTATGCATCGCTGGCCTCCAGAAGCGACAATGTCACTTTCAGCCATGTCGCCTCATTGTTGAGGTTTTCCTTCACGGGCAACAAGAAGATAGGTTCCGTCACTCTCACGGCTGCCGATGAGTCTATGTCGCTTTCCGGCAATTTTACCATCGGCGCTACTTCGGGAATACTGAACGGCAGTCTCACGCCGGCCTCCGGCGGAGCGTCGCTCATATATAGCTTCGGCACCCACATCCAGCTTTCAGATGATCCTTTCGTGTTCTATATTGCAATCCCTGCAGGAACTTATGAAGGTGGTATCACCTTGGATATCGTGGACAATTCTACCGGCCACATGACAGTGAAAGTGATGGACAGCGATGCCACGAAGACCATTGCCGCGGGCAGGGTCCGTGAGTTTGACAACGTGGTCTATTCTCCTGACAAGGTGATCAACCTGAAGCAGATTTACGATGTCGCTACCTTCCAGCAGTTCGTGGAAGCCGTGGCGGGAGGTAACAAGACGCTTAACGCCCGTCTTACCCAGAATGCCGCAACCCTCGACATCTCGTCCATCGCGGCCGGATTTGAGCCGATAGAGGACTACAAGGGCATTTTCGACGGCAACGGCAAAACTATCAGCGGTCTCACCAAGCCAATGTTTGCCGACCTTATGGGCGTTGTGAAGAACCTTACGCTCAATTCGACCATCAATGTCACTTCTGCTGATGACCTGAACTGGGGCATATTTGCGAAACGCGTCATCCCGTCGACGGAGATAGACGATATTGCAGGCCTGCAGAATTGCTCCGCATATGGCTCGATAGTCTGGACCCCAGCTTCTGCCGTTGAGGCGGACAGTAAGTTGGGCGGTCTTGTGGGAAACAATAGGGGAGGTTCATTCTCCAACTGTACCAACTATGCTTCTGTGACATTTGCCGACAACGGCGTGGTCAACGACTGCCAGCCGGCCATCGGCGGGGTCATAGGCCGTACCCAGAAAGGCGGCGACCTCAAGACACAGGGCGACATTTCCAACTGTGCCAACTACGGAACTGTGGTTTGTTCCGCGGATTTCGGCCAGGGCGTATATGTCGGAGGAGTCCTTGGCTATCAGGTTGAAGCTGCAGAATCTATGAGAGGATGCGTTAATCATGGACTTGTGAAAATATCCTCGGATTTCTCTACCACGGGCCCTCTTCATATTGGCGGAGTTGTCGGTATCGCCAGGGGCCTGGTGGAGGAATGCGTCAATGCAAGTGATGGCGTTGTCACTACCGAGGCCGGATCTGTCGGTACCTATCTTTGCCAGGGCGGTGTGATCGGCCGTATCAATAACACATCCGAGACTTATTCCTCCTTGTCTAATGCCGGCACGGTCAATATCGCCGCGACAGGAGCTTCCTCAGGCGCGTATATCGGCGGAACGGTGGGACGCTGCAACGAGGGCGCGTCCATCTCGGCATGCTCGAATACCGGAGGTGTCATTGAATATACCGGAGATGCCGCTGCCGGAGAAATCTGTATCGGCGGCATCGTGGGCAATACCAACCAAAGCGTTTCTTCATGTACCAACGCTACAGCCATCATTGCCGGCGGCTCTTATCCGGTTGATGTCTCCGGCAAGTATTATTCTGTCGGCGGAATTGTCGGTTATCAGAAAGGTGATGAGGAACTTGGCAACAATACCAATACTGCTGCAATCACGTTCTCCGGAACCGCTGGAGGGTATATGGCCCTTGGCGGAGTCTGTGGCTATTCCATGGGCCCGATTTCTGGAGGCGGCAACTCCGGGGCCATCACTTTCTCGGGAAGCAGCACGGAAGAGAATGTCCCTATTGGAGGCATTGTCGGAAGGACGCCAAAGGACAAGAGCGGAAGCCGTGTTACCGGTACTGTCAACAGTGGTTCCATTGCCATCAATACCTCTACTCAGTCCGGAAAAGTCTTTTACGTCGGCGGCATTGTCGGGGACCATCAGTCCGGCGACCTCAATGCTACCAATAGCGGTACGGTCAGTGTAGCTCAGTTGTCCTGCTCTCAGTTGACCCTGGGTGGTCTGACGGGCCAGAATGCGGGTGACATCACTGCGGGTTCGGCCAATCTGGCTGCCGGTGACATCTCTGTCTTCGGTCTGACAATTACCAATGCGGCATGTGTCGGCGGCATTACAGGACAGAACGATGCGGTGGTGACCGCAAGCAATGCAGGCGATGTAGTCCTGACCTCAGGTTCCACGTCTTCTTACGATATGTTCGTGGGGGGCGTAGTGGGCCGCGGCAAGGCCAACGTCACATCCTGCACCAACAGCGGTCTGGTTTCCAATGGCTGTGCTCTGACAAAAAGTGGCAAATTCATAGAAATAGGCGGTATTATGGGCTATGGCATTTCGTCTTCAATTCTCAGCAATTGTGAGAATACCGGTAATGTCGAGAATACTGCCAATTCCAAAGGATATATTTATGTCGGCGGCATCGTGGGGGAAGTAGAGAACGACATCAGCTCCTGTGCGAACTCCGGCGATGTTTCAAACAGCGGACAGGCAACTACTGCCTATGCCGACGGCAAGGTTTACCACATCGAGGTCGGCGGTATCGCGGGCCATAATGCCGATATGACATTTACATCATGCTCCAACTCCGGTGCCGTCTCCAATAGCGGCGATTCCGGCGCAGGCATCTTCATCGGTGGCTTAAGCGGCCATTCAGTAGCTGCTGTTTTCGAGACCTGCTCCAATTCGGGCGCCGTTTCCAACTCGGGTGAAGCCAATAATTCGGGACTCCCTGTGGATGCTTCTGTGGGAGGCCTGGTCGGCTATCTGGATGGAGATAACATGCTCGCCGGCACGGCATCTTCATTCAATTCTAATTCCGGAGCTATCGAGGAGACATCGACAAACAAATATGTCGGAATGGGCGGCGTCACCGGAATGGTTGACGGCGCAGGTGCCAACCTGAGCTATGTTAAGAATCTGGCCGCAGGCGACATCACTTATTCCGGCAATACCCGTACGCAGAGCTATATCGGCGGAGTTGTCGGCTGCGCCAAGACAGGATTTACCATGGACTATGCGTCCAATGCCGGCGACCTGAATTTCGAGTCTCTGACCATCGGCTATGCCGCATGGATCGGAGGAATCATCGGAGGTTTCCACGAGGGGATGAAAGATACGGCCTGTTCCTTCACAGGGCTCAATAACAGCGGAAAGATCAGCTGTCTCAACAGCGATTCCGGTGCGAATATGGTCCCGGATAAGAAGACTCGTACGTCCTATAGCTATATCGGCGGTATCAGCGGTGTCGGGGAGTGTTCTGCAAAGGAATTCCTCAATTGCTCGAATTCAGGCGCGATAGCTATCTACAATCAGGTGAGGACGAGACTGGGAGGCATTCTCGGTTACTCCGAGGTCAATCCGGCCGGCTGCGTAAATACAGGTCCTGTCAATTATTGCCGGTACAATACAATCGGCATGAGTACCAGCTATAAGAGCGAGGTCGGCGGAGTCGTGGGCTATATGGATATCGCAACTCCATCCGGTTTGACCAATGATGCGACAGTAAGGTCCACGGGGTCGTCTCCAAACACATATACGGGAGGTATCGTCGGCCTGGTCGGTGATACGACTACCGGTTTCCTCAATTGCAATGTGGGCTCCAGCAAAGGTACGCAAAAGAGTATCTCAGGTGCCGGGGAGGGCAGTTTCGGCAGCTCTGCCGCAGGTCTGTTCTGCTCTGACGACAACGCGAACGACTGGGATTTCACCGGATGCAATGTGCTGGTCGGAACGAAATGTCAGAATATGGAGGTGTCGTCCGAAAACATGGCCGATGCAGTGATCGGACGTAATCATCCTGCCTCCATCACCAATGCCCCATCAATAGTTGCTAGTTTCTGATTGATATGAGAAGGCCGCAGCATCTTGTCTTTATTCTCCTCTTGTGTCTTGCGTGTTGTCCGCTGGCGGGCGCTCCAAGATATGAGAGGAGCATAAACGACGGCTGGACTTTCCATAAAGATGGAGATACGTCCTCTCGTGAGGTGTCTCTCCCTCACACTTGGAATGCGGAAGATGCTGTGGATGATGAACCGGGATACTTCAGAGGAATTGGATGGTATGAGAGGACGGTCCGGATTGATGATGACCTTTCCGGCAAGCTGGTTTTCATACGATTCGAAGGCGCCAACCAGGAAGTCGACTTCTATGTCAACGGCGAACATGCAGGAAACCATAAGGGAGGCTATACGGCATTTGTCTTTGACATAAGCAGTCTCATTCACCCCGGTGCCAACAGCTTCAGGGTAAAGGTGGATAACTCCCACAATGAGGATATCCCGCCGCTGGGGGCCGATTTTACCTTCTTCGGGGGCATCTATCGTGACGTCTCGCTGATCTTCGTGCCTGATAATCATATCAGCCTCGAACATTATGCGAGCGGGGGAGTGTATGTTTCCACGCCTGCGGTATCATCGGGACAGGCATCAGTACATATAGAAACTCACCTGAGTATCTGTCGCCCTGAGAAAGGGCTGTATCTGGATCATGCTGTTTTTGATCCAGAAGGAAAACAGGTGGCCTTTGCACGGAAGAACATAAAGGATCCATCTGCAGGCGAACTGGTCAAAGCGACAATGACGGTCCCCGATCCGCAGCTTTGGGATGTCGAATCTCCACGATTGTACTCCGTGGTGACCCGGCTTATGGACAAGAAGGGCGAAGTGATCGATTCAAGGAGAACTACTTTCGGCATAAGAACGTTCAGGTTTGACCCGGACAGGGGCTTCTTCCTGAACGGAAGGCATCTCAAACTTATCGGGACCAACCGACATCAGGATTATCTCGGGATGGGGAACGCTCTTCCCGACGAAATACACCTTCGAGACATCCGTCTTCTCAAGGAAATGGGAGGAAACTTCCTCCGTATTTCCCACTATCCGCAGGATGAACTTGTATCGGAAGAATGCGACCGCCTGGGAATCATTACGTGTATGGAGATACCGGTAGTCAACCGCGTCGGCCTGGCCGATGATTTCATCCGGAACTGCGTGGCCATGGCTAAGGAGATGGTATACCAGTATTATAATCATCCTTCCATGGTCGCCTGGGCTTATATGAACGAAGTGCTTCTTGACAAATCCCCTTTGCAAAGTGTAAAGGAATGCGCCCTTGCCATCGACAGCGCATTGCGTGAAGCCGATCCTTCCAGACCGACGATGATTCCATGCGACGGCGACAGGAAGAAATACAAGGAAAGCGGCCTTTGGGAAATCCCTGACATGCTGGGATTCAATCTCTACCATGGCTGGTATTATGGTACATTCGGCAAGCTGGGCCAGGCCCTTGACAAGATACACGAATCATTCCCGGGGAAGGCGCTCATCGTTTCAGAGTACGGCGCAGATGCGGATCCGCGTCTGCACAGCTTTGACCCCGAGTGTCACGATTATACCTGTGAATATGCCCTCCTGTATCACAAAAGCTATATCCCGATTATTCTGGAGAAGGAGTACCTTGCCGGCGGAGCCGTATGGAATCTGAATGACTTCCATTCCGAAGCCAGGGGATTTGCCGTCCCTCATTTCAATTGCAAGGGAATCACCACGTCTGACAGGATGCCCAAGGACAGCTATTGGCTGTACAAGGCTCTTTTGGGCAAAGGCCCGTTCATCCGGATTGGCGGGGCGGATTGGAAAATCAGGGGCGGACAGGAGAAGGACGGCGCCTGTGTCCAGCCGGTCGAGGTCTTTGCGACGGCGTCGACGGTTGAACTGTTGCTGAATGGAGAATCTCTGGCTACCAAGACGGTCAAAGATGGTTCGGCTCTGTTCGACGTGCCGTTCAAGGGAGGTGAGAACGTTCTGGAAGCGCGTGGCTCAGATGGCGCGGCAGACCTTCTGCGGGTAGATTTCCGCATGGTCCCCGAGGATATGTCTCAATTCAGGGAAATAAGCGTCCTTATGGGCACGCGCCGATATTTTGAGGACAAGGCCGGAGGACTGATATGGATTCCGGAGCAGGAATATAGTCCCGGTTCATGGGGATATGTGGGAGGAGCACGCATGTATCAGCTGAATAGCGGCGGGCCACGTCCCGCATTTGAGGCTGATATTGCCTGTACGGATATGGATCCCCTGTTCCAGACCCAGAGGGCGGGACTGGAGTCTTTCAGGGCTGACGTGCCGGACGGAAGCTATTACGTTTACCTGTATTTTGCGGACCTTATGGCCCCTTCCCATGGAAAGCCGATGCTATATGGTCTGGGAAACGAAGCTCTCCCTTCCGATGAGTCCGAGCGTGTATTCTCTGTTTCCATCAACGGCACCACAGTCCTGAGCGATTTCAACATAGCGGAGGAATATGGACATAATACGGCCGTCATACAGCGTTTCCCCGTAGAGGTTGAGGATGGAAAGGGCCTGGACATAGGTTTTATCAAGTCTGAGGGGCTTCCCGTCCTGAATGCGATAAGGATTATAAAAGTTCAATAGAAATGAAGACATTGTTATATCTGACACTGCTGGTTTCGACGCTTGCCTGTTTCGGAAAGGGCCAGGTGAATCCTGGCGACAATACGCCCGACCGGGATGCTGAATCATGCATTGTGTCCGTAAAGGATTTTGGCGCCGTGGGCAATGGCGTAATGAAAGATACCAAGGCGTTGCAGGCAGCGATCGACCATGTTTCCCATGAAGGCGGAGGAATGGTAACCGTGCCTGAGGGGACATATCTCTGCGGCTCCATATGGCTCAGGAGCAATGTCGAACTCCATCTCGACAAGGGCGCTACAATCAAGGGAAGCCCTGACATAAAAGATTATTGCGATGCTGGATGCTGCCCGCAGAACGAGGCCGAAATCGGCTGGGGCGATTACATCAGCGGGGGACATCTCATACTTGGCGTTGGAGTTAGCAATGTGACCATTAGCGGACAGGGCCGGATTGACGGCAATTCGGATGCGTTCCTGCTGGATCCTCAGGGGGCGCCATATACCAATAAAACGCATATTCCCGCCCGACCATCCCAGATGGTATGGTTCGTGGACAGCGAAGACATTGTGATCAAGGATATGGAACTGGCCGATTCTCCCTACTGGAGCTGTTTCCTGCTGAACTGCAGAAGAGTGAATGTCTCCGGGTGTTATGTCCATACGCGGAGGAAGGACTATCATACGTTCAACGGCGACGGAATTGACATTGACCGCTGCCAGGACGTGACGGTATCGAACTGCCGCGTCGATACGTCCGATGACTGCATCACTCTGCGGGCATCCGGGGCCCATCTTCTTGAAAAGCCGCAGGACTGCGCCGGGGTAAGGGTTGAGAACTGTATCCTTTCTTCCAGCTGCAATGCCATACGCATCGGAGTTGGTGAAGGCCATATCCATGACGCGGTCTTGTCCGGAATCTCCATTTCCGACACGAACGTCGCTTTTAATGTCGTGGGAGCATACTCAAAGGGCGAACGCGGCCCGGACATCGACAACATACTCTTCCGGGATATCAAGGTGGAGGCCAGCGAGTTGCTGCGCATCCATCATATGCGCTCCCAGTCATGCTCTATCCGTGACATTGTTTTTGACTGTGTGAGCGGCACTGCTCCGAACGTTTCCCATATCTGGGCAAAAAAGGCGGCTCCGTTCAGGAGCATAGTCTTTCGGAGCGTGAACGTACCTGCGCTTTATGAATGTGTCAATGCTGATGTAGTGACGCAGGGCGGGATGTTCAGGGAGAAAGAACTCTCTCCGGAGGAACAGGAAATCTGCCGCGGTTATATCGAGGAAGAGAAAAAACTATTATTCTAGATGAAACGACTGATATTGTTATTTGCACTTGCTGCCTTCTGCTCCGTAGCCCGGGCGCAGGCGGATGTCCCGCTCCCGGAATATCCGCGTCCCCAGATGGTTAGGCCCGAATGGAACAACTTGAACGGGCAGTGGAGCTACGCTATCCTGGACAAGGATGATGTTTATGAAACCCCTCAGGGAATGATTCTTGTTCCTTTTGCGGCGGAGTCGCGGCTGTCCGGCGTCCAGCAGCAGGTCGGGCCGGAAAAAGCCTTGTGGTACCAGCGCAGTTTCGCTGTCCCGAAGCAATGGAAAGGGAAGCGCGTGTTGCTGAATTTTGGCGCTGTTGACTGGCAGGCTGAAGTGTGGGTGAATGACCATAAGGCCGGGGTTCATACTGGCGGCTATGCGCCATTCTCCATGGACATCACAGACCTTTTGAGGAAGAAAGGCCCCCAGGACCTGAAGGTTAAGGTGACGGATGCGTCGGACCAGAGCTGGCAGCCCCGCGGAAAGCAGGTCGCTCATCCTCGCACGATATGGTATACATCGGTCACCGGTATCTGGCAGACGGTATGGCTCGAGGCTGTGCCTCAGGCCCGTGTGGTTTCCTATCTGGCCGAGGCGGATGTGGACAAGTCTTCTCTGTGCGTCCATGTGGATGCGGAAGGCCTTGGGGACGGCGACCTGATAAGGGTTGAACTTCGGGAAGGGGGAGTCGGCTACAGTGCGGAGAAACCATCCGGGACAGTCATTGCCAGTGCGGACGGAGCCGATGTCGTCCTTACGGTTGCGACCCCTGAGCTTTGGTCTCCTTCCACTCCATATCTTTATGGACTTGATATTTCTATTTTCCGAAAGGGCAAGGTGATAGACAAGGTATCTGGCTATACGGCTCTCAGGAAGATTTCGGCCAAGATGGACACGGATACCTTTGAAACCAGCAGGGATGTTCCCCAGGGCTCTCTCAGGCTGGCCCTGAACAATGCGATTCTCTTTCAGTTCGGCCCTCTGGACCAGGGCTGGTGGCCGGACGGGCTTTATACCGCACCGTCTGACCAGGCCCTCCGCTTCGATATAGAAAAGACAAAGGAGTGGGGTTTCAACATGATCCGCAAGCACATCAAGGTTGAACCCGCACGCTGGTATTATTGGTGTGACGTCCTTGGCGTCCTTGTCTGGCAGGATATGCCCTGCATAGCAGACCATAGCAGTACGAACTGCGAATCCCGTCCTGAAGAGGTGGGCGCTGCCCAGAGAAATGTCTGGGCCCTTAATTCCTTCCGTGGCGGTACGGATTGCATCGTGCCGGATTTCTGGAAAGAAAACTATTACAAGGAATGGGGAGAAATCATGGACTGCCTGAAGGGCTTCCCATGTATCGTGGTCTGGGTGCCTTTCAATGAAGGCTGGGGACAGTTTGACACGGAGGATGTTGTCAGGTTTACCAAGGAAAAAGATTCCTCTCGCCTTGTCAACGAGGCATCGGGCGGCAACTTCCATCTGGCCGGAGATATTCTGGATGTCCATCATTACCCGGAGCCGCGGTTGAACATTTTCGACAGGACAAAGGTGAATGTACTTGGAGAATACGGAGGTATTGGCTATCTTGTGGAGGGACATATCTGGCAGCCTGAAGGTCAGAACTGGGGCTACTCCGGGCTGTGCAAGTCCACGGACGAGCTTCTTGATCTCTATAGACTGTACGCGGACCGGCTCAAGACCCTTATTGACATCGGCTGTGCCGCTGCTGTCTATACCCAGACCACCGACGTGGAACTGGAACTCAACGGCCTGATGACTTATGACAGGTTGGAAAAAGTAGATGCCGATGTCCTCAGAACTATTAACCAGGATGTGATCGAGAGTCAGAATATCAATTGGATTGCTAAACTTGGAAAGAAATGAAACGTCTTCTGGCATTATTCCTCCTTGGGGTTACCGGAGTCTCTTACGCTCAGCTGTCGCCCCAGATGGATGCATACATACGCGCTTATCCACAGCGGGCGGCAGGGGTTATCCATGCTTATGAGTTCCATCCCATCGAGGACACGCCTGCTCCGGGAGGTTTCAAGCCTTTCTATATAAGCCACTATGGCAGGCACGGCTCCCGTTCCCACTCGACGGACAAGCCTTATGTGTTGCTTAGGGACTGCCTGCAAGCTGCTGCGGAGGAAGGCATTATCACTCCGTCTGGCGATTCTCTCCTTGCCTGCGCAAAGCAGATGATCGCCCTTCATGCGGGCATGGACGGACGATTGACTGCAAGAGGCGCGCGGGAGCACGAACTGATAGCAAAGAGAATGTATCAGCGTTATCCTCGCGTATTCAAGAGAGGTGAGGTTCATGTTATCTCTTCGGACGTGCCTCGCTGTCTGGTGAGCATGGCGGCTTTCACGTCATCTCTGAGGGCCTGCAACAGCAAGCTCCCCATCACCTGGGACTGCGGCGTCGTGTACCAGCGCATTATCACTCTCAATAGTCCCGATTCAATCAAAAGGAAGGCATATGCTGATGCCCATAGCTCTTTGACGGCTATCCCTATCGATACGGCAGCCGTCTATTCCAGATTTTTTACGGATTCGGCAAGAGGAAGGCAGCTGACAGGGAAGCCGGGACGTTTCATCTCCGCCATATTTAACCTTGCCCGTTTTTCTGAAGCCTACGATATTGATGAGAACCGCTACGGGTTCCTCCCTTGGGATGCCGTTGTAACTACGTATGCACGCCACGCCCTGCAGAGCTATCTTGCGTATTGCAATTCAGCTCCTTATGGAGATGAGGTCATGAAAAACGTCGCTCCGCTGGCTGGCGAGATAGTGAGAAAGGCCGACGAGGCCATTGCCGGAGCGCCGGTTGCCGCGGATCTTATCTTCGGACACGACCTGCCCTTCATGAGCCTTTGCTCTTTCCTTGGCCTTGAAGGTTTCGGCTATCCAAGACTGACGGCAGAGGAAGCATATAGCAGTTGGCCGGGTGCCAGACTGTGCACGTTCGCATCAAATTTGCAGATGGTTTTCTATCAGAACCGCAGGGGAGAGGTGCTGGTCAAGTTCCTCGTCAACGAGCAGGAAACCCTCGTCCCTGAGATTGAATCTTTTTCCGGCCCATATTACAGGTGGGAGGATATAAAGAGATATATTGAGAACAAATGATATTCTAAGTTTATATGAAAAAGCTTGTATTCACGGCAGCATCGCTTCTGTTTGCGTCCGTTGCATTTGCACAGCCTTATGTGATCACCCAGAAAGACAAGGACCGCGCGTCGGAAATCGTCAGCAAAATGACGCTTGACGAAAAGATCGCCCTCATCTCTGGAAAGGATGACGGATTCCATACCTATGCCATCCCAAGACTCGGTATTCCATCCGTCAGGATGGCCGACGGTCCGCAGGGCGTGCGTAACAACACCTGCAGTACATATTACCCTTGCGGGATAGGCTTGGCGGCCAGCTTCAACCGGGACGTTGCCAGAGGCGTGGGTGACGGCATCGGCTTCGATGCCACATCCCGTGGCGTACGCATCATGCTCTGCCCTGGAGTGAACATCTACCGTTCAGCATTGTGCGGACGTAATTTCGAATACTATGGAGAGGATCCTTACCTTACGTCAGAGATAGCCCTCAACTATATCAGTGGCATCCAGCAGCACAGGGTGATGGCTACCATCAAGCACTTCGCCCTCAATAACCAGGAGTACCAGCGTCACCGTGTGGGCTCCGTGGCCGACGAAAGGACAATGAACGAGATTTATTTCCCGGCCTTCCGCAAGGCGGTGGAGCAGGGGAATGTCGCTGCAGTAATGACGAGCTACAACCCCGTGAATGAAGTCCATGCCGCTGAGAATGCCTGGCTTATAAAGGACAACCTTCGCGCCTGGGGATTCGACGGCATCGTGATGTCGGACTGGAAGTCCACTTATACGACTTTGGGCGTGCTTACCAGCGGGCTTGATCTTGAAATGCCGGAGAACTATACTACAAAGGCGGAAATGGTGAAGCCCCTCGTAGAGAATGGAGTCGTTCCGGAAGCAAGCCTGGACCAGATGTGCCGGCATATCCTGCAGTCATTCATAGCCTACGGGCTTTTGGACCTTCCGGCGAAGGATGAGTCCATTCCAGAGGATTATGAATATTCCCGCAATATGGCTTATAACGCTGCCGTGGAGGCCCCCGTGCTTCTTACCAATAACGGTCTTCTTCCATTGAAGAAAGGAAGGATAGTCGTGCTTGGCCCAAATGCGAACACGGTGGCGTACGGAGGCGGCTCCGGCAGCATGGACCCGATTCCGGGCCGCAACATCACGCCTTATGCAGGCCTCAAGGCCATGGAAGGAAAGTATGATGTCCAGCTTATCGAAGGCTCTGAATTCAACCATGCAGCGCGGAAGTCCATCGCAAAGGCGGATGCCGTGATAGTGGTTGCCGGTTTTAACCATAAGACAGAGTATGAGAATCACGACCGCACATACGGATTGCCGGGCGGGCAGAACAAACTGATAGCGGCTGCGGCTTCTCTGAACAAGAACACTGTCGTGATCATCAACTCCGGCGGAGAAGTGGACATCACTCCTTTCAAGGACAACGTGGCGGCCATCATAATGGCCTGGTACGGCGGACAGGAAGGTGGCAAGGCCCTTGCCGACATAGTCTCCGGAAAGGTGTCTCCTTCAGGCAAGCTCCCTTTCACCTTTTGGGGCTCTGAGGAGAAGAATCCTGCTGCAAAGTACTATCACGAAGAAACGGCGGAAATCCATCGCGCTAGCAAGAGCCGCCCGGAGAATCCTCATACAACGTACGCGGAGGGAATATTTGTGGGATATCGAGGCGTGGAGAAATTTGGGGTGAAGCCTATGTTCCCATTCGGATTCGGCCTCAGCTATTCTAGCTTTGAATATTCTGACGGGACTGTCGTGGCTACGGATGATGGCTGCGAGATAGTCTTCACCGTATCCAATACCGGAAAGGTGGATGCAATGGAGGCCGTCCAAGTGTATGTGGCTCCACAGAATCCTTCTGTGATGCGCCCGGCCTGCGAACTCAAGGGCTTTGACAAGAAGCTGATTGGCAAAGGCGAGAGCGTTGAGTTCCGGATCCGGCTGAGCCGTCAGGATTTCTCGTTCTACGACGTAGCTACCCACGGCTGGAAAGTTGATGCCGGGAATTACAAAATCCTGATAGGCCCGTCATCAGACGACTTCAGAATCAGTTTGGATTATACGGTCGTGGATGCTTAGGACTTTTTTCCGAGGATGTAGAAGCAGGAGGTGGCGAGGTAGCACCTGAGGACAGGGATGCGGTCGAAAGGGCAGACAAGCCTTGCAGGTTTCAGGCCGAACTTAATCTCGTAATGGGGATTGATCAGCCAGAGCGTCCTGTCAAGCCGCTTGGCGCCTGTCTCGTCGCATAACCGTTCGAACTTGCGGATCCTCATCTGCGATCTCTTGATGCTCATCAGGTCGTCCACGATTGGCTTGCTTTCATTGAAAAGGTTCAGATACCTGCGGTACAGTCCTGTCGGCAGGAGATGGACGAACGGTATCTTGGAACATATCCTGCTCTTGCATATCTGCTGATGGCCTCCGAACGGCATCTGCCATGAAGGGAATGCGCAGAATATTATGCCGTCGTCTTTCAGCAGGGAAAGGGCCTTTCCGAGGAACGAAGCCTTGTATTCCGGTTCGATATGTTCGATGACATCATGCATTATGATGACGTCATATTTCTTGTCATCAGGGAATGAGAGGAAGTCGCAACAGGTAAAACTGCCGCTGTGGCCGGTCTCAGCGAAGAAGGCCGTCGCGTTCTCGATCTTCTTGGGGGCAATGTCCACTCCGGTCACTTCGCAGCCTTCCTCGGCGAACGGCAGCAGGTTGCCGCCTTCTCCGCATCCTATCTCCAGGACGGCGGAGCCTCGGATTCCCTTGAACCCTTTGACATAGCTGATGAAGTATTTCCTAGATGAAGTGGCGAGCTCTTCGAAGTATCTCTTCCTGTCATTGTATCTTGACTCTTTCCTCATGGTCATTAATTTTATGTAAATATATGAAGAATACCGGGACGATGCAATATCGCCCCGGCTATTCAATTTAAAAAGAACTGCTTGCAGCCAGTCTAGTTCTGGATTACGAATGAGGCTCCTGCCGCCACGTTGATGCTGTTGATCTGACATGCGCTCGAAGCTGTAAGACTCAGCTTGGAGTTGCTGTTGACGGTTGCATTCTGTACGGTAATGTTGGATCCTATCAGGGATTTCCAGGTGTTGCTGACGGTGCCGTTGTATGTAATGGTCTTCGAACCGATGGCCTGCTGGATCGCTTTCTTAGGGTCGATCAGTCCATATCCTACCTCATTGTTCCATGAGCCATAGGTCTTCTGGCTGGAGAAACTGTAGGAGGATAGCTTGACGGCGCTTCTGGATATTGCCTCCGCCACCTTCTTCTGGGTGATGTCCGGTTTCTCGGCGATAATCAGGGCTGCAGTGGCTGCTACATGAGGACAGGCCGATGATGTGCCGTTGAAATCAGGAGTGTAGTCTCCGCTTGCATATCCAGCCGATCCTGTACGGTCCGTCGTGTAGATCTTTACTCCCGGGGCTACGACGTCCAGTGTCGCTCCATAGTTGCTGCCCCAGTTCTCGCCGTCAATCGTCCCCGGCTTCTTTCTCTTGCCGTCAGGGC
This sequence comes from Bacteroidales bacterium, assembly GCA_017618815.1. GTDB lineage: Bacteria > Bacteroidota > Bacteroidia > Bacteroidales > UBA932 > Cryptobacteroides. The sequence continues at coordinate 13,716 of JAFZTP010000198.1, read as the reverse complement.
TCATCGCACCAACGACGATGATATCGTCGATTGAATTGGCAGGATACAGTACCGCTCCGTTATTGTTGCCTGACGAGAAGACTACTACGCATCCTTTACCGTTGCGGCCGTTGATCAGGGCATTGTTGATAGCATCCTCCAGGATTGAAGACTGCGAAAGCCCTCCCCACGAATTGCTTATCACGGCTGCACCGTTTCGCCAGGCAAAGTTGAAGCCGTCGGCAAGCTGTGACGCAATTGACGGGATGTTGTAGAGAGAGTGACTGATCGACATTATCGGGCAATAAGGAGCGATTGAAGCGACTCCCAGATTGTTGTGGGTCTTGGCCGCGATGATGCCGGCGCAGCTCGTCGCATGATTTCCTCTTACCTGGCTAGGCGACGATCCGTTCATGGTATCGTAGCTTACGCTGTAGATGTTGAGGTCTGGATGGTTCATCTGGACGCCCTGGTCGATCACGGCTACGATCGTGCTGGCGCTGCCAAGGGAGACATCGTTGGAGTTGCGGTACTTGATGTCGTTTCCGGCATACGCCTGACCTCCCCATTGACCGGTGTTGTAGAGGTTCCACTGATAGCTGAACATCGGGTCGTTCGGGACGCTCTCGATCAGGCTGTCAGGCATCAGGTCGGGTTCGGCTTCGGCAAAGAGACCGGTCTCGCTGAGGAAGTTGGCCACAGCCATCGAATTCTCGAGATTGGAGTTGACGCAGTTGATAGTATACCAGAGTGGCATGAACTCATTGTTCTCTTCAATCACGAAGTTGAGTTTGGCGGCAAACTTCTCGAGGAGCATGATATCCTCGCTGGATTTCAGCTTGACATAGGCTAGGTGTGACAGGCCTACGGAACGACCTTCTTCTGTCGTGTAGAAATCACCTTTATACTTTATCTGGCGGGCATCGCTCTTGATGCGGGCGCTTTCTACGATTGCCCATTTGTCCAGAGCTGCGACAGCGGCTCCTGAGACACGTTTCTGTCGTGTCGTTTCCAGCCTTGTCTCTCCCTGTCTGATGACTCTGCCGCCGATAGTGTTGAGGACTGTCTTCTCGTCAGCCGTGTCGAAAACCAGATACTGCTTTCCCGGAGCTTTGTCGAGGAACACCTTTTTTCCGTGATGCCAGTAATATTCCTGGCCCTGGATCGCCTTCGTCTGCAGCTCGGCAGACTCTTCAGGGCTGTCGAAAGTATCTTCAAATTCCTGCTCTGCAGTACATGAAAATACTGTCAATGCAGCCGCGATTGCAAGCGACTTCAATAGTATTTTGTTGTACATAGGTTCAGGGTTTTGTTATTTCTTGTTTGCCTTTAGTTCTTCGACCTCTTTCTTGAGGGTCTGGATAGATTCGATGAGGACAGGTATGAGCGCCGTGTAGTTTACCAGCATCTGGCCGTCTTCGTTCGTGGTGACGATGTTAGGGAGTACTGTCGCAACTTCCTGGGCGATCAGACCTATTTCTGAATTGCTTCCTGTATATGGATTGGTATTAAGCCTGCGGGCATTGTCGCCTCTGAAGTTGTAGCTTACCGGGCGGAGTTTGCTTATTATTTCAAGGCCGTTTGAGAGGTTCTTTACACCGGTCTTGGCCCTTGCGTCTGAATAGTTATAGACTGACTGGACCTGGATGCTGTTGAAGGTGCTGGTCTTGGTGTTGAAGAAAACGACCTGGTCACCATGGCTGGCAAGGCGAGTCGCAGCCGGAGTTACGTCAATCTGGAAGAAGTTGCTGGTCTTGCACTTCAGATACATGCCGGCACCATACGAAATGACGTTGTAGAATTCTACCGGCTCGGTGTTTCCGATGATGAGCTTGTTGTTCTGGTACCTCAGCTGTGCAGAGGCGTTCTGAGAAAATACAAGCGTTGCAGCAAGCACAAGAAGTGCAGAAAGTAATTGTTTCATAGTACTTTGTTTTAATGATTAATAATTATGTTTCATCTATTAGATAGATGTCTTGAATAGATAGAGTAAGTGCCTTTTGCTATGTGTTTGATTTGCCGCAAGTTACGACAAATTATCGAAAGTGTCGCAAAATGCGGTCTAAACGAGCCGTGCTGATAATTCGTTGATTATCAGTATTATACTATGAGGATGAGTGGAGTGAATCTAAACAAGTATGTTTTCTACGATATAAATGTCTCATACAGAGACTTGTGCGGAGACTGGATCTTGCTTATTTCCCTTTTGATCCTGTTCTTCTTGGTGTAGATGGAATCGACGGAATATCCCATGATGCTGGCGATGGTTTTCGCGTCGAATCCGGCTATTATGTACTCGATGAATCGATAGTCAGTCTCGTTGTGGTTCGGCATGTCTTCGCGCAGTTTGACCATTATGTTGTCGACGCTGCTGTTGATCTCGTTTTCGAATTCTACGTCAGTGTCTATGATCTGCAGAATTTCCGTTACCTGCTCATATATGTAGTCCTTCTTGTCCTTCTTGATAGGGCTCCAGTATGCTGCGCAGAGCTCGTTCAGCAAGTGAAACTGGTTCTTGTAGTTGTCTGCGAACTGTTTTTTGACCTTTGTGTTCTCCTGCTGCTGGTGGTCGAGCATCTGGATGGCCTCGAGATGCCGGGAGGAGAGCTCGTCTATCTTCCTGGTCAGTCTCGTACGGATCGAGAAGAGCATGAAGAGAGTTGCCAGAAAGCAAATCAGCAGGATTACTGTAATTATCGTCATTTGGGGAAAGATGATAATATTACATGGTACAAAACAAAAAAACCTTACGATTCCGTATTACGCGGCGCATTAACGTTCACGCTAGCACCACGTTACGGACTCCTAAGGTCTCATGCAAATGTAATAAAGATTTTGCAGGACGACAAAAACTTTATAAATTTACATGTCTGAGATTTGTTGTCAGGCAGGATATAAAACGAAAATCATATATGGCACTTTTTCTTCCCCAGAACTACCGGAACCTTCTCGGGTCGGTAGAGAATACTGAAAAGGCTATCAAATCCGTAAAGGATATGTTCCAGATCAACCTCTCGGCGCAGCTTGCGCTGCTGAGGGTCACTGCTCCTATGGTGGTCCTTACCGGGACCGGTATCAATGATGATCTCAACAGCGTGGAGAGGCCTGTCCGTTTCCCCATAAAGGACATGGAGGACCGTCCTGCGGAGGTCGTGCATTCTCTTGCTAAGTGGAAAAGGCTGAAACTTGCGGAGCTTGGGATCGAGCCGGGCAGGGGACTTTATACCGACATGAATGCGCTTCGTCCGGACGAGGAACTCGACAATCTCCATTCGATATATGTGGACCAGTGGGACTGGGAAAAGGTCATCCGCAAGGAGGACCGCAACCTGGATTTCCTTAAAAAGACTGTCCGCCGCATCTATGAGGCCATAAAGGTTACTGAGAACAAGCTATATGTGGAGTTTCCGCAGCTTGTTCCTGAGCTTCCCGAGGATATATTTTTCGTCCATTCCGAGGAGCTCCTGAAGATGTATCCGGACTTGACTCCGAAAGAGAGGGAGAATGCCATCGCCGAGAAATATGGGGCTGTCTTTGTAATGGGCATCGGCGGCAAGCTGTCCGACGGCAGCATCCATGACGGCAGGGCCGCGGATTATGATGACTGGAGCACTCCTAACTCTGACGGTTATTTCGGACTGAATGGAGACATTCTTCTCTGGAACAGGATTCTGGGTTGCGCTTTCGAGGTCTCCAGCATGGGTATCCGCGTGGACGAGGAGGCTATGCTCCGCCAGCTTGCCGAGCGCGGCCAGGAGTGGAAGAAGGACTTGTATTTCCATAAGAGGCTGCTTGCTTCTGAGCTGCCTTATACTATCGGCGGCGGTATCGGCCAGTCTCGTCTATGCATGTTTTTGCTGAGAAAGGCTCATGTGGGCGAGATTCAGTGCTGTATCTGGCCTGAGGACATGCGTTCCAAGTGCCTGGCCGCCAATATCGCGCTCATCTGATCCTTCTGCGACGAGGGCCTCAGGGCGTAGAAAAAAAGAAAGAGCTCGGTGAAGAACCGAGCTCTTTGTGTCAGAATGAACTGAAGGAGTTCCAGTTTTGGTTGCCTTCAACCGTGGCCCGGATGCTGTCCGGAAGCCATGGGAAGAAGTTGAAGCCCGTCTTTGACTCGATGTCGGAGACGCTCGTGACATGCGCGCCCCAGTTGGAATCAGAGTATTCCTTGTGTTCGAGCCAGACTCCTACGGCAGAGGCGTTGGTGATGTTTCCTCCGGACCTGCGTACCTTCAGCAATACCTTCCAGTAGTAGTTCGGAATCGGCAGATCCTCTGGCGTGACCGTCGAACTATGGAGGTACTCGATGGTCTCATTGCCTCCGACAGTCTGGAAACATGCTCCCGTAACGACATACACTGTATCCGTCGAATTCGTGAGGCTTCTCACCGAATTCTCCAGGGCACTCCAGATCGAACCGTTGAAGTGGTTCTGAAGCTGAGGGGTCTGGTTGGTCACATAGTATGTCTGAGCGTTCATGTCCGAATTGTTCTTCCTGTCAGCGTTCGGGATCTGGTGTCCGCGAGCGTAATCAGCAGCATTGTATCTGCCCGGATAGCTTCCGTTGGTGACATGCACCTGGAATTCTTCAGGTATGAGCGGATTGAATCCCCAGCTTGAACTTGCAGATCCGGATGTGTGTGCAGCCGTGAGCGGATATGCCACCCATAGCGCCGCATACATGCTCTTGTCATACAAGTAGCTGTAGTTCCTGACTCCTCCTATCTTGAGAGTCTGGGCGTAATAGTTTGTCCCGGTCACTGCCTCAGGCAGTTCAGGATAAGAGGCTGTGGCTGTGAAGCCCCCGGAGGTTCCGCCTCCGGATCCTCTTCATTTGTAGTATACGCGTACGTTGTCGATACGTGTATTTGCCTTTTCTGTATTGGTGAATACAAGGCTTATGGTAGTCTCGTTGCCTGTAAGTACGAATTCTTTCTCGTTGTCAGCACTGTTTGTGGAGGCCTGCTGGGCAGTGGTGCTTTCAGCCACGCGGACAGCAGAGCTGGCATTGTTTGCGGCCCACATGACAGTAACAGAGGTTGCACCATAGGTCTTGATGCCGGCGATGGTCAGTGTCTGGTTTGCACTGCCTTTCTTTTCATTGAAGAAAAGGTTGCCGCCTTCCATGTTGCCTGCAGAGCCTGTGTCTATCTTGATGTTTGTACTTGACGCGGTATAGGTAATAGTGCTTGCATTTCCGTATGAGGTGCCACCATTGTAGCTTGACCAGTCAGTCACGGCTGCAGTACCGAAATCGCAGCTGAAAAGGAGCGAGCCTGCCGTAGGGCCGACCGGGGCTGCGAGGGATACGCTTACAGCTGCGGATGGATCCGAGTCAAGGTAGGTGGACTTGTCGGCGGAGATAGTGGCCACCGTTACCTGATATGTGGTAGAGTATTCCAGGTTGCTTACGGAATAAGTAGTGTTGGAAGTCTCATACTCAGTGCTGTTGTCATCTGGGTCCGTAACGGTTACTACATACTTCAGGGCTCCGTCTACTGCAGTCCAGGAGATGTTTATCTTGTTGTCAAACTCGTCATCCACGACGGCGGTGATGTCTGAAGGAGTTGCGATCTTAGGCCTGTTGTCCTCACCGGCCCAGAACTCTATCTCGGTGACGTTTGCAACAGCATCTGCACGAAGGTATGCGGTCTTCTTTCCGGTTATGCCGGCATTTTCAAGGTCGAATACTATCTCTGTCGCGGTGCTGCTCTGGGTTATTATGGCGTCGCTGGCTACAGGGTTTGCCTGAGGACCGGACACAAGAGCCAGGTGCTTGCCGCTCTGCATGCTTTGCTTGAGATGTACCTTGACGATCCTGATATCTTCAGTGAGGTCTGGAAGCTTGATGTAGCTCTGGGACGAGTTGCCGCTGCCATTGGCATTTCCAAGCTGCATGTTGTCATTGTTCTTTGTAGCTCCGATCTTCCACTTGAGCCCAGATGTCTGGACATAATCGGCTGCGTTGGTGTATGAGTAGCTAACGGTGATCTCGGATGCCTTGAGCGAACCGTAGCGCTTGTCCACTGCGATCACTTCTCCTTCGATGCCGGTGAAGTCGATGGTGAAGATGGCCTTTTCTCCTGCCTTGAATTCCAGTGACTTGCCGGCCTGAACGGTGATATTCTTTACGAACCTCTTGGTCTTGGTGCTGACTGTCACTTTGAATGCGTCTCCTTCGGACAGGGTCTCAGGGAAGCACATGAAATATGCGTCCAGGCCGTTGGCTGCATAGCTCTTGCCTGCATAGTCGAGTTCTACGTAGTCCTGATGCTGGCTGGCGTATCCATATTCATTGATCCTGCCGGTAGTAAGGTCCACGTAACTGCGACCGGAGAGTTTCTTGCCTTCGGCCTCGAACCTTACGGATGCTACGTCGTCCGAAGTGTTGAGGTTCGATATTGTCATCTTGCCGAGGGCGATCTTTCTTGCGAATGAGAGCTCGAGGCTGGTCGGCTGGCTAGTCGCAGTGACCGGCGATGATACAAGAAAGTCTGCTGCCGGGTCGAAGCTGGCATTGGTCGGATGCTGGGTGGAAGGAGTGATTACCTTGACGTTGGATACGGCCAGGTTGCTTCCTGTCACATAGCATGTAGATGGATAGAGGGCATAGTAGGTGTAGCTTGCAGCTTCCTTTTCAGGAAGATCTACTCCGAAGTTCATTGTATGTCCTCCGTCAGGGGTGACGCCGTCTGCGGATTCGGCATAGACTACCGAGCCGCCTGCGCTTTCGAGGATCATGAGTTTCTCTCCGGAGGCGTTCCAAAGTGTCGACTGTCCGTCACTTCCGAGTACGGTCTTGGTATCAATAGCGGAAATCTCCATATGGACGGTGTTCGCCGGTCCATTCTGGTCAATTTCTGACTTCTGGCAGGAAACTGCGCTGACTACTGCTGCTGCAGCTAGAAATATGTACGACTTTTTCATTGCTGTAGCATTTTAGAATGAACCGTAGTCATTGTTGTTGAACATGTCTCCTGCTGCGCCCGGAGAACCGAAGCCGCTGCCACAGATCACGCCTTCTGCGTGAAGGTCAAGAATTTCACACCTTGGAGCATCATAGAAAGCCCCTTTAGTGTCAGTAAAGGTTTTGTCCATTTTCTCAATAATTTAAGACTCGTTATTTGTTTTTGTGTAAGTTGCTTATGTGACTGCTAATATAAGACATTTGCGGGAATATTCTGATATGTTTCCCCGTTGTATTTATCAGTAATTAACAGTATATTTGCGGACATTAACATTGACACAAAACCACATTTTCGGATGAACATAAGAAAAATCGACATTCCCGCTTCCGGGAATCTTGCGGATGTGCCGGCCCTGCTTGATGCTGCCGGCGTCGGATTCGCTCCTGTAGCTCATGACAACTGGCATTGGTCTGACCGTAATCCGGTCGTGAAAGTCCGCGCTGCTCATGCGTCGGATTTCATGATCCTGCATTTTCATGTCTCTGACAATGAGCTCAGGGCTGTGGAGACTGAGGATGACGGCCGAGTGTGGGAGGATTCCTGCGTCGAGTTTTTCGTTTCGCCGGACAGAAATGATTTCTATTATAATTTCGAATGTAACTGTATCGGGACTCTGCTGCTTCATGGAGGCCCTGCCGGGGGAGACCGTCCGTCTGCTCCGTCGGAGGTCTATGGCTCCGTGAGGAGATGGAGCTCGCTCGGGACCGGGTCTTTCGAGGCCCATGAGGAAGTCCGTGAGTGGGATCTCGTCGAGATGATCCCTGCCTCAGCGCTGTTCCGACATGATATAAAGTCCTTCGACGGCCTTTCGATGAAGGGCAATTTCTATAAGTGCGGCGATCTGCTTCCGCATCCGCATTTTCTTTCGTGGGCTCCGATCGACCTTCCAAAGCCGATGTTCCATTGCCCGCAGTTCTTTGATGCCATTGAATTTGAACAATAACACTTACACGAATAAATGAAGAAGACAGTTTTGGTTTCCGGCGGCGCCGGATTTATCGGTTCTCATGTGAGCGTAGAACTCATCGAGGCCGGCTATGATGTAGTAGTAGCGGACAATCTCTCCAATTGCGACATGTCCGGCTATGAGGGAGTTAAGAAGATCACCGGACGTGAGGATCTCCCTTTTGAGAAAGTCGATTTCTGCGACCTTCCGGCCGTGGAGAAGCTTTTCACTGATTACAAGATTGACGCGGTAATCCATTTCGCGGCGTTCAAGGCTGTAGGTGAGTCCGTCGAGAAGCCTGTGATGTATTACAGGAACAACCTTGATTCGTTCCTGAACGTGCTTGAGGCTGCCGGACATCACGGCTGCCACAATATTCTTTTCTCTTCTTCGGCTACCGTCTATGGCGAGCCGGACCAGGTCCCTGTAACCGAGAAGTCTCCGCGCAAGCCGGCTACTTCTCCTTACGGAAACACCAAGCAGATTTGCGAGGATATACTCCAGGATACTATCCGTGCCTCCAAGGGCTCTGAGTGTGAGCTCAAGGGTATCCTTCTCAGATATTTCAACCCTATCGGTGCCCATCCGTCAGCCCTCATCGGAGAGCTTCCGCGTGGCGTGCCTAACAACCTCGTGCCATACATCACCCAGACTGCAATCGGCAGGAGGGAGTGCCTGAGCATCTTCGGTAATGATTATCCTACTCCTGACGGTACATGCCAGCGTGACTTCATCGACATCGTCGACCTTGCCAAAGCTCATGTGTGCGCCGTATCAAGGATGATCGATGGCAAGATGAAGCAGGATTGCGAGGTCTTCAATATCGGTACCGGCCGTCCTCTTTCCGTGATGGAGCTGGTGAATGCTTTCGAGAAGGCCAATGGCCTGAAGCTGAATTATAAGTTCGTGCCTCGCAGGGCCGGAGACGTGATGGCTATATGGGCCGATCCTACTCTTGCCAATACTGAGATGGGCTGGAAGGCGGAGCGTCCTATCGAGGAGACTCTCGCTGCTGCATGGGCATGGGAGAAACATCTTGCCGGCAAGTAGTATGGAAGCTGTCAAGGAACGCGTTCTCAAATTCGCGATCGAAGGCGAGATCAAGGAGATACGTCCGCTCGGGAACGGTCTCATCAATGATACATTCAAGGTTGTTACGGCAGGCGAGGGGCCTGATTATGTGCTTCAGTGCGTGAACCATGCCATCTTCAAGGATGTCGACCTGCTGCAGTCCAACATCGAGGCTGTGACTGCTCATATTCGCACCAAGCTTGAGGCTGCCGGCGAGAAGGACCTGGACCGCAAGGTTTTGCGTTTCATTCCGCTCAAGGATAGCCCTAAGACTTATTATTTCGATGGTGAGAAATACTGGAGGGTGTCTGTATTCATCAAGGATGCATTTACTTTCGAGACTGTCAATCCTGAGTATTCATACTATGCCGGCAAGGCTTTCGGTAATTTCGAGGCCATGCTTGCGGATATCCCTGCGAAGCTTGGGGAGACTATCCCGGATTTCCATAACATGGAGCTCCGTTCGCGCCAGCTGAAGGAGGCTATCGCGGCTGACCCGGTCGGCAGGATGGCTGATCCTGAGGTTCAGGCTATCGCTGCGGAGATCGCCGAGTATGATTTCGAGATGTGCAAGGCTGAGCGTATGTATCGTGAGGGTGTTCTTCCTAAGAGGATTTGCCATTGCGATACCAAGGTCAACAATATGATGTTCGACGCTGAGGGGAATGTGCTTTGCGTGATTGACCTTGATACCGTGATGCCGAGCTTTGTGTTCTCTGATTTCGGCGATTTCCTGCGTACTGCGGCCAATACTGTTGCGGAGGATGATCCTGCTGTCGACAAGGTGGCTTTCCGTATGGATATCTTCGAGGCTTTTGCCAAGGGGTATATCGAGTCTGCGTCTTGTTTCCTGACTCCTGTGGAGAGGGAGAACCTTCCTTATGGCGCTCTTCTCTTCCCTTATATGCAGGCTGTGCGTTTCTTTGCGGACTATATCAACGGTGATACTTACTATAAGATCAAGTATCCTGAGCATAACTTGGTGCGTACTCGCAACCAGCTCGCCCTTTTCCGCTCCGCCAAGTCCCATATGGCTGAGATGGCTTCTTTCATCCAGAGTCTCTAGTCTCGACGTCTTGTCGACCTTACATATCAAAGGCTGACCTTTGGGCCAGCCTTTTTCTTTTTCCCTGCTCTCCGCAGTCCAGTTGAATAGGTCCGCGGGTGGACAAGCCCCCGCGGACCTGTCCAACTGCCCTGCGGCGAAGGAAACTAGAAGCGGGGAGCGCTGTCGTAGAGAGACTGGATGGTGTAGGACGGATCGTCGCTGAACCATCCGCGAAGGATGGCGTCGATGGCTTCCTTTGAATGCGGGAAGTAGTCGCCGGTGGCATGGTTGAAGTAAGGATGATGCTCCTGGCGCGGGGAAGGATTGCCTCCGCAGTCCCAGATGGTCGCCGGCAGGCAATATGTACGTGCAGCCTTGGCGATGTACTCAAGATAGTAGAGGTAATATGCCCAGGCCCTCTTGTCGTCCGGGTCACGTCTTGAGCAGCCGAATTCTCCGATATATACCGGGATGTTCTTCGCTATGTAATTGTCATACAGCATCCCGAAAACCTCCTGGACATGGTCCTCGTCGTCATGCTTGGCCTTGCGGCCGGGCTCTCCGGTATGTCCCCAGTCAGAATACTGTTCTTCTCCTATGGTGTATGAAGACGGATCATAGAAATGGACCGAAAGCATAAGCTTGCCCGCTGGGTCGGTCGGCATAACCAGGTACTTCACGAAATCAGGATTGGCGCAGTATGGCGAGATCCCCAGCCACCTGTCAGCATTGTTGCCTCCGGTAGCACGTACGGCATCCACGAAAGTCTGAAGCCACTCGTTCAGGATGTCGCACTGGACATGAGGGTTGGCCTTGAATTCATCGCTCTCACCCCAGCCGCCGTCATTCAGCTCATTGAAGCCCTCGAACATCAGCCATGAACCGCAATCCTTGAAATTCTCGGCAATCTGGGACCATACGGCAACGATTTCTTTCTTGATGGTTTCATTCAGCTCAGGGTCTTTCGATGCGCCTTTCAGATTCTGCCAGTGCCCGTCGTCATGATCCTCGTCATGGTGCATGTCGACGATGACATTCCTGAAGCCTGCGTCATGGGCGTAGCCGACGACTTCCGTGACTCTGGCCATCCAGTCCGGGTCGATCTTGTAATCCGGTGCAGGGCCGATCTTGCCGAGCCATGTGACGGGGATGCGGATCGTGGTGAATCCTGCCTCATGCACCTTCCTCACAGCGGTGGCGGTGGCCTTAGGGTTGCCCCAGATCCTCTCGTCCGGAATCAGGTAGTGCCGGCTGTCCGGGTCTTCTTCATAGGCATCCAGCTGGTTGCCGAGATTCCAGCCCAGGCCCATTTCCATCGTCCTTCTGGTAGCGTCATTTTCCAGCGCCGGTCTGCCGGCCGGCTGTGCGAGGCTTGCTATGCCAGTTATCGCCAGTGTGGCAAGAAGAAATACTCTTTTCATAATCCGTGTCTTGCGTTATAGTGGGTTGAATTTAAGGTTTTTGGGTGATATAAGCAAAATAATTGCTATATTGGACAAAGCATAAATAAAGCACGATAACAAACCATTTAAATGAAAAAAGAAAACGTGTACTTAGCGTCCAAGCCCAGATATGAGATTTTGGACGGACTTCGCGGCGTGGCCGCACTCATGGTGGTGGTCTTTCATCTTTTTGAAGTATATTCCAAGGGCCCCGCGACTCAGATAATCAATCATGGCTATCTGGCAGTGGACTTCTTCTTTGTGCTGAGCGGTTTCGTGATAGGTTACGCCTATGACGACCGTTGGGACAAGATGACTACCTGGGGCTTCTTCAAGCGCCGTCTTACCCGTCTCCACCCGATGGTGATCATGGGAACGCTGATTGGAGCCAGCCTGTTTTTCATGCAGGATTCGGAAGTTTTCCCGAATATAATGAAAACGGACATATGGACGTTCCTGCTTTGCTTTGTCATGGCGCTTCTCATGATTCCGTGCGGGCTCTCCCTGGATATCAGGGGATGGGGCGAGATGAATCCGTTCAACGGGCCTAACTGGTCGCTTACTTATGAGTATTGCGGCAATATCCTGTATGCCTTTGTGCTCAGGCATCTTTCGAAGGCTGCCTTGGCCGTATTGTGCGTGGTATGTGCATTCTTTACCTTGGATGTGACCATTGGCTGGGACGTATTCGGACTGTTCCCTGATGGCCCTCAATATACTGTGATAGGCGGCTGGTGCATTACTCCGCAGCAACTCTACATCGGATTTACCAGACTTCTCTATCCTTTTGTCTGCGGTCTTCTGATATCCAGGATCCTGCCTTCGCATCGTAGCGAGACCAATCCCAGTGGCTCGCCGATTCATTTGCGCGGCGGTTTCTGGTGGTGCAGTCTGCTGTTGGTCGTGATCATGTCATGTCCATGCATCGGTGGAAAGATGGGCGTGCCGGACGGCCTGTTCCAGGCGACGGCCATACTGGTGCTTTTCCCTCTGATAGTGCTGACAGGTGCCGGTTCGGTGATTACAGATTCCAAGAGTTCGGCCATATGCAAATGGCTGGGCGACATCTCATATCCGCTGTACATTACCCATTATCCGCTGATGTACATGAATTTCTCATGGGCGAGCAAACATGCGGACGCACCTCTTTTTGCCAAGGTCTCAGTGGCGGCTGGAGTGTTCTTCCTTTCCGTAATGATGGCATGGGCTCTGTTCAAGGTCTATGATGCTCCTGTCCGCGAATGGCTGAAGGAGCGTTGGCTTATGAAACGAAAGGGCTGATCTTATCCGATGATCCATTTCCCGACTTTCGGGATTCTCTGTACGAGTACGCAGAACAGAGCGACGCCTGCGAATGAGAGGGCGGCGGTGAGAAGAATCTGTACCGGAGTCGTCCAGATGCCCAGAATGCCGGCTTCGCCAAGTCCGAGCTGGCTGCGAAGCCAAGCGGAGATGATTCCGAGCAGCAGCATGTGGCAGAGATACATTCCATAGCTGGCTTTCGATACCGGAAGCAGCACTTTCTCGTAGAAGCATCCTCCAGAAGTAATCTTGCGGAACAGCAGTACCCAGCCGATGCTCATCAGGGCCACGCCAATCGTGTCGTTGAGCCATGGGCCTTCCCAGAGGGCGGCAAGGCCTACCGGACCTTCTATCGGGAAGGCTCCGCCACAGTCATTCCATACCCTTGAGAGAAAGCCGAGCGAGCAGATGGACAGCCCTGCAAGGAATACGGGAATCGTGATTCCGAGGGTCTTTTTCCATGACAGGCTGCCTACGAACTTGCGGAAATACAGGCCCAGGAGCAGGTAGCCGATGAAGCCGCTGAAGTAATAGAACAGTCCATAGGTGTTCCAGCTCGCTTCTCCCCAGAGCGGGTATTTTGCAGCGTTAGGAATGCCTGAAGGCCCATATATCACTGGCGCGGAGCCTCCGGCCCATTGGCGTATCAACGGGATGAGCGTTGTGAACAGCCAGATTCCGAGATATACTTGAAGCTCCCTCTTGCCGACTTTCTCCGCCCAAGGGGAGAGAAGAGGCATCAGGAGATATATTCCTATCATCATATATACATACCACAGGTGCCCGGCGGCGTAGTTGAAGTTGAGCAGAAGGTCCTTGAAGTTCTGTACGGGCTCGCCCCAGACCAGGGCATAGACTATCGTCCAGAAGGCGAATGGAATCAGAATGCGTCCCGCCCTTCTGCGGAAAAACTCTTTTGTGGTGTAGTGCAGCGGGAACTGGAGATAGCTGGATGCC
>JAFZTP010000197.1 GCA_017618815.1 Bacteroidales bacterium | reverse complement strand
GACCCCAACATTAAAAGTGTTGTGCTCTACCAACTGAGCTAACGAGTCCTCCGTTTTGGGATTGCAAAGGTACTCCTTTCCTTTGACAACTCCAAACTTTTTTGAGTTTTTTTATTATTTCAGTTTCAGGCAGAGCATGGTTAGATCGTCACTCTGCTCGGCGCCGCCCACATGGGCGGCAACAGCGCGGCGCATGCGGTCAATGATCGCCTCCGCGCCGGCCGACGAAGCGTCGGTGAGAGTAGCGAGGAGACGGTCGCTGCCGAACTCCACATCGTACGCATTATCGGCCTCGTTGAGGCCGTCCGTATACAGGAAGAGGGTGCAGCCGCGGAAATCCGCGATCTCTTGGCCCTTGAACTTCCAGCCGGGACACACACCAATCGGCACGTTGGGTTCGCACTCAAGGAAACGGGGCTCACCGCCGTCTGCAGGGAAGATGACCGGCGGATTGTGGCCGCAGTTGCAATAGTCAAGGTGGCCTGTCTTGAGATCCAGGATACCGATGAAGGCCGTAACGAACATCATCGTCTCATTCTCTTCGGAGACGGTGTCGTTATGGTTGATGGCGACCTCGGCCGGGGACAGGGCCTGTCTACCCAGTATACGGAACATATTCCTGGTCATGGCCATGACGATACTGGCGGGAACTCCCTTTCCGCTCACGTCACCTATGCAGAAGAAAAGCTTGTCGTCGACGAGGAAATAATCGTACAGGTCACCTCCGACTTCCCTGGCGGGGCTCATGTAGGCATACAGGTCCAGATCCTTCTTTTCAGGGAAAGGCGGAAAAATGTTCGGGACCATCGCCATCTGGATGGCATGGGCGATGCGCAGCTCGCCTTCTATGCGCTCCTTCTTCGCAGTGGTCTCCTTCAATTCGTCGATATACGAGACAAGGGAATCCTGCATGTGTGCGAAGGAACGCGAGAGCGTCCCGATCTCGTCAGCCCTTTTCTCCTGGGGAAGCTTATGGCCGAAGTTGCCTTCGGCGATACTGCCGGCCTCGGCGGCGAGGTCCTTAAGGGGAGCCAGAGTCTTGCTTATCACTTTGGAAGTAAGGAAATACAGCAGCAGCAAGCCCAGGAGCATGAGCAGGATAGCAGTGACACGAAGTCTGTTAAACCTGCCGAAGATATCTTTCTCCGGGCAGATGATGGCAAGGCTCCATCCCGTATTCTTCAGCGGCTTGTAGAAAGCATGGCTGACAACACCGTCGACTACGACCTCCTGTACTCCCTCCATCTGGTTCTGCATGTCATGTCCCAACTTGTCCATAGTAGGATCGTTCCCTTCCAGGTTGCGGGTAAAGATCGTCTGGTAGAAGAGCTTATCGGGATCATGATGTATCAGGTAAGTCCCTCCACGGCTGATAAGCACGCATGAGGAATGAGGATATGGCTTGATGGAGGCAAGTTGTTCGGAGAGCCATTTAGGAGACAGGTCCAGGGAGACCACGCCTATGAATTCCCCGTCGGCGTTGGTAAGCGGCTTGCAGTACGAGATAAGCATATCCGTATCCATGGAGAAGTCGTCGCCGTATTCCCAGTCACAGAAGGGCTCTGTCCAGCAGGGCTGGTTCAGGAGCTTGGGCATCAGGTACCAGTCAAGATAGAAATACTGGTAGTCCTCTCCTCCCTCCTGCATGGTCTCGATCACCCCTTCGTTATTGCCCGAATATGCAGAAAAGTATTCCTGTCCCTTAAAAAAGTAGGGTTCGAAAGCGATGGAGCACCCGACCAGGTCGTGGTTGCCCTGAAGTGCGTTACGCGTATACTCGAAAAGGGTGTCGGGAGAATCCAGGTGACGGTAAACCAGCCATTCTACATTGTCAGCGCTCTGCTCCACGTCGTCAAGGATGCGCGTGAGGCGCAGCTCGCAGTTCTCCAGCACCTGGGTGGCACGCTGCATGGCCTCGTCCCACACCAGCTTCCTGGCGGTCAACGACACGCGAAACAGCGCTATCAGGAAAACGATAACGACTGCCAGGACCACCCAGAAACTCAATCTGGCCGGCAATGAAGACCGGAACATGTTCAGAAGCTTCCTCATCGCAGCAGACTTTCAAAAGTTGCCCTTTTCTTGATGATTCCGGCCTCAAGCATCATACCCCCGGCCAACTTCACCATATCGGGGCGCAGGCGGAATTCCCGATTCCCCGAGTCTGGGTCCAGCTGGAGCCTCAGCACCTCATTCAGCATGAGGCGCTGGAGAGTCTCGTTGGTGGGAATGCGGTACTCCCTGACATATTTCATCACTATCTCCAAGGCCTCGTCGGGATGCTCGGCAGCCCACTCCCAACCGCGGCGGCTGGCCTGCGCAAAACGATCGGCCCTGTCACGGTCTTTCCGGTATTCGGACATGGTCATGTACACGCCGTCCTCCTGGATGTTGTATCCATACTCGGACAAACGGAATATGCCCTTGTCAGGACTGATCAGTCCCGTCTGAAGGAGCTGATAGTATTCGTTGTATGTCGTGGCAAGAGTCGCATCCACGGCACCGGCTACAAAGAGATTCAAGCTGGATGAAGCCGTAATCCACTGGTAATCAAGATTCTCGCGAGCCGCCACGCACATCGGGATCTGTCCGAATCCGGCATGCCAGTTGATGACCTTGGCGTTGCGCAGCTCGAGGGGATCCGCCCCATACCTGGAGATGATCACCATGCTGCTGTTCATGGAAGTCTGGAGGATGTTCACCATGGGAATGCCCTTGTCCACAAGTTCCAGGGCCTCTGAGAGAAACATGGTGTAGGCCTGGCATTCCCCGGAACGCACGCGTTCTTCCAGCGTCTGCGTCATGTAGGGATGTCTGATCTCCACGTCGAGTCCCTCCTCCTCATAGAATCCCATGTCCTTCGCGACATAGTATCCGGCGAACTGCGCCTGCGCCATCCACTGGGGAGCGAAGACGAATTTGTCCTGACCGCCGGCAGGGATGGCGGCGGCCAGGGCAAATATGGTCAGCAGGCGCCTGAGTCTCATAGGGCAATCGCTACAAGGACAGTTGTCTTGAAATGCTTCATATCGTCCTAAAAGTGAAAGAACAAGCCCGCAGAAACGGAGTTGTCCACTGCGAGCGTGAACACGGACGATGAATTGTACGACAGCTGGCCAATATGGGCCACGAAGGACAGGCGTTCGTTCACCGGAATGGCGATACCGGGGTATGCGCCGATCTCCCATGATCCGTCACCATTCTTGGGCTTGGTGAGGGTCACTGCGCCGTCCACGAAGAAACGGACGATACCGAGCTCCGCGAAAGTATACCGGGCATACGGCTTGAAGGAAACCGTACCGGTGCTGTAACTGTCGACGCTGCGGGAAGAGAATACGAATGCGCTTCCGACCGCGAAACTGTCGCTGAGGTTGTAGCCGAGTTCGGGTGTGAAGGAGAACGTCGTGAGGTCATTTTCAGCATTGCTGGAGAACCTCAGGCCTCCTCCTACATAGAACTGCGCATTGGCTGACAAAGCTATGCACAGGGTGATAAGGGTGATGATCAGCTTCTTCATAATCTTATGGTTTCAAGCTATCTGACACCGCCGCCGAAGCCGCCGCCGGAGAATCCGCCGCCACCGCCGAATGAAGTGCCTCCTCCGAAGCCGCCGAAGCCGCCGCGAGGGCCGCTGAAGGTGGAAGCCTGAGGCGCGAAGCGTGCATTGGTAAGCGAACGGCCAAGGCTGTTGGTCATCCTCATGAGGTCGTTGAACATGGTGTAGTCATAGACCATCACCTGCTCGAAGACCCTCGGATCGATGTCCTTGAGCTCCTTAGCGACCTTGTCGGCAATGCCGTACAGCGAAGCGTAGACGAGGTAGTCCTTCCAGAGGCCGACCTCCACGGACTCGCGTTCGGAGCTGAGGGTGAAGTCGTTGAGGAAGTTCTTGAAGCCCATCACGTGCTGGGCTTCTATCTTGCCCTTGTCGGAGAATTTCTTGCCGGAGACTACATTGTCGCTGCGGAGGCCGCGCTTCGCATCGAGGTTGATGCTGTTCGCCCAGAGGCGGATGGTGTCCTGGTTGCGGGAGCGCTGCGACCAGCGCGAGAACTCCTTGTCCTGAAGGACGAGGTCGTCGCCGCTGGCCTGCTTCATCATGTCGTAGAGCCCCTTCTCATTGGTATCAAGGAGACTGGTGTCGAGAGCCTCGTTGAAGCGGATCTCGACCTTG
>JAFZTP010000039.1 GCA_017618815.1 Bacteroidales bacterium | reverse complement strand
GTTCGGGGACTTCTTCGTCGTGGCCAATGACGAGCACAAACGGCTTGCACTGCGTCTGGGCATGGACCATGACGGCAGTGAAAGACAAATACAGGGATAGCGCTACAGTAAGTAACTTTTTATAGTTGACGGTCATCTAAACAGCAGACCTGGTCGGTTACCTATTCAGTGCCTGCAAGTTAGATAAAATCTTTTACTTTTCCCACTATTTAATTATTTTTCATGCATTTAGCTGTTATTCTTCTCTATATCGGATTGAGTCCCCTCCCGGAGGACTCCGTTCGCTTGCGCTCACTCCGGACCCTTCCACAATCTACTTCGTCATCGCTTCGCGATAACTCGTATCTTGCGGACGCCTCCCCGCTATACTTGTCCGCGGGTGGACAAGCCTCCGGGAGGGGACTCAATCCGATTAAGGAAAAGAAAAAAGAGTGACTACGGATTGTAATCACTCTTTTTCTTTATGTATTCGGATTATGCTCCGAAGTTATCGTAGAGGATGCTCTCTGGCTCGACGCCGAGGCTGTCAAGCAGGTTGACAACTGATGAAACCATCATAGGAGGACCGCACATGAAGTACTTGATGTCCTCAGGAGCCTCATGATCCTTGAGATAAGTCTCATTCATCACATTGTGCACGAAGCCGGCGGTGTACTTAACTCCAGCCTCATCTGCTGCAGGATCCGGACGGTCGAGAGCAAGGTGGAAGTGGAAGTTAGGATACTCTTTCTCGATCTCGGCGAAGTCCTCGAGATAGAAGGCCTCGACAAGACTGCGGGCTCCGTAGAAGAAGTGAACCTCCTTCTTGGTGTGGAGAGTCTTGAAAAGATGCATGATGTGGCTTCTGAGCGGTGCCATACCAGCACCACCACCCACGAATATGTACTCCTGTGAATCCGGGTCGTTCTCAGGGAGAAGGAACTCTCCGTAAGGACCGGAAATCATCACCTTGTCGCCAGGCTTACGTGTGAACACGTAGCTGGAAGCGACTCCCGGAGGAACAGGAAGCATCTTGAACACGCCGCGAGGCTGGCTCCTGTCGAACGGAGGAGTAGCGATGCGGACGTTGAGCTTGATGACGTTCTTCTCTGCAGGGTAAGAGGCCATGGAGTATGCTCTGATGGTAGGAGTGGTGTTGACCGCATGGATTCCGAAGAAACCATATTTCTCCCAGTCACCCTTGTAGATATCCTCCACGTCGATGTCAGAGAAGTTGATGTCGTATTCAGGGATGTCGATCTGGATGTACTCTCCTGACTTGAACTCAATGTTCTCGCCTTCAGGAAGCCTTACGGTGAATTCCTTGATGAAAGTAGCCACATTGTGGTTGGAGATTACCTCGCATTCGAGTTTCTTTACGTTGAGAGCTGAGTCAGGAACTGCGATCTTGAGGTCTTCCTTGACCTTGACCTGGCAGCCAAGTCTCCAGTTGTCCTTGATCTGCTTGCGGCTGAAGAATCCGGTCTCGGTAGAGAGGATCGTGCCGCCGCCTTCGAGGACACGGACCTTGCACTGTCCGCAGTTTGCTTTTCCACCACATGCTGAAGGAAGGAAGATCTTCTGGTCAGCGAGAGTATGGAGAAGGTCTCCGCCCTGAGGGACATCAAGGACTTTCTTTCCGTTGTTGATGTCGATCTTGACGGTGCCTGACGGGGTAAGCTTTGCCTTGATGACAAGGAGCAGAGCTACCAGGATGAGGGTTACGACCACTATGACCGCAACCGCTCCGAGAATTGTCATTGTCTGTATTCCCATAGTTATTCTCCTTGTATCATTAAAGTGCGATTCCCATGAATGTCATGAAAGCGATGGCCATCAGACCTACTGTGATGAATGTGATTCCAAGACCCTTGAGGGCTGCAGGAACATTCGAGTAGGAGAGTCTCTCGCGGATAGCAGCAAGGCTCACGATGGCGAGGAACCAGCCGAGACCTGAACCGAGCGAGTATACGGTAGCTTCGCCGATGTTGACGAAATCTTTCTGCTGCATGAACAGAGAGCCTCCGAGGATGGCGCAGTTTACTGCGATAAGCGGGAGGAAGATACCGAGCGCCGAGTAAAGGGACGGCGAGAACTTCTCTACGACCATTTCCACGATCTGTACGATTGCGGCGATCACGGCGATGAAGACGATGAAGCTGAGGAAGCTCAGGTCTACATTGGCGAAATCGCTTCCCAGCCATGCGAGAGCGCCCGGCTTGAGTACATATTCGTTGAGGATATAGTTGATAGGAAGCGTTACGAAAAGTACGAAGATAACAGCAACACCCAGACCGGCAGCTGTCTTCACATTTTTGGATACTGCCAGGTATGAGCACATACCGAGGAAGTAAGCAAAAATCATGTTGTCAACAAAAATTGACTTTACGAACAAGCTTAAATATTCCATAATGTTCCGGGGTTAATGTTATTTCTCCTGAAGGTCTTTCTGGATGGCCCTCTGTACCCATACGATACATCCGAGAAGGATGAGAGCGAAAGGCGGGAGGATCACCAGGTTGTTAGGAACGTATCCGATCCTGTTCAGGACATCGAAACCGAAGAGTGTGCCGCTGCCGAGGAGCTCGCGGAAGAAGGCGACGATAAGAAGGATCATACCGTAGCCGACTCCGTTTGCTATACCGTCAAGCATTGAAGGAATCGGCTTGTTACCGAGGGCGAAAGCCTCGATACGTCCCATCACGATACAGTTCGTGATGATAAGGCCGATATATACGCTCAACTGCTTGTCGATAGCATAGGTTGCTTCGAAAGATTTCAATATCTGGTCCACGAGGATTACCATCATGGCCACGACAACGAGCTGTACGATGATACGGGCTCGGCTAGGAATGGTGTTTCTCAGAGTAGAAAGGATGAGACTGGAAATTCCGGTCACAGCGATTACTGAGAGTGCCATTACGAGGGCTCCCTTCAAGGTTACCGTTACAGCGAGAGAGGAGCAGATACCGAGTACGAGGACGGTGATAGGGTTGCCCTTGAATATCGGATTGAGAATCGTTTCTTTGAGATTTGCGTTCATATCTTATTCCTCCTCTGCTATTGTTTCTTCGACAGCTTCTTCAGCAACCTCTTCCTCTACAGGTGCGAGACCCTCGAAGTAAGGAGCGTAAGCCTTGAGCCACTGGCTGACAGCCTCGGAAAGACCGTTGGATGTCATGGTGGCTCCGGTGATTGCGTCGATCTTGTTGTCGATTATCTCAGAACCGTCAGCCTCTTTCGGAGAGCCGCCCTTTACGATCTCGAAGACCTTCTCGGCGCCGAAGTCAGCGTATTCGTTCTTGAATTCATTCTGGAAGTTGACGTCATCCTTGATCTTGGAGCCAAGACCTGCGGTCTCGCTCTCATGGTCGAAGTATGCGCCTTTGATAGTCTTGCCGTCAGGCTCGAATGCGATATATCCCCAGATGGCGCCCCAAAGACCTGCACCATAAACCGGAACCACGGTAGTGTTGTCCTTGAAGATGAATACAGGAAGCTCGGCTTCGCCGTCCTGTGCGCCTTTGATGATATAGTTGAGCTTCTTGAGCTCGCTCGGAGAGTAAACCTTTCCGAGATCGAAGTCTGCGATTTTCTGGCCTTTTGAGTTGACCGTGAAGGCTTCTGCGATGTTCTCGGCATATTCTGCGAGGACTGCGGTATTGCCTTTTGCCTGGAAGTCGGCCTTTGAGCCGAACTGTGCGGCGGTCATCATCTGGCTGATGGTATCAGCCTTTTCGTTGGCCTCCTGCTTGCCCTTGAGTGACTGGGAAACGAAAGCAAGAACCGCAGCGACAACTACCACGATAGCCGTGGTATATATGATTGTATATGCATTACTGTTTGTATTCATAGCAATAGCTGTTTATGCGGTTTTGAACTTTTTCTCCCTCCTGTTGATGGCTGCCGTAGTTACACAGTAGTCGATCAGCGGTGCGAAAGTATTCATGAGCAAGATTGCGAGCATCATTCCCTCTGCATATCCAGGGTTGAAGAGCCTTACGACCACGCAGAGAGCGCCGACGAAGAATCCGTAGATCCATTTTCCGCACTCAGTCTGAGCCGAGGTGACAGGGTCAGTGGCCATGAAGACCGTACCGAAGGCGAAGCCTCCGAGGACGAGCTGGTAGTATGCAGGGATGGTGGTTGCTCCGAGAACATTGGCGAGCCAGCCTACGAAGAGGGCGCCGAGTACTGAAGAGCACATGATCTTCCAGCTGGCGACTCCGGTCCAGATGAGGACGGCGGCGCCGAGAAGGATAGCTATGATCGAAGTCTCACCGACTGAACCGGGAACTGTACCGATTACGAGGTCCATGAAACTTGTGCCGTACTGGGCTCCTGCGTTGGCAAGCGCGTCGATGCCGTCAGCCGTGAATGAAAGCGGGGTGGCGCCGGTAGCTCCGTCGATGAGAGTCTCACCTTTGCGGAGAGCGATCCATACTTCCGATCCTGACATCTTGGTAGGATATGAGAAGAAGAGGAAAGCGCGGGCGAGGAGGGCTGGGTTCAGGAAGTTCATTCCTGTACCGCCGAATACCTCTTTACCGAAGATCACGGCGAAAGCGACTGCTATCGCAAGCATCCAGAGCGGAACGTCAACCGGGACGATGAGCGGAATGAGGAAGCCGGATACGAGGTAACCCTCATTGACTTCTTCGCCCTTGATCTGGGCACCCGCAAACTCGATTGCAAGTCCGACTACATATGAAACGACGAAGAGCGGAAGCACTTTGAGGAAACCATAGAAGAAGGTTGCCAGAAGGCTTGTCTCAGCTCCGGTCGCAAGGTTATGCTGGTATCCGACGTTCCACATGCCGAAAAGGGCTGCAGGAACAAGGGCTACCACTACTAATATCATTACTCTCTTCAGGTCGACTGCGTCCCTGACATGGGAACCGGTCTTGGTAACAGTACCCGGGACACGGAGGAAAGTGTCAAAGGCGTCGATAGTCGAGTGAAGGAATGCGAATCTGTTCTTTTTTTCTTCCATAACTTTTACTCCTTATGCCATTTCCTTGATCATCAGGTTGATACCATTGCTGATGATTTCCTGGATATTGTTCTTTGAAGGGTCAACGTATTCGCAGAGCGCGAGGTCCTCAGGGAGTACCTCGTAGATGCCGAATTTCTCCATGTTGTCGATATCACCGGCAAGGCAGGCCTTGGCGAGATATACAGGGTAGATGTCGACAGGGAGCACTTTGCTGTACACGTCAGAAACCACGAATGCGCGAGGACCGCCGTGGAGGTTGGTGTCCATGTCGTATTTCTTCTTAGGAAGAAGCCATGAGAAATATGAACGGCTTGAGCTGAACTGGTTGAACCTGAATGGCTTTGCCCATCCGAGAATCTCCCTTTCGGTGCCTTCGTGAAGGAGGGTCACCTGATCGTCGAAGAAGCCGAGGAATCCGTTCTCGCCAACGTTCGTGCCGGAAAGTACGTCGCCGCTTACGAAGCGGAGATCGCCGGCTGCGTTGTCATAGAACTCCTTGAGGTCTTTCATCGCGATGCCCGGAAGTGCATCCACGTAGCATGGGTTGATAGCTTTAGGACCAGTAACAGCGACCTTTCTTCTGAGGTCGACTTTGCCTGTGTTGAGAAGACGGCCGATGGCGGCAAGCATCAGGATCGATACTGTCCAGACGGTCTCTCCTTTCTTGATCGGATCGATGTTGGCAATCTGTATTCCTACATTCCCTGCAGGATGCTTGCCTGTAACTTCGTGGATCTGGACGTGCTCAACTTTGTGGAAAGGAGAGCTTGAGGAGGTCTTGCCATTGATGCAGAAATGGATTCCGCCGGCAGAAAGTCTGGAAAGTGCATCTACGCCTGCCTGAACGTTCAGGAGTTCGTCACGGAGAGTGTAATCCGTGTCAGCGGCAAGCGGTGCTGTCGAGAATGATGATACGAAAATTGCCTTAGGCTGAATCTGCGGATCAGCGAGCACACCGTAAGGTCTCTGCTTGATCGCTGCCCAGAGTCCGCTCTTCATGAGAAGGGCCTTGACCTCGTCAGCGCTCATAGAGCTTGCTTTCTGTACGCCGAAATCAACAAATTCCTGAGTTCCTTCCGCCTTGATGCGGACTTCAAGCAACTTTCTTTTTTCGCCTCTGACGATCTCGGCCACACTACCGCTCACGGGCGATGTGATGAGGATGTCAGCAGACTGCTTGTCAGCCAGGATCGGCGATCCGGCCAATACCTTATCGCCCTCCCTCACAAGAAGCCTAGGTACAAGGCCCTTGAAATCAGAAGGTTTGACAGCGATAACGTCTGGTACAATCGTCTTCCCGGTTTTTAGGACTGCTTCTCCGGAGATTGGGATGTTCAGTCCGCGTTTCAAGTTGATGTTGTTTGACATTATTGTTATGATAAAATAAATTGTTCGGTATTTACTGAAAATACGCCGCGAATTTACTCATTTTTTCTTAATTTCGCGTCATTATTTACTGCAGATTACTGCCAAAGATGACATTATGATGGAGAATAATGAAATTAAGATTCTAGAGGGGCTCGACAGTCAGCAAAGGCAGGCTGTCAGCTGTATTTCCGGGCCGGTCCTGATAGTCGCCGGCGCCGGTTCAGGAAAGACAAGGGTGCTTACAAGCAGGATAGCTTACATCCTTGAGAAGGGAGAGGATCCTTCCCGAATCCTGGCCTTGACTTTTACGAAAAAGGCGGCCGGGGAGATGAAGGAAAGAATCGCTGTGATGGTGGGGGAGAGAAAGGCCCGGAAACTCTACATGGGTACCTTCCATTCTGTGTTCATCCGTTTTCTGCGTGAGTTCGCAGACCGTCTGGGATACCCGCCGGCATTCACCATATACGACCAGTCAGACTC
>JAFZTP010000196.1 GCA_017618815.1 Bacteroidales bacterium | reverse complement strand
GTGTCGTCCTGAAGGTCCTCTCCCTGGGAAATCTTCGCGCCCTGGGAATACATCACTCCGAGAGTACTTACCACGAGCTCCTTGGCAGCGACGCCGGTAAGGAGGCTGACATCCATCTTCCAAGTGAATCCGAGAGGATTCATCACAGGAGCGACAGCGCGACCCAGCATTCCTATATAGGAATTCTCCTGCTGGTATTCATAGAGGTCATTGACCTTTGCGGAGACGGAATCAAGCTCAGCCTGGAGGTCCTCCGTCAGTACCGGCTGCTCGGAAAGCTCGGCATAACGAGCCTGGGCATCGATCAGTTCAGTGTTTCTCGGGAAGAAGCCCAGGAACCAGATTATTATCGAGCAGATAAGGATGGTGGTCGCCATCTTCTGCAGATACTGCTTTCCTTTCTCCCAGGTATGTCTCCAGATAGCCTTGCCCGTAGGCACGCGATAAGGAGGAAGCTCCATCACGAAAGGCAGGTCGTCATCCTTCACGAAGCGGCTGAGCACCGTTGCGGAGAGAATTGCCAGCACGATTCCGAGCAGATATATGCCCAGCATCGCCAGGGCGGCGTTGGCCGGGAAGAATGCTCCGGCAATCAGCACGAATATCGGGAGACGACCGGCGCAGGACATGAACGGGATGATCGCGATGGTTATGAGCCTGGACTTCCGGCTCTCGATCGAGCGGGTGGCCATGATCGCTGGCACATTGCAGCCGAAGCCCATGACCATAGGGATGAAGCTCTTGCCGTGCAGGCCGATCTTATGCATCAGCTTGTCCACGATAAAGGCGGCCCTGGCCATGTATCCGGAATCCTCCATCAGCGAGATGAAGAAATACAGTATCATGATGTTCGGCAAGAACACCAGGACGCTGCCGACTCCGGCGATGACGCCGTTGACCATGAGATCCTTCAGCCAGCCGTCTTTCATGAACATCGCTACGAATTCTCCGAATTTGCCGACGAGCCAGTCGATCCAGTCCATCGGATAGTTGCCGAGGGCGAATGTGGCCTCGAACATTATGTACAGAAGCAGTACGAATATCGGGAAAGCCATCCACCTGTTGGTGACGACGGCGTCGATCTTGTCGGTGATGGTGCGGCGGGGACGCTTCTCGATGTGCCGGGTGTATGTCTCGGCGAGCGCTCCCTGTATGAACGCATATTTGGCATCGACGATTGCCGACTCTGTGTTCGTATGCATGAGATCCTCGATCCTGCGCTGCTCCTCGACGCGCGCGGCGATCAGCAGGTTGCGGCCAGGCAGGCTCTCGACGATCCTCTCAACATCGGAGTCATTCTCCAGATATTTGATGGCCAGATATCTGGTCGAGTATCTGGTGCGGAGTTCCTCGTTCTCCTGGAGCATCAGCTTGATGCGGTCGATGCTCTTCTCGATTTCCGGTCCATGGTTGATATGTATATGTCTGGCGAGAGTCGGGTCGCTCTGGGTGTAGATCTTTATGACCGTATCGAAAAGCTCAGGGATGCCCTTGCCGTCCCTGCTGACGGTCGGCACTATCGGAATGCCAAGAAGCCAGCCGAGCTGCTTGATGTCGATCTTGTCGCCTTTGGCCTCGAGTTCGTCGTACATATTCAGGGCGACCACGGTGCGGAGGTTCATGTCGATCACCTGGGTTGTCAGGTAGAGGTTCCTTTCGATGTTGGATGCGTCCACTACGTTGACTACCACGTCCGGCATCGCTTCGAGCAGGTTTTTCCTGACGTAGAGTTCTTCCGGGGAATATGCGGAAAGGGAGTATGTACCGGGCAGGTCGACGAGCACGAATTTGTACCCGCCGTATTCGAAGCGGCCTTCCTTGGCATCCACGGTCACGCCGCTGTAGTTGCCGACATGCTCATGGCTGCCTGAGGCTATGTTGAAGAGGGAGGTCTTTCCACAGTTCGGGTTGCCGACCAGGGCGACGCGGATTACATGGCCGCGCTCATTGGCCAGCTTCTCCATCTCGCGGTCAAGCCAGTCCTGTTCGTCCGCATCCGCATCTACCGGAGGTATCTTCATGCCTTCGCTGATAAGCTGGGCCTTTGCTTCTTCCTCGCTTATCACTTCTATCATGCGGGCTTCGTCCCTTCTTAGGGAAAGCTTGTAGCCCAGTATCTCATATTCGATCGGATCCTTGAGAGGGGCATTCAGTATCACGCTGACCTTCTTGCCGGCGATGAATCCCATCTCGATCAATCTTTTCCTGAAGCTGCCGTGACCGTTTACCTTGACGATCACGCCCACGCTTCCCGTCTGCATTTCCGATAATCTCATACAATCCTTTAATTTTGCGGCGGCAAAATTAGTCTTTTCCTCCGAATAATGCCATCACAATATGTTGGTATTTCTCGTTTCCGGCATCCTTTAATGTTGTGAATTTATACGAAAAAAAGTACCTTTGATAGATAAAAGTAACACTATGACGAAAAGATATGCAGTTGGATCCGATATCGGCGGCAGTCACATTTGCTCTTGCGTAGTCGATCTCGAGAATGGGGCTTTCATCGGAAAGCCGGTTAACACGGATATTGAACATACCCTCAGCGCGTGGGAGATCACGGCGGCATGGGAAAAGAACCTTCGCGAAGTGATCGGCGCCGCCGGCGTCGAGATCGTGGGCGTAGGCATGGCTTTCCCGGGACCGTTCGACTATAAGCTCGGCATTTCCCACATGGACCATAAATTCCCCGCACTGAAAGGGATCAACATCGGCGACACTCTCCGCAGCAGGCTTCCGGAATACCCGGGACTTGAATTCCGTTTCATAAATGACGCAAACGCTTTCGCCCTCGGCGAGAGTCTGTACGGCGCCGGAAAGGACATGGAGAAGGTCGTTGCCATGACCCTCGGCACCGGACTCGGTTCCGGTTTCGTGGACAAGGGCCGGATCGTGGAGAGCGGGCCTTCAGTCCCTCCTGACGGAGAGGTATGGAACCTGCCGTACGGGAGTGGAATCGCTGACGAGGCCTTCTCTACCAGGGGCATCACAGGCCGCTACAAGGCCCTCACCGGAAAGGAAGTAAGCGGGGCCCTCGACGTGCGCAAGCTCTATGACACAGACGAATCGGCAAGGAAAGTGTTCGAGTCTTTCGGAAGGGAGCTCGCTGAGTTCTCGGCTCCGATCCTCAAGAACTTCGGTTCGGACAGCCTGCTTCTCGGAGGCAACATTTCCCGCAGCCTGGACCTTTTCATCGGGCCTATGCAGGAGAAGTTCGCCGAGGCCGGAATGGACATAAAGATCAAGGCCTCCATCCTTCTGGACAAGGCCGCGATGGCCGGCGCCGCCGCCACTTTTACTATTTAGCCTGAGGTTTCCTGCCTTTCGGATATATAGCGTCGCCGAGTTCACGGCGGCGCTTTTCGTAGTACTCATGACGGGCAGGGTTCTCCGGGAACCAGCCGCGAAGCACCCTCTTTTCCTGCGCTATAAGCTCATGGATTCCCCAGAATTTGGAGAAAGCGAAGGCGCCGAAAATCGAGGAGAGGATGGTATTCTCGATGAAAAGCGAAGCTGCCAAGGCAATCAGGCCTACGACTAAGAGGACCCACCAGCTCTGTTTGCCATAATAGTATTCAAGTTTGATGACGATAGGATGGCCGATTCCGATGATAAGGAAGACGGAAGCGCCAAGGATTATTCCTGCAAAATACATTTATTCGAATGAGTTGACGTCTATAAGGTTGTTAAGCAGCGCATAAACAGTGAGACCGGCGACTGTCTTGATTCCGGTCTTGCGCGTGATGTTTTTCCTGTGGGTGATGACCGTATATATGGATATGCTGTAGAGGTCTGCGATCTCTTTGTTGAGCATGCCCTTCGCCACGCACACGAGAATTTCTTTCTCCCTTGAAGAGAGCTCCTCCCCATCGACCTTCGGAGAGTCCTGACGGGTCTCGAGGGAGTTGCGGAGCTTGCGTATGATAGTGGTCGCATCATCATAGATACCGATCACATCGTCATACTGCTTGAGCGATTCCTCTTCCATGAGGGTAGTCTGGAGGGCGACCACGGAGGCGTTGGAATACTCGGAAATCACATTGCGGCCGACAGCTCTCGACGTATAGTCGAACACTATCGGATCCAATATGATCACGTCGGCATCTATGTTCTTGAGACGAGTCTCGCTGTTTCTGGAAAGGTCGGGCAGGATGCCAACCACCTCGAACTCCCCCAGGTCGCTGAATACATTCTCCAGTCCTCTCGCGACGACCATCGAAGGTATGATCAGCAAAACCTTTCTGCTGTTATTTTTCATGCTCTTCGAGCCTGTTTACTACCGGTACGAGTATGTCGTTTTCAATCGAAGTATGCTTCTCAAGGTCTTTCTCGAGGGAGAAGATATAGAGGAGGACGTGATAGACCTTCTGGCTGTCGCACTCCTTAGGCATATACTTCATCACGATGTTCTTGAGGTCGCAGAGTTTCTC
>JAFZTP010000195.1 GCA_017618815.1 Bacteroidales bacterium | reverse complement strand
CAGCAGAGGATAAAAGAAAAACAGATAAGGAACAAGACATATTTCTCCGTGGTCAATGACGGCAAGATCGTCCGTCTGGCCGGGTCTTTCTTTGACGAAATCTCCCTGACTCAGGGCGGAGACGGCGACTGGGCGCTTTCCGTTGACAATACCGCCTACAGGCTCACTTCCGCGTGGGATTCGAATGAATATACGGATGTCTGCGCCGTTTCCCTTGCCGACGGTTCCCGCAGGGATATCAAGCGCAAGCTGGCCGGCTCTCCGGAGATATCGCCTGAGGGGAAGTATCTCTATTGGTATGACTGCGATGACTGGAAGTGGCATACTTATGATGTCGCAAAAGGCCTTGAAGCCGCCCTTGCCGCAGATGAAGGCAGCCATTTTTATGATGAAGAAAATGACCGTCCGATGTATCCGGAACCGTATGACTACACTCCTGAATGGATGGCCGGCGATTCCAGGATATTGATAAACGACAGGTATGACGTATACAGCTTCTCGCCTGACGGTAAGTCCTGGGCCCGTATGACTGACGGACGTTCCTCCAGGATTTGTTTCCGCCATGGAGATCCCGTCGAACGGGGCCTCACCGAGGAAGACCGGAAACTCGGATTCAGACATTCATACAGATCCGGAGACACATTCTGGTTTACCACATTCAGCGAAGAGACAAAGCAGAACGGCTATGCCTCAATGAAGCTCAGCGACAAGTGGGGGATAAAGAAACTCGTCGCCCTGCGGCCTGGCGAAGGGTTCGTCGATGATTTTACATATGGACAGCCTGTCGCCGCGCGGGACGCTGATGTATATGCCTATACCAAAGGAAACTTCAGGACTCCGGCTGACCTTTATGTCGTCCGCGGTCCGTCCCGCAAGGAGGTGAAGCTTACTTCCATCAACCCGCAGCAGTCGGAGTACCGCTGGGGCGATGTGGAGCTCGTCCATTGGAATGCATATGATGGCACGCCTCTCGATGGACTGATGTTCATTCCTGAGGGTATTGCAGAAGGGGAGAAGGTCCCTCTGATGGTCTATTTCTATGAGAAAAACTCCGAGACCATGTTCTCGCCGCGCACTCCGGCTCCGTCCCGTTCGGTGGTGAATGTGCCGATGTATGTCAGCAACGGCTATGCTGTGTTCATCCCGGACGTCGTCTATAAGACGGGCCATCCGGGCGAGAGCGCATACAACTGCATCGTTTCCGGCACCGAAGCCATGTGCGACCGCTATGGCTTCATCGACCGCGACCGCATGGCGATCCAGGGCCAGAGCTGGGGCGGATATCAGGTGGCATACCTTATCACCAGGACAAATCTTTACAAAGCTGCCGGAGCGGGCGCGCCTGTGGGCAACATGACCAGCGCATACGGCGGAATCCGCTGGGAATCGGGCCATGTGCGCGCGATGCAGTATGAACATGGACAGAGCCGTATCGGAAAGTCTATCTGGGACGAGGGCGGACTTGAGCTCTATATCGAGAATTCTCCTATCTTCCATGTGGACAAGGTCCAGACTCCCGTGCTGATCATGGCCAACGACAATGACGGAGCTGTTCCATGGTACCAGGGCATCGAGTTCTTCTCTGACCTGCGCCGTTTCCAGAAGCCGGCATGGCTGCTCCAGTATAACAAAGAGGCCCATAATCTCGTCGAGAGAAGGAATTGCAAGGACCTGAGCATCAGGTTGCAGCAGTTCTTCGACCACTATCTGAAGGATGCTCCGATGCCCGCCTGGATGAAACATGGCGTACCAGTCTGGAAGAAAGATAGATACTTCGGGTTTGAAAATGCAGAATAAAATGTCAATTATTAAAAATAATTGCTATATTTGATGCACTTAGTAACACGTAACCAAGTATCAACCAATAAAATCTTAGATTATGGCTTACAAAATTATCGACATCCAGGGTGTAGGTCCGGCTTATGCTGAAAAGCTTATCGCCGTCGGCATCACTACTATCAATCAGCTTCTCGAAGCTGGAAAAACTTCCAAGGGCCGTAAAGCTCTTGAGGATAAGACGGGAATTAATGGCAAGCTCATCCTTACTTGGGTCAACCACGCTGACCTTATCAGAATCAAAGGCGTAGGCCCTCAGTTCTCTGAACTTCTCGAGGCCGCCGGCGTCGACACTGTAAAAGAACTTGCACATCGTAAGGCCGAGAATCTCGAGAAGACTATGATCGAGGTCAACGAGAAGGAACATCGCACGAAGAGGGTTCCTACCGCCGGCGAACTTCAGAAGATGATTGACCAGGCTAAAGCCCTTCCTGCAGTTGTTGAATACTAGAAATATTCATTTATAAATATTTAGGCTGGCCATTTAGACCAGCCTATTTTCGCTTTCAAGAACACATAAGAACATGAAATCAGTAATGAAGAAACTCCTTTATGGAATCACAGCCACAGCCATGGTATCGGCTTGCTGCGGCAAGCAGGATGACGGGGCCTCCAAGACTCCGGCGATACCGGCAGACAAGCAGATCGAATCGAACATCGACAGGATCCTTGGAAAGATGACTCTTGAGGAAAAGGTAGGCCAGATGGTACAGCTATCCATCTCTACTGTCCTTGACGAATCTCTGGAGAAAGTCGACGAAGCCAAGCTTGAAGATATTATTGGGAAATACAAGATCGGGTCCATCTTGAACGTGATCCATGACAGGGCGCATTCCGCAGCCTATACGGCAGAGGTAGTCAGGCGTTTCCAGGAAGTTTCCATGGAGGCGATCGGAATCCCTTGCCTTTATGGCCTTGACCAGATACATGGCGCCACATATCTCTCTGACGGCACTTTCTTCCCTCAGGAGATCAATATTGCCGCAACATTCGACCCGCAGCATGCGACGAACATGGGCAATGCCATCGCCTATGAGACCAGGGCTTCCCTGACTCCGTGGATTTTCTCTCCAGTAATGGACCTCGGCCGCGATGCCCGCTGGTCCCGCGGATGGGAGAGCTGGGGAGAAGACCCGTATCTCTCCTCAGTCATGGCAAAGGCCATCACCATAGCCGACCAGGGCGAAGACCCTAACCACATTCCTGTGGACAAGGTCGCCGCTTGCGCGAAGCATTATATGGCGTATGGTGTTCCTGCTACCGGAAAGGACAGGACTCCTGCATACGTAAACCCTATTGACCTTCGTGAGAAATTCTTCGCTCCGTTCAAGGAGAGCATTCTCGCCGGAGCCCTTTCTGTGATGGTGAACTCTTCTTCAATCAACGGAGTCCCTGTCCATGCGAGCTATGAACTGCTTACAGGCTGGCTCAAGGAAGGTCTCAACTGGGATGGAATGATCGTGACCGACTGGGCCGACGTCAATAACCTCTTCACTCGCGAGCATGTCGCCGCTGACAGGGTTGAGGCCCTCGCTCTTGCAATCAATGCCGGAATCGACA
Source organism: Bacteroidales bacterium (assembly GCA_017618815.1). Classification (GTDB taxonomy): domain Bacteria; phylum Bacteroidota; class Bacteroidia; order Bacteroidales; family UBA932; genus Cryptobacteroides. The sequence continues at coordinate 4,105 of JAFZTP010000195.1, read as the reverse complement.
TGATCATGGAACCATATGACAAAGAATGCTGCACCGACCTCATCGCTGCCATTGACAAGGGTCTCATCCCTATGTCACGCATTGATGACGCTGTGCGCAGGATCCTTCGCCTTAAATATCGTCTTGACCTTTTCGAGCACCCTGTATGGGATGTCGAAGGCTTCGAGATGGGCAAGGCTGACTTCAAGGCCCAGGCCCTCCAGGCCGCCATCGAGTCCGAGGTTCTGCTTAAGAATGAGGACGGGATCCTCCCGCTTGCCCAGGGCACGCGCATCCTTGTAGCCGGTCCTAACGGCGATTCTATGAGGACTCTCAACGGCGGCTGGTCATATACCTGGCAGGGAAGCGACACCCGTGAGTTTGTCCCTGCAAACACTATCTTCGGCGCTCTCTCTGCCAAGTTCGGCGAGGCGAACGTAAGATATGTGGCCGGAGTGTCATACAAGCCGGGAGCAGACTGGCAGGCTGAAGATGCTTCAGGCATCGATGATGCTGTCGCCGCAGCCCGCCGCGCTGACGTGATCGTGGCATGTATCGGAGAAAACAGCTATTGCGAGACTCCTGGAAACATGAACGACCTCAATCTTTCCGAGAACCAGAAGAACCTCGTCCGCGCCCTCGCCAAGACTGGCAAGCCTGTAGTGCTCGTGCTCAATGAAGGCCGTCCTCGCATCATCGGAGATATCGAGCCTCTTGCTAAGGCAGTCGTGGACGTGTTCCTCCCGAGCAACTATGGAGCTGACGCCCTTGCCGAGCTTCTTGCCGGCGATGCCAACTTCAGCGCTAAGATGCCTATCACATATCCTAAGTACATAAATGCCCTCCATACATATGACTACAAGGTTTCCGAGAATGTTTCCACCATGTCCGGAGCATATAACTACGATGCCAAGATGGATGTACAGTGGGCGTTCGGCCATGGTCTCAGCTATACTACGTTCAAGTACAGCGACCTCAAGGTCGTAAATCCTCGCACAGGGGAGGAGGTTGCCGGAAACGAGTCCGCTTCGTTCGGCTCGTTCGACCTGTCTGCCCTTATGAAGAAGGAGGCAGCCGGAGAACCTCTTACCGACGAGGAGAAGAAGGCTCTTGCCCAGGCTTATGGCCAGCTCCAGGAGCGTGAGGAGGCCAAGGCGCCTGAGATTGCCGCTGATTTTGATGCTTCCGATGTCCTTAAGTTCAAGGTGACCGTGACCAACACCGGAGACCGTGCCGGCAAGGAGGCAGTGCTTCTCTATACCAGCGACATCGTCGCCAGCATCGTTCCTGACAACCGCCGCCTGCGTGCGTTCGACAAAGTGGAACTGCAGCCTGGTGAAAGCAAGGTCGTAGAGTTCGAGGTGCCGGCAAAGGATCTTGCCTTCGTGGGCGCGGACGGAAAGTGGAGGCTTGAGAAGGGCGACTTCCGCATCTCTGTAGGCAACCAGTACCTCTATGTCACATGCCGTGACACCAAGGTATGGAAGACTCAGAACATCTAGTCCTTATGAAAAGAATTGCATTTGCGCTTACAGCTCTTCTTCTGGCTGTAGGATTGGGCGCGGCCGAGAGATTCGTCTCCTTTGACGGAAAAGGCATGCCCCTTTCCAAGGACGGCAGGATAGCTGTATGCTACGATACAAATGATGAAAGAGGCGTCTCCATCGCGGCGGATAACCTTCTGAAGGATATATTCGCCGTGACTGGAGTCATGCCTGAATATACCGCCGACTGGCAGGACGCCGACATTCTGATCGGAACTGTTGGCTACTCAAAAGTCATTGAAGCATCGGGAATTGATGTGTCTGACTTAAAGGGCTGCTTTGAGAAGTTTACCATCACTGTCGGTGACGGCCGTACTGTGATTGCCGGCAGCGACAGACGTGGAACTATCTATGGTATCTATGAGCTCTCCAGGCAGCTGGGCGTGTCCCCGTGGTACTGGTGGGCCGATGTCGCGATCAAGCACAGGGAAAATGTCTCCCTGCTCGAAGGTGTCTATACCGACGGGGAGCCGGCGGTCCATTACAGGGGAATATTCTTGAATGACGAGGCGCCTTGCCTTACTACATGGGTGAAGAATACTTTCGGCACCGATTACGGCGGCCATGAGTTCTACGCCAAGGTGTTCGAGCTCATACTTCGTCTCAAGGGCAACTTCATGTGGCCTGCGATGTGGGGCTGGGCTTTCTATGCCGACGATCCGCTCAACTCTGCCACTGCTGACGAGATGGGCATTATCATGGGAACGTCTCATCACGAGCCAATGGCCAGGAACCATCAGGAATATGTCCGTAACAGGGATCATTATGGCCCGTGGAACTATGCCCGTAACCGCAAGCGTCTCGACAACTTCTTTCGTGAGGGAATCAGAAGGGTGAAGGGGACCGAAGATGTGGTCACGATTGCCATGCGAGGCGACGGGGACGAGGCCATGAGCGCTGAAGCGGATACCAAGCTTCTCGAGAGGATAGTGGCTAACCAGAGGAAGATAATTGCTTCTGAGACAGGACGTCCCGCTTCGGAGACTCCTCAGGTATGGGCTCTCTATAAGGAGGTGCTTGATTATTACGATGCTGGCATGACCGTCCCTGACGACGTGCTCATATTGCTTTGCGACGACAACTGGGGCAATGTCCGCAGGGTGCCTTCCGAAGATGTCAGGAACCATCCCGGGGGCTGGGGACTGTACTATCATGTGGATTACGTCGGCGCTCCGAGGAATACCAAGTGGCTTAACGTGACCCCTGCCCAGAACATGTGGGAGCAGCTTACCCTCGCTTCCCAGTACGGAATAGACAGGATGTGGATTCTCAACGTGGGCGATCTCAAGCCTATGGAGTATCCAATCGACCTGTTCATGGACATGGCATGGGCCCCTGACCGCTATTCTGCATATGATCTCTCGGACCATACGCTGGAATTCTGCCGCATGGCTTTCGGTGACAAGGAGGCTGCCGAGGCTGCAAGGATACTGAATCTCTGCTGCAAATATGCCGGACTCAGGACGGCCGAGATGCTTGACCAGACTACATACAGCCTGGAGGAGTGGCCTGTGGTTGTCGCCCGGTACATGGAGCTTGAGAATGATGCTCTCAACCAGTTTGTCAGGTTGTCGGAGGATGTACGCGACAGCTATCGCGAGCTGATCCTCTTCCCAATCCAGGCCATGTCCAACCTTTACAGGATGTATCAAGCCATTGCCATGAACAAGTATCTTTATGAAAACGGAGACCCTTCCGCAAACATCTGGGCTGACAAGGCCGAGGCTGCGTATAACAGGGATGCCGAGCTCTGCGCTTCGTATAATACCGACATAGCGGGCGGAAAATGGAACGGCATGATGATCCAGAAGCATATCGGATACTTTGACTGGCATGACAACTTCGAACAGACCATGCCGGAAGTTTTCAGGCTTGAAGACGGAGAAGGCGGAAACGTGTTCTCCGGAGCCGATGGAGTGGCAGTTATGGAAGCTCCGCATTATTTCAAGGCAGTGGATGCTGCTGAAGCGATCTGGACAAGGATAGACGGCATTGGACGAACTCTCGGGGGAATGTCCCTTATGCCTTATAACGTCCCTGTGGACGGAGCGTCGCTCGAATACCGTTTCTCTATCGACGGGACTGACAGTGTAAAGGTGCATGTGGTAGTAAAATCCACTTTGGATTTCCTTGACAAGGGCGGTCTCGTTTATAGGCTATTCCTCGACGGGGCTGAGCCTGTGGCTGTCAATTTCAACCATATGCTCAACGAGAAGCCGGAGAACATCTACACGATCTATTATCCTACCGTTGCCGGCAGGGTAGTGGAAACCGTTGTCACCATTCCTTTAGGCAAGGCTGATGACGGCGTGCACAGTCTTGTGGTTTCTCCTGCCGACCCTGCCATTGTATTCGAGAAGTTTGTGATCGATGCAGGAGGCTATGAAAAGGGATATCTTTTCGGCAAGGAATCTCTCAGAAAGAGGGTGAAACAAACCTTTTAACAAAAATGTTATAGGATTAAACATATTTGTTTTGAAAGCTGATAGAAAGGATATTGCATTGAATTTTTCGGGTATGTTCGACTCCGAGGGCTTCTCCGTCTTTCCATGGGTGCGCCCTGTCGAAATGTGGGACATACT
>JAFZTP010000194.1 GCA_017618815.1 Bacteroidales bacterium | reverse complement strand
CGCCTTCAATGTCGGGGACTACAGAGTACATATAGACCATGGAGTCGGAATATTCGGCGGTCTCGTCAGGATGAGGGACGACAAAGGCAGGATGCACGAGGTTGTGAAGCTAATGTACAAGGACGGGGACGTCGTATTCGTGTCCGTACATTCCCTGCATAAGATTTCGAGATATAAGTCCAAGGATTCCATTCCTCCTAAGATAAACAAGCTCGGATCGAAGACCTGGCAGAATCTCAAGACTACGGCGAAGTCGAAGGTAAAGGACATCGCTAAGGAACTCATCCAGCTCTATGCCAAGAGAAAGGCTGCCGGCGGATTTGCATATTCTCCGGATACATACATGCAGGAAGAGCTTGAATCATCGTTCATGTATGAGGATACTCCGGACCAGCAGACGGCTACCCAGGCAGTCAAGAGGGACATGGAAGACAAGAGCCCGATGGACCGTCTGGTCTGCGGAGACGTCGGTTTCGGAAAGACTGAAATCGCGGTCAGGGCAGCTTTCAAGGCAGTCTGCGACAACAAGCAGGTTGCGGTCCTGGTGCCTACGACCATACTTGCGCTGCAGCATTTCAAGACCTTCCAGAACAGGCTCAAGGACTTCCCTTGCAACATAGAATATGTAAGCCGCCTGCGTACGGCAAAACAGGTGACCGAAATAAAGAAAAGGCTCGAATCGGGCTCTATAGACATATTGATAGGTACCCATAAGATCCTCGGAAAAGACTTCATCTTCAAGGACCTGGGCCTGCTTATCATAGATGAGGAGCAGAAATTCGGAGTAAGCGCCAAGGAAAAGCTGAGGGAGATGAAACTCTCCGTAGATACCCTCACCCTGACAGCGACCCCTATCCCGAGGACACTGCAGTTCTCCCTGCTGGGCGCGCGCGACCTTTCTATAATAAGCACACCTCCGCCGAACAGGATTCCTGTCCAGACCGAGATCATACTGTTCAACGAAGAAGAGATCCGCAGCATCATCAACTATGAACTCCGTCGCGGGGGCCAGCTGTTCTTCCTGCACAACAGGGTTGAGGAGCTGGACAGCATCAGGGACATTCTCCAGAGGTTAGTACCGGAGATGAAGATTTGCGTGGCCCATGGACAGATGGAATCCAAGGTCCTCGAAAACAAGATGCTGGATTTCATGCAGGGTGACTACGACATGCTTCTCTGTACCACCATCATAGAAAGCGGACTCGACATCCCGAATGCCAATACCATAATAATAAACCAGGCGCAGAACTTCGGCCTGAGCGACCTGCACCAGCTTAGGGGACGTGTCGGCCGGTCCAACAGAAAGGCATTCTGCTATCTCATAGTGCCGCCGCTGACTACCCTCACCGACGAGGCCCGCCGCAGGCTGAAGGCTATCGAGGAGTTCTCCGACCTTGGCAGCGGCTTCAACATCGCCATGCAGGACCTGGACATCCGCGGTGCCGGAAACCTTCTCGGAGCGGAACAGAGCGGCTTCATCTCCGACATGGGATATGAGACGTACCAGAAGATCCTGTCCGAGGCAATGGAGGAACTGGGAGTCGAGACCGGACTTACTTCGAAGAATGTCAAGGATACATATGTGGAGGACTGTACCATCGAGACGGACCAGCCAGCAGAGATTCCGGATACATACATAAACGTACAGGCGGAGAAGATCAGGATATACAAGGATCTGGACTCAATCACCAGGAGCAAGGAGCTCGACCAGTTCCGCGCAAGGCTGGAAGACCGTTTCGGTCCTATGCCTGAGGAGCTCAGCAACCTGTTCGACATTGTACGTATCAGGCAGATCGGAGAAAGGCTCGGATTTGACAAGATTATCATCAAGAACGGACTCATGATAGCGTTCTTCGTGGCCAATCCGATGTCTTCATATTACCGGAGCAAGACGTTCGAGGAGGTCTTCAGCAAGATATCAGATAATGGCAATATATTTGAATTGAAACAGAAGGACAGCGGTCTGAGGATCATCGCCAGAAATGTAGATTCTACATCTAAAGCGCTGGAACTCTTGAAGAAGTTATAAATAATTCATATTTTTGCAGGCTGTCGGATAAAATCAAATGGCGAACCTGATAATAGACATTGGAAATACTGCCGTCAAGGCGTCATGGTCCGAAGGTATGACTCTCGGAAAGACTTTCCGCTACCAGGGAGAGAAAGTCCGGAGCTTCATAATCTCGCTTACCGAAAAGGAGAAGCCTGAGATAATGGTCATTTCTTCGGTCTATGAGATATCCGGTCCGGACGAGGCTGCGTTCCGAAAGGAATGTGACAAGCTCCTGCTCCTGGACAGCGCGCATACGGACATTCTCAAGGAAAATATGCTTCCTGAGTATCTGACCTACGACCGCGCAGCGTCTATCATGGCCGCACGTTACCTTTTCAGGGGAAAAGGCTGTACGGTCGTGGATTTCGGTACTACGCTTACCATTGATTTTACCGACGAGGAAGGCCGATATTCCGGAGGAAACGTCTCTCTGGGATGCCGCACTAGATTCAAGGCCCTGAACCGTTATTCGCGTGCGCTCCCGCTTATTGACAGTCCGGAAGAAGTTCCCGTTACCGGGGATACTTTTACCACTTCGGTCGCGTCCGGAGTTATTTCGGGCATAATGTTTGAAATAGATGGGTACATCGGGTTGCATCCTGACAATATTGTCGTATTCACCGGAGGTGATGCCAATTATTTTGCAAAAAGGATGAAAAACTCGATATTTGTGGTTTCGAACCTCGTGTTGATGGGGTTGGCAATAATAGCTGACAGATATGTCAAAAAAGATTAGTGCAATAGTATTTACAGCGATGATGTTGTTCTCCTGCCTCGCCGCAAAGGCGCAGGAAGGATCGTATAGTTCATTCTCTCCATATTCCGTGTTCGGAATAGGAAACCTAAGCGATGCCGGTACTGCGTACAACAGCATGATGGGTGGAGTCGGAATAGCTTCGAGAGACCATCGCTACGTCAATTTCCTGAATCCTGCGGCTATCACCGAGAGGGATTCCCTTTCAGTGCTTGCAGATTTCGGAATGTTCTCCGACAACAGGATCTACAGGCAGGGCGACCTCAGGTCAGCCAAGAACCTTATCAACATAAAGGATATCGTGGTCAGCTTCCCTCTTGGCAACAGGTTTGCCATGTCGGCCGGACTTGTTCCGTTCAGCAGCACAGGCTATTCATTCTCAGGAAGGCTCGAGGATGACGCCATGGTGGGAGACATCGGCAACGTAAACTATAAGACTGCCGGCCAGGGCGGCCTCTACCAGCTTTTCTTCGGAATTGCTGCTAAGGTTACCGACGGGCTTTCAGTCGGAGTACAGGGCCTCTACTATTTCGGCAACATGGAGAAGACCTCCACTATGAGTTTCTCCGGATCCGGATACAGGAGCATCAATTCCGGCTACAAGGTCAACATGAATGCAATCTCTCCTAAGTTCGGAGCGCAGTATGAGCACAAGTTCCCGGGCGGAATGAAAATGATCGCCGGAGCTACCTACAGGCTCTCTGCCAGGATGAAGGGTGAGTCTGAATACTATAAGATCGCGTCCATTTCAAACATTTCGGACACTCTCGCTGCGAATACTCTCAAGCTGGGAGAAGGTGACGTCAAGATCGCAGAGGAGTTCGGAGTCGGAATCTCTCTCAGGAAGGGAGACAAATGGATGGCTGAGATTGACTATACATTCTCTGACTGGTCAGGATGCGGAATGAACGCTACCCAGGGCTTCTCAAGCCTCGGCGAGGTGAAGTTCTCAACCACTACCTCTCAGAAGATACGTGCGGGATTTGAGCTCGTCCCGAACAGAAACGACATCAGGTCAAACCTGAGACGCTGGTCATACAGGGCAGGTATTTATCATGGAACCGATTATTTCAAGCTGGACGGAAAGAAAGTCAAGGACACCGGAGTTACATTCGGCGTGACTGTTCCGGTATTCCGCTGGTATAACGGATTGTCCTTCGGAGTAAGTCTCGGACATCGCGGCACTGCCGCAGGGGGCATGACAAGGGAGAACTACGCCAACTTCAGCGTCGGCTTCAACCTTCATGACATATGGTTCCAGAAACCTAGGTATGAATAATAACGGTAGGAAAATATAAATAGTAACACTTATTATGAAGAAAATTGTATTGATCGCCTTCTCGGCTGTTCTCATGGTAATCGGAGGTAATTTAGCGTCCGCCCAGAGCAAGTATGGTGCGGACAGCGCAGAGTGCATCAAGTACCTCTCATACTATGCGGAGTATTACAAGCAGAAAAATTACGACTCGGCTACTCCTAACTGGAGAATGGCTTACAAGCTTTGCCCTCCTCAGGCTCGTCAGAGCATATTCGTGGACGGCGCCGTGCTCGTAAGAAGGCTCATTAGCAAGAATGCTAACAATCCTGAATACAAAAAGGCCCTTATCGATACCCTCATGACCCTTCATGACACTCGTATCGCCAACTTCCCTAAGTATGCTGTCGTTGCCAACAACAGCAAGGGTGCCGATATGACCAACTACTTCAAGGACGACAATGAGGTGCTCTACAAGGGTCTCGGAGAGATCATCGCCGCCAATGGCGACAAGACCACTCCAAGCTTCTACATGGTCAACTTCACCGCAGCTGTGGCTCTCTATCTCGAGGGCAAGCTTGAGGCTGACGTGATCATGGACCTCTATGAGAAGAACATCGCTGCTCTCGACGCCGTAACTCCTAAGAACGAGAAAGAGGCTGAGAACATCGCCAACTTCAAGACTACGATCGAGAACAACTTCATCAACAGCAGGGTTGCAAGCTGCGAGAACCTTCTCCAGCTCTTCACCCCGAGGTTCGAGGCCAACCCTGACGACCTCGCCCTTGTATCGAAGATTGCTCTCATGATGTCAAAGGCAGAGAACTGCACCGACAACGAGCTTTATCTCAAGGCCGTTACCGCAATGTACAAGCTTGATCCTTCAGCCAAGTCTGCATACTATCTGTTCAGGCTCCACTCTTCGAAAGACAACGTAAGCGAGGCTAGCAAGTATATGGAGGAGGCTCTCGCCTTCCCTGACCTCGACAACGCTACAGCTGCTGACTACAACTATCAGTACGCTACCTTCTGCGTGAAGAACGGTCTTGGCGCCAAGGGCTTCGCAGCCGCTCAGAAGGCTATGGACCTTGACGAGTCATACGCCGGAAAGGCATACTATCTCATGGGCACCATCTGGGGTTCTACCTCATGCGGTGGCGACGAGATCGCAAGAAGGTCACCATACTGGGTTGCATGCGACTACCTGGCAAAGGCAAAGGCTGCCGATCCGTCACTCACTGACGACTGCAACCGTCTTATCGGCCAGTACAGCGCTTACTTCCCTAAGACAGCAGAGGCCTTCATGTACGACCTGACCAACGGACAGTCTTACACTGTTTCCTGCGGCGGAATGAGGGCTGTGACAACTGTAAGGACACAGAAATAGTATTGGACAAGATACTGCATATTATGAGGATGATTGCAACCGCAGCCACGGTTGCAATCATCTTCTTTTCATGTAAGTCCAGACTTTCGGAGGCGGAACGTCTCGACCTGTCCAAGACGCCGGTCCAGACTGTGGATGACATGTATATCATCCAGAGCGAGGGTGGCAGGCTCCAGATGAGGATTGAGGCTGATGTGATGGAGCATTATGACAGCGATACGATGTCCGTGGACATGTTCCCGAAGGGTCTGCAGGTGTTCTCGTACAACGAGGAGGGCGAGCTTGAGGCTCACCTGAGGTCGGACAATGCCACCCATGAGAAATCAAAGAAAGGCGGCGAGGAGATCTGGAAGGCTTACGGAAACGTGGTGGTGAAGAATATCATCAAGCAGGAGACCATGGAGACGGATACCATCTACTGGGACCGCAAGAACCAGGAGATCTATACCGACTGCTATGTGAGGCTGTACTCCCCTGACGGGTTCACCCAGGGCTATGGCCTGCGCTCCGACGAGAAGGTCAGGAATTCGGCCATCATGCGTCCGTTCAACAACTATGCGGTTGTGGTTAAGGATACTACGGAGGTAAGGATTGATTCGGTCAACTTCATCGGACCGCTTTTGAAGCGTAAATGACGTTTGCTTTAAAAAATGATGAAGAATTAAATGAAAATTACTAACTTCGCAACCCAACGTGCATAGTTGTACACTTTTTAAAAGAATAATTAAAAATAATCAATAAAATGGCGGTTCTTTCTAAAATTCGCGGTGGAGTATTCGGCATGATTGCAACTGTTGTGATTGCACTCGGCCTTCTCTCCTTCATTATCGACCCTAATGAGGTCATTTCGGCATTCAACAACATGTCGTCCAAGTATGATGTAGGAGAAATCAATGGAAAAGCTATTTCATATACAGACTTCCAGGAGGACGTCGATCGCTTTTCAACAATCAATGAGATGATCTCAGGCGGTGCTCAGAGCGCAGCACAGCAGGAGCAGGTAAGGGAAGCTGCATGGCAGGACCTCATCTACAAGCACCTCTTCGTAAGGAATGCCCAGGATGCAGGTATCAACGTTGGCAGCGCAGAGATGGTCGACCTGACCTCAGGTGACAGGCTTTCTCCGCTTATCTCCAACAACGGCGCCTTCCTCGACGAGAACGGCAACTTCTCTCGTGAGGCTCTCGCCAACCTCGCCCAGGCCTCAAAGACTGACGAAAGGATAAAACTTTACTGGAACTATCTCCAGAACTCAATCTACAACCAGCAGTACATCACCAAGTACAACTCACTTTTCGTGAACAGCTCGGTTGTCAACCCTCTCATGCTCCGCAAGGACATCGAGGAGAACAACAACACTGCTGACGTGGAGTTCGTCATGGTTCCTGTAGGATACGCTCCTGACACTACCGTCACCGTTTCCGACAAGGAGATCAAGTCTTACTACGACGCACACAAGAAACTTTTCAAGCAGCAGGCAAGCCGCGACATCGAGTACGTAGTATTCGAGGTGGTTCCTTCTGCCAACGATATCGCAAGGACAAGGGAAGCCGTAGCCGAGCTCCAGCAGGAGTTCTCGGAGTCTTCCAACCTGAAGAGCTTCCTCATGAAGAACGGTTCTGAGAAGCCTTACTCAGAGTACTGGTACAAGGCCGGCGAGCTCAAGACTGTGTCTGCAGAGGTTGAGGATTTCGTATGGAACGGCAAGACCGCTACCTCTGACATCCTCGCCAAGGGCAACTCATTCTTCCTTGCAAGGGTTATGGACAGCAAGATGGTTCCGGATTCCGCTTATGTAAAGCACATCCTTATCCAGGGCGCAGACGCTCAGGCCAAGGCTGACAGCCTTCTCGGCGTGCTTAAGGCCGGCAAGGAGAGCTTTGCAAACCTCGCAGCCCTCTACTCTGCCGACAAGGGTTCTGCCGCTGACGGCGAGATGGGCAACATCGGCTGGATGACCCAGAACTACATGATCCCTGGCTTCGAGTCAGTGATCACGGCCGAGACCGGCAAGCCTTTCGTACTCAACACAGCATATGGCTCACACGTAGTGATGGTATCCCGCAAGACCGCCCCTGTTGCAAAGAAGCAGGTCGCTATCTTCGAGAGAAGCGCCGTTGCAAGCCAGGAGACCATGAACGCTGTTTACTCTAAGGCAAACAACTTCCAGATTGCTGCCGCAGGCAACTATGAGAACTACCGCAAGGCTGTGGACACCCTCGGTGTATACTCACACCCTGTAGGCAAGATGCTCGAGAGCGCCAACCGCCTCGGCTCTATCGAGAACACCCGCGAGGTTACCCGCTGGGCATTCGAGAACAAGGAAGGCAAGGTTTCCAACATCATCACCGTTGACAACAGCTACTTCATCGTAGCCACCGTCAAGGGCGTGCACAAAGAGGGCTTCGCTCCTGTAAACGAGGTTGCTTCGTCAATCCGTCAGGAACTCCTCATGAGGAAATCAGTAGAGAAGAAGGCACAGGACATCGCTGAGAAGATCAACGGCTTGACAGACCTCGCAGAGATCGCAGAGAAACTCGGAACTGCAGTAAGCACCCGCAACGACGTGGCTTTCTCTTCACTCACCAGCACAGGCCTCGATCCTAAGTTCCTCGGCGCTATCGCAGCCGCTCCGGAAGGAGAGATTTGCGGACCTCTCGCAGGTACCATCGGTGTCTATGTATATAAGGTGACCGGCCGCGACACAGGCGCTTTCTTCACCGAGGATGACGCCAAGGCACGCGACGCCCAGGTGAACCAGTACATGACCCAGATGATCATCCCTGTAATGATGGATGACGCTGACGTCAAGGACAACAGAGCTCGTTTCTTCTAGCAGACAATCTGCTCCAGAATATAAAACCCGGCGGATTCCCGTCGGGTTTTTTAAAATATTTCTTATCTTTGGAGGCCAATAGCTCCCCTTAAATTAATTATTGGACCTTATGACGAACTACAAGTATGTATCGGCCGACGAGGCTGTAAAGATGGTGAAGAGTGGAGACCATATCCACTTGAGCAGTATTGCGAGCGTTCCACATGTACTTATCCAGGCCCTCTGCCGACGTGCTGACGCCGGAGAACTTCGCGACCTGCACTTCCACCATTTCCATACTGAAGGTCCAGCCCCTTACAGCGAAGAACGCTACAGCGGCATATTCTTCGACCAGGGTTTCTTCGTAGGAGCGAATGTGCGTCCCAACGTAAATTCCGGTTATGCCGACTATCTCCCGATCAACCTCTGGATATCCCAGAAACTGTATCGCGGAGGCACTCTGCCGTGCGACGTCGCAATGGTCCAGGTTTCGCTTCCGGACAAGCAGGGAATGGTTTCCCTCGGCACGTCCATAGACTGCTCGCTGGCGGCCGTGGAAGTGGCCAAGAAAGCCATTGCCGTAGTCAATCCGAACGTACCTTTCGCCTATGGCGACCTTATCAGCGCAGATCGCTTCGACTGTCTCGTGTATGACGAGACCCCGCTGATTACTAAAGAACCCGCAGTGCCGTCCGAAACCGAAATCGCGATTGGCCGCAACTGCGCAGCCCTGATCCCTGACGGAGCCTGCATCCAGATGGGTATCGGAGCCCTCCCTAATGCAGTCGCAGTAAGCCTAAAGGACCACAAACATCTCGGCATCCATACCGAAATGTTCTCCGACGGTGTCCTCGGCCTCATCCGCGACGGAGTGGTCGACGGCTCATGCAAGAAAATCGACAAAGGTCTCAACGTAGCCTCCTTCCTTCTCGGATCGAAGGAAGTATATGACTACATCGACCACAACACCAGAGTCCTGATGAAGGACATCGCATACACCAATGACCCGAGGATCATCTCCCTCAATCCTAATGTCGTCTCTATAAACTCGGCGATAGAGGTCGATCTTACCGGTCAGGTATGCGCCGATTCTATCGGCACCAGAATCTTCTCCGGAACCGGCGGACAGCTGGATTTCGTGAGAGGATCGTCCCTCTCCGACGGAGGCAAATCCATCATAGCCTTCGCTTCGAGGACCAATAAAGGCAAAAGCAAGATTGTCTCTGTTCTCAACCAGGGGGCAGGCGTAGTCACCCCGCGCGCCGACGTCAACTGGATTGTGACGGAATATGGAGCTGTCGACCTGTTCGG
>JAFZTP010000193.1 GCA_017618815.1 Bacteroidales bacterium | reverse complement strand
CCTATCGCAATAATAGCTATTTTCATCACTAATCTTTTCCTCTAAACGGGGTGTTTTTGCTATCTTTGCATCCACAAATTGCAAACAAACATGAAACACACTCTCAAAGATTGGATCATAGCAACAAGACCATGGTCTTTCCCGGCTTCATCAATGCCTGTCATCGTAACCCTTTTCTGGCTCTGGGCCAAGGGATATGAAGTCAACTGGCTGCTCGGCCTGTGGGCTCTGGTGACCATAATACTCGTACATGCAGCCGGCAACGTCTGGAGCGACTATTTCGACTACAAGAAAGGAGTCGATGCTCCCGACACATATGGCGTGAAGATACTTACATCAGGCCAGTTCACCCCTTCGGAGGTCATGAAACTCTCCGTCGGCATCCAGATCGCAGCCATCCTCAGCGGTATCGGAATGGTCCTCGCGACCGGACTTCCGCTGCTCTGGATAGGCATCGCCGGAATCGCCCTCTCGCTGCTTTATCCGCCTCTAAAATACATGGCCCTCGGCGACCTTGTGATCGCTCTCTGCTATTCGGTACTGCCGATGCTCGGAGTGACATTCATCGCCTCCGGCGCCATCATTCCTGCCGTCCTCTGGCTGGCCGTCCCTGTGGGCTGCATCACAGTCGCAATCCTTCAGGCAAATGACGTCAGGGACATCGAGACCGACGACCGCGCCGGCATCAACACCATCGCCATGGTGACCGGCCGAAAGATAGGAGCATGGCTCTACTGCGCCGAGATGGCAATCCCATATCTCTGGACCATCGGAATCGTGATCGCCGGACTCGTGCCATGGACATGTCTCACCGTGCTGCTTTCGGCTCCTCTCGCTTATGGCAATGCCCGCACCGTGCTTTCATACAAGACAGGCGGCATCGCAGCAATCGGCAGCCTCGACGAGATGACCGCTAAGCTCCAGCTTGCCTTCAGCTTCCTGCTGGTCGCAGGCCTGGCCCTCTCTCTGCTGTTCTAGATGGACAGGAAACCCTTCATAGCAATAGCAGTCGCGGCCGTACTCTGGTTCGTGATGTTCTCTCCGCTGATAGCGCCGCACCTGAATTTCTGGGCGGCGATGACTGTCTCGGCCCTCATCCTGACCGCTGTCGCCCAACTTTTCGGGAAGACGCTCACGGCCCTGAGATGCCCTCTCGGCAAGCTTCCTGAGACGATTTTGCTCGGACTCGGGATAGCCGTCGCCCTCTGGTGGGCTTTCCGTGCCGGAGACAAGATCTCGCAGCTGATGTTCAGCTTCGCCAGGCCGCAGGTTGACATGATCTACGGAATGAAGGACGGCACTTCGGGGACGCTCATCTCGGTGCTGCTGTTGCTGGTGATCGGACCTGCCGAGGAGATATTCTGGCGC
Source organism: Bacteroidales bacterium (assembly GCA_017618815.1). Lineage (GTDB taxonomy): Bacteria > Bacteroidota > Bacteroidia > Bacteroidales > UBA932 > Cryptobacteroides. The sequence goes on along the minus strand of JAFZTP010000193.1, from coordinate 1,557 downwards.
GGCTATGTCCAGCGCTCCCTCTCCGGGACGATGGGAGCCGACAAGGGGTTCTTCGTCACTCTGCTGGCCTATACTCTTATACACGTGCCTTCGCTCAACCTGATGCTGATACTTGCGGCAATGGTCTGCGGCATCGCATGGGGTGGTCTCTACCGTCTTTTCCCGGACAAGCTGCCTGCAATCATCCTCAGCCACGCCCTCTGGGACGCTGCCGCCTTTGTCTGGTTCCCTCTCTAGGATTCATGTTGTTTTTTCAGGGCAAAGATTTTATATTTGCTCCTGATGATAGACGAGTATCACGGCAGAGACGCTCACATCTTGAGCATAAAAAGCCCGGAAAGCATGATTGAAACTATCCGGGAAATGGGTCTCGTGCCCTTTTTTGCCAATTCAACCCCGGGTTTCTCGATAGAAGAAAGGACGTTCCCCGAGTTCTGGTTCACCTCCGAAGAGCTGGGCCCGTGGGACTGGAAAATCGAGGCCGTACGTGCCGGGGACATCGCCTACGGCAAATTCTTCAAAGGGAAGAGCTGCTTCGCCACCAAGGAGGCCTATATACGGCTCATGGAAGAAAGGCGCGGCCAGGAGAAGTTCATCCCTAAAGGAGTGGATGCAGAAGTCCTCGCCGCCGTCAGGAAAGCCGGCTCCATGACCAGTCGCGAGCTGCGCAAGGTCTTCGGCCTGAAGAAGTCCGCCATGGATGCCATACTTACCAGGCTGGAGATGGGGACATGGCTCATTATCGGCGATTTCGAGCGTCAGTACCGCGGGGCCGACCTTCATTATTCAGGTTGGCAGCTTGCCTCCTACTGCCCTCCGGAGACGTTTTTCAATCTCGAGAAAAATGAAGAAAAGCCGAAGGAGACCTTCGGCTTCACAAGTTTCGCGGGGTTTTCCGATCTCGACTGAGATCCTTATACATCCCTTCTTTCCGGCATCGTCGCAACGCCTACTGTGATCACCAGGATTAGCAGCAGGAAGATTGACGCAACCATTGAAATCTCAGAGCTGAGCTCATAGACTTCCGGCTCGAATCTCATGACGAGATCATATTCTCCTGCAGGCAGGATCGCTCCCCTGAGGGTCCAGTTGGCGCGGAAGAGCTCGATGCTCTCGCCGGTGTCCGCCCTGTGCAGGTGCCATTCCGGATAATATATCTCGCTGAACACCACGGCCTTGTCCTCCGTGCTTTCGAAATGGTATCTCAGCTTGTTCGGAGTGTATGCAGTCATCTTTATGACTCCATGAGCCTTTGACGATATATCAGGCACGTCTGCGAAGTCAGGACCGATGATGGCCGTGTTGCGCAGGTCAACCTTTCCGAGGGCCGAGATCTCCTCCTCCGGAGTCGAGGTATATACGAAGGAGTCCACGCACCATGCGACTCCGAAAGCGGCGTTGTTCTCCACCGGAGCGGCCTCTCCGTCGAGGATGATATATTTGTCGTTAAGCATCGAGAGTACCGGGAGGTAAGGTATGGCCTTGGTCGCCTCCTGCACGGTCGAAGCTCCATGCACGGCCTTGTAGATAGAGTTGATCTCCGATACCAGCACATGG
>JAFZTP010000192.1 GCA_017618815.1 Bacteroidales bacterium | reverse complement strand
GATGTCCTCTACGGCTGCTCTTGCGAGGTTGTAGTAAAGGAACTGCTCGTTAGGGATGTTCTTAGCGGACATCTTGTCGGCGGTATAGGTTGTCTGCTCGGCTGAGTAGAGACCTACTACGTTGAGGTGGTGCTTTTCAGCGAAAGTACGGTCGTAAGTAACGATGTTTTCGACTGTCCAGTTCTTGGTCTCGTCGTGACGTATGCTTCCGGAGTTAGGCTCTTCAGGGTTGACAGCGTTGACGCCGGTACCGGTGAAGGTGCCCCTCTTGTTGTTGCGGTAGTTGAAGCTAGCGCTGATCTTGTAAGAGAGACCCTCGACCCAAGGAGCCCTTACCTCTGCATAGCCACTGTTGTAAGTACCGAGTCCGAATGATTCGTCGATGTATCTCTCACCGAGGTCCTCGAGGGATTCCTTAGTATAGATATAGACTTCGTCTGAAGGCATTTTGATGGTCCTTCTGAGAACTCTCTTATTTGTCTCAGGATCTATCACGTAAGGAGATGTCATAGGGGTCATCTCGAGGATGTTATAGAGACCAATCTGGCTACCGTGCTTGCGGTTGTAGTTGGTATTGGTGGCAAAACCGACGGTCACGTATTTGCCGATGTTCTGGTCGAAACTTCCATGGAAGCCGATACGGTCGAAATCCTGGGTAGGAACGACAGCCTCATCCTTCAGGTAGTTGACGCCGAAGTTGTAGTTGCCGTTGGTAGTACCGCCGCTCACGCTGAGCTCATGGTTCTGAACGATACCGGTGCGGTAGAAGAGATCCTGCCAGTCGGTGTCGACAGTTTCGTCTTCGTCAACTGAATTGCTGTACAGACCTGCTGCCTTACGCATTGCCAGGTACTGCTTAGTGTTCATCATAGGGAACTTCTTGGCAACCTTTGCTCCTACATATGTATTATAGGAGATCTGAGGCTTGGTGCCCTTGACGCCCTTGTAGGTAGAGATGAGGATGACACCGTTGGCACCTCTTGAACCGTAGATAGCGGTAGAAGCGGCATCCTTGAGGATGTCCATGCTCTTGATGTTGCTAGGGCTGATTTCGTTGAGGTTACCCATGAATGGAATACCGTCGAGCACGATGAGAGGGTCATTCGATGCTGAGAGGGATCTTTCTCCACGGATGCGGATCTGCATGCTTTCGCCCGGTTTTGAAGATGTCTGAGACATGTCGATACCTGCGACACGGCCTGAGAGGGCGTAGCTGATGTCATTTGCAGGTACTGCGCGGAGTTCGTTTCCGCCCATGGATGCGATAGATCCAGTCACGTCGGATTTACGTGCGGAACCATAACCGATGACCACTGTGCCTTCGAGGGCTTCAGAATCGAATCTAAGAGCTACATTGTGGGTGCTTACACCGGCTACAGGAACTTCTTCAGTAACATAGCCGACGAAAGATACTACAAGTACGGCGTTTGCAGGAGCGTTGATGACGTACTCGCCATCAAGACCCGTGCTCACACCAGTTGTCGTCCCCTTGATCATAACGTAAGCGCTTGGAATAGGCTCTCCGTTAGTCTCAGTGACAACACCTTTCACGGTGAGGTTCTGGGCAAATGCCACCAGAGGCAGCACCAGGCCCAACAGCACTAGTCCTAAGGACTTCATGGAATTGTGTTTCATAAGTTTTTTGTGTTAATTATAATGACTTGTGATGGAAATATTTTCCGTTACAAAATTCCGCAATTTTCCATCGAAATGTTGTCCTTGTTGATACAAAGACTTTTATAATGGCAACACAAATTCCATTTTTGAAACAAATTCCGTTAATTTTGATACATTTATACCGTTTTAATAGGTTTCACCCCCGTTAACGTGCACGAAATCCGCCGTAAGTAACATATCCGCAAAATCGGCCGTCGTATCAGTTTTTGCAAAGAGCTCCGAACCAGCTCTTTACGTCATTCCAGAGGTAATATGGACCGGCATACGGCCTGATTCCAGGAATCATGGTTTCTTTCTCATTATAGAGCATTTTCACGATGGTCGTGCCGTCAGAATCACGGTAAAACACGAATTGTACGTTGGTAGCCATAGGTATTTGCCTGAATGAGTACCATCCGTTCTTATGGGCGTTGAAGAATCTGTAGGACTCCCCGTTCGGGGTATCCACCCCCAGAAGTGCGAACAAAGGGAGCATTCCGGTATCGTGCCCGAAACGCAGGTCTGCAGCACGGTGGCTGTTTCCCTCGATCGCGGCATCGGCCTTCTCGATTATGTCGCGTACAAGAGGCTTGATCCTGTCCTTGACTTCGGAGCCGTATTCCTTTGATCCTGCCCACATTAGATATATATTGTCGTTTCCTGTAGCCCAGAGACTTACGAGCTCTTCCGGGGTGAAATACTTCCTCATCATGTCCAGTCCAAGGAAGTCAAGGTCCTGGCAGATCTGGGAAGTGCTGTATGCAGAGTGCACGAACTCCTCCGGATTAGGAATTATTTCCCTGATTTTTGTCGTGTCCGTAAACAACTGGCCCATGAATCGGCTGAAATCATATTCTTCATAGACGGCCTCGTCCCACAGCCCCTCGATATGGTGCGGATAAGGGATGGACGGCGCTATATATGACATGTATTTCTCTCCTGTAGTGAAATTGATGTCCACGTCAGGCATCTTCTCCTTCAGACTTAAAGTGAAGTTTGCCATGCTCATGAGACATCTCGGGACTGTACTGGACACAGCGCTGACTTCTCTCCTGTCCGGGGATGCGAATACCTGCGGGAACCTGCCGGCCATCCTGGCCGCGATAGTCCTGTGCTCTCTTCCCCCTCTTGGGGTAAGCATCCCTTCCATCTCCTCATGAGCCTTGGTGATCGCGATCACGTCGGCCTGGAACTGTCGTCCCATGTCCGAGAGCAGTCCGAGAGAGTCAGCTGCCCTGAGGCCGGCTATCGCTGCCTTCGAGAATTTGGTGTTCAGCTCATAGCGGGATCCATGCCTGCCGTAGTGCGAAATGTAAAAAGGAACGAAGCCTTCCGGGGCAGGAGTGTCGCTGACCTCGACGAATTCATATGAATGCAAGTTGTTTGCTGCCCTGTCCGGATTTTCGGCGATGAGCGTAAGGGCATCCTGAGCCTGTGCTCCAAGGATTCCCATGAAGATAAATAGGGTGGAGAAAATCTTTTTCATATCACAAAGTTATCCAATTTTGACTTATATTTGTAAGTGATTTATACCCCGTTTGTTTATATTGTTATCCTATTTTGTCAATTATGTATGATTTGGCTATCATAGGCGGCGGCCCCGGAGGCTATGTCGCCGCAGAAAGGGCCGGAGCAGCCGGTCTGAGTGTCGTCCTTTTTGAAAAGAATTCGCTCGGCGGAGTGTGTCTCAACGAAGGCTGCATCCCTACCAAAACCCTTCTATATAGTGCCAAGATATATAGTTATGCCCTCAACGGAGACCACTACGGCATCTCTGCCGAGACCCCGTCTTTCAGCTATGAGGCGATGGCCAAGAGAAAAGACAAAGTGATAAAGAAACTCGTGGGTGGAGTCAAGGCCGCCATGAAAGCAGGCAACGTAGAAGTGGTTGCTGCCGAAGCCATGATCAGGGGCCGTCATGACGGTGTCCTGACCATCGCGGCCGGAGATTCGGAGTATGAAGCCCGCAACCTGATAATCTCTACCGGATCCGAGGCTTTCGTGCCTCCGTTCCCGGGACTAGCAGAGGCTGGCGAGACCGTGGTGACCAACCGCGGGATACTTGCCCTCCAGGAAGCTCCGAAAGAGCTTGTGGTGATAGGCGGCGGCGTGATCGGAATGGAGTTCGCAGCCCTCTTCAACGCCCTCGGATCAAAGGTTACCGTGATCGAGATGCTGCCGAAGATTCTCGGTCCGCTTGACGGAGAGATAAGCTCAATGCTCCAGAAGATATATGCAAAGAGGGGAGTCGAGTTCTGCCTTGAAAGCAAGGTCACTGCCATCGAAGGCAATACTGTCGTATTCACCGGATCTGACGGGGAAGAGCACCGCGTCAGCGGAGACAAGATTCTCGTCAGCGTGGGCCGCAGGGCCAACGTGAAAGGCATCGGACTGGAGAACATCGGAGTCGAGTTCGACCGCGGAATCAAGGTCGATGACCATATGCGCACCAATGTGCCCGGAGTTTATGCCGCCGGAGACGTAACTGGCTTCTCTATGCTCGCCCATACCGCTTCGAGGGAGGGCGAAGTCGCCGTAAACACCATACTCGGAATCGAAGACAGCATGAGCTACGATGCCATCCCAGGCGTCGTCTATACCAACCCGGAAGTCGCCGGAGCCGGAATCTCCGAAGAGGACGCCGCCGCCAAGGGGCTTGAAGTCAAGGTCCGGAAGCTCCCGATGGGCTACTCAGGCCGCTTCGTCGCAGAAAACGAAAGGGGCGAGGGAATATGCAAGATCATCTCCGACGCCGCCACGGACAGGGTTCTCGGAGTACATATGCTTGGAAACCCGTGCTCGGAGATCATCCACGGGGCATGCATCGCAATCAGCCAGAAGATGACCGTCGACCAGCTCAGGAAGGTGGTTTTCCCTCATCCGACTGTCGCAGAAATCATCAAGGAAACGGCCTTCTCCGCCCAGTAGCATGAGGTATCTCGTAAACGACTCGACGGACCCGCATTTCAACATGGCATTTGACGGGTTCTGCCTGGAAAAGCTCAGTCTCGACGAACCGGTCTTCTTCCTCTGGCGCAACCGTCCTTCGGTCATAATCGGAATGAACCAGAGCGCCTACAGCGAGGTCAATCTGGATTATCTTCGGGATCATGGCATCGTTCTCGCCCGCCGCACTACCGGTGGAGGAGCAGTCTATCATGACCTCCAGAATCTCAACTATACTATCGTAGGCCGCTCCGCCGACCTGGAACGGGACTATCCGGGCTATCTCAGCCTAGTCGTGAAGGCCCTCCGCAGTCTCGGAGTGCCCGCTGAGGTCACAGGCAGGAACGACATCCTGGTGGACGGCCGCAAATGCTCCGGCTTTGCCAAGAGAGTCTACAAGGACAGGCTGATGGTCCATGGAACCCTTATGTATGATGTGGATTTCGGAAAGCTGACCGAGGCGCTTTCTGTGCCCGGGAGCAAGATGGAAGCCGCGGGTGTCGCTTCCGTCAGGAGCAGGGTGGCCAACCTCAAGGAGTATCTTCCGGAATTCCCGGACATAGAGTCATTCAAGGGAGCGCTGGCAGAGAAACTGGCTGCCGGAGACGCGCAGGTCGTCCTTTCCGAAGAACAGCTCTCGGAGATCGCGAAGGAGGCAGACGAGAAGTTCCGTACATGGGAATGGAACGTGGGCCGTTCCCCGAAGGCTGATTTCCATTGCCGCAAGAAGTTCTCCTGCGGCACGGTCGAAGCCTCATGGACAGTCAAGGACGGCATCGTAGAAACGCTCTCTTTCGGCGGCGACTTCATAGGCAACCTGCCTGCCGACGGACTTGCGAAAAAAATAGCCGGCAGCCGTTTCGACAGGGCCTGCATCGAGGACCTTCTTTCCGGGCTGCCGGTATCTGACTATTTTGACAGGCTTGCTCCTGAGGAGCTTGCCGGACTTTTCTTCTAGAATCCGAAATACTTGTCTGCGTTGTTGTAGCTGATGTCCTTTACCATCTGATGGATGAAGGCCATCTCGCTGCGTGGAAGTTTGCCGCTTTCCACGTCCTCTCCCAGCATGTTGCAGAGTATCCTGCGGAAGTATTCGTGACGGGTATAGCTGAGGAAGCTGCGGGAGTCCGTGAGCATCCCGACGAAACGGCTGAGCAGGCCAAGGGCCGAAAGTGCGTTCAT
>JAFZTP010000191.1 GCA_017618815.1 Bacteroidales bacterium | reverse complement strand
TGCAAGGTATTTCTACGTCAAGGGACAGCGCTGGTTCTATTGCCTTGTCACCATCCTCCTGCTGGTCGCATTTACCCTTCTCCTGCCGTATTTCTCGGCGGCGGTGCCTCATCAGCAGCATATAGTCATGATGCCTTTCGGCCCTGACGTGACGATGCCGTTCCTGCCGGACCCAAGCGTATTTCCGCCGCGTCACAGCGCTCCGCTAAGCCCGGCTTTCCTGAAAGTTACCGCAGCGGTACTTATGATCATGGCCAATATCGGCGCCAAGACTTATTTCAGGAGCGTCGCCGACGAGCAGAGGCTCGAACTGCTGGAGAGCGAGAACATGGTCCATCAGCTGGCGTATCTGAGATATCAGATCAGCCCGCATTTCTTCATGAACACCCTGAATAACATCCATGCCCTGGTGGACATTGACCCGGAGCAGGCGAAATACAGTCTGGTAGAGCTTTCCCGCCTTATGCGCTATGTGCTTTATGAGGGAGAGAAACCGACCATCCCACTGGAGAAAGAGGCTGAGTTCCTGAGCCATTACATCTCCCTGATGAAAATACGCTATTCTGATGCGGTCCATATCGACCTGGCCCTGCCCGAAGATTTCTGCGGCGCCGAGGTTCCTCCGCTGATGTTCGCGACTTTCGTGGAAAATGCATTCAAGCATGGAGTAAGCTATGAGAAGGATTCTTTTATCTCCGTCAAACTGGAAGTCGATGAGGAAAGGATCATTTTCAGATGTACCAACAGCCGCCACGGAGACAATCCGGACGGCATCAAGGGAATAGGTCTGATAAACGTTAGGAAAAGGCTTGACCTTCTCTATGGATCGAATTATATGATGCACGTCGGCACTGAGTCCGACATCTACGAAATACTTGTCATAATCCCTAAGAATATCGATGATACGTTGTCTGGCAATTGATGACGAGCCACTCGCACTGAAGCAGCTTGTCTCTTACATCGGAAAAGTCCCGTTCCTTGAACTTGCGGGCTCATGCATGAGCGCGTCCGAAGCTGCGGCTATCCTGGATAAAGAGAGCGTGGATGCCATGTTCCTTGACATAAACATGCCGGACCTGTCCGGACTTGATTTTGTCAAGTCTCTGGTGTCACCGCCGATCGTGGTATTCACGACTGCCTATTCAGAATATGCTGTGGAGGGTTACAAGGTCGATGCGGTGGACTATCTGCTGAAGCCTTTCAGCCTTGCCGACTTCGAGCGGGCCGCGGAGAAGGTGCGTCACTGTTTCGAGTTGCTCCAGGCTTCGGCTTCGGTATCGAATCCGGATGCTGACGATTCCCTGTTCCTGAAGACAGACTACAAGGTCGTACGCGTCGATATTTCCAAGATAATCTATATCGAAGGTATGAGCGAGTACCTGAAGATTTTCGTGGAGGGGGAGTCCGAACCCGTGGTAGTGCTCCTCAGTATGAAAAAGCTGGAAGACCGGCTGCCGTCGGACCGTTTCATGAGGATACACAAGTCTTACATAGTGAATCTCTCAAAGATAAGAGAGATCTCCAAAGGCAAGGTTTCCATGACTCCGGAAATGACCCTCCCAGTCGGAGATCTCTATAAGGACGCTTTCAATGCTTATATCGACAGCAAGTTCCTGTCCCGCTAGTTACATGATGAAGCTGGCGAAATAGCCCGGGAACAACACGTTCGTGATAAGGTATCCAATGATGGTAGATACAGTCACGCATATGAGTCCTGGCATCATGAAACTGTGGTTCAGCAGGTATTTTCCAATCACCGTGGTCCCGGACCGGTCAAAGTTGACCGTCGCGATATCTGAAGGATAGTTCGGGATGAAGAAATATCCATATACGCTCGGCAGGACGCCCAGAAGCACTGGACCGGCGATCCCGAGAGAGTAGGCGAGGGGCAGCATTGCCACTACGACGGCTCCCTGGGAATTAATCAGCACGGAAACCAGGAAGAATACGAAGGCTATGGCCCAAGGATATGCCTCTACCACGTTTCCCAGCATGTCTTTCATCTCGGCCAGATAGTTGGCAAAATACGTATCCGCAAGCCATGCGATGCCATAGATGGCTACTACTGCGACCATTCCTGACTGCCATACTGCGCCTGCGACCGCTTTCTTCGGGGCGGCGTCGCAGAACATGATGTTGCACGCGGCGGCAGTCAGCATTATTATCTGGATTATGATATTCATCTTAGGCAGGGCCAGGGCCTTTGCCAGTGTTACGGTCTCGCCATTTACTTCAGCATGGAACATTTGCAGGAATGCAAATGCCACGATGCATAGCAATGACCCCAGGAAGATGAATACCGATGCCTTTGCCTTTGGGGAGATGACCTTGTCCAGGGTAGTGGCAGACCCGCCATACATGTACTTGTACTGCTCCGGATCGGCTTTTCTTTTCTGGAACTCCTCGTCTTTGTCAAGGTCCTTGCCCCTGTGGTATGAAGCGGCGGCTGCGCAGATGATGCCCATAAGGCATGCAGGGATAGTCACCATGAGGACCTGAGGGATGGTCACTCCATATCCGTTGGCGTTGGAGATCGTGACGAATGAGACCACTGCCGCAGCGATAGGGGAGCAGGTGATTCCGACCTGGGATGCGATCGAGGCGACTCCGCATGGGCGCTCAGGACGTATGTCCTTCTTCAGTGCGATGTCGCAGATGATAGGCATGATTGTATAGACCACATGGCCTGTGCCGACGAGCACCGTGAGGAAGAAGGTGACGAGTGGTGCGAGAAACGTAATGTGCTCCGGATGCTTCCTGAGCATTTTTTCGGCAATCTGGATCATCCAGTCCATACCGCCCGACGCCTGAAGGGTTCCGGCGCAGGTGACGGCTGCGATGATTATGTAGATTACGTCTGTCGGAGGGGTGCCGGGCTTCAGTCCGAAACCGAATACCAGGATGGCAAGGCCTATGCCGGATATCGCTCCGAGAGCGAGACTGCCGTAGCGGGAACCTACGTATAGCGCTGCAAGAACTATCAGCAGCTGGATAATCATAGTGAAGGTCATAGTAGTTTTATGTTATATCTGTCTGTAAATATAGGAATTTTAAAGTATATTTGTGTCCGTAAAACCTATAATCAAAAGATGGAATTCGATAACACCATGAATCTGAGACCGGTAACGGAGGT
>JAFZTP010000190.1 GCA_017618815.1 Bacteroidales bacterium | reverse complement strand
GCTGTCGATATAGGTTTAGAGTTTCGGGTCCGGGTAGGTCTGGAGAATGTAGCTCGCTCCTTCGATCGTCTTATAGACATCGGTGTCATCGAAGGGAAATCCCTCGACTTTGTAACCGAGATTGACATCGGAATGCATCTGTTTTTCGGCTTTGACGAAGTTCTCGTAGCGGCCGGTCTCTTCGCATTTGCTGAAGGCCAGAGGTATCGTCACCTCTCTGGATGCTTTCAGGCGCCCGCCCCAGAAAGAGTCGTTGACTTTGACTGACGTGAACGGAACCGGGGCGACAGGGTAGCCGGACTGTTCGCCGGTGCATGCGCTTATGGCCAGTATGCCGATGATAATCAAGGAAATAGTTTTTCTCATTTTAGCGTCAATTGTTGTGATAACTCAAAGATAAATAAAAAGTGTAAAAAATACAATTAATAATAAAAAAAAGAGACCGGCATCTCTGCCGGCCTCTAATTATATATAGGTCAAGAATTACTTGCCTGCAAGTTTAGCGTAGGTGTTGTAACGTACCTTTGCGAACTCTTCGGTCTTCTCGAGAAGCTCCTGAGCGTGCTCAGGGAAGAGTTTACTGAGGGATGCGAAACGGACCTCACCCTTGAGGAAGTCCTGGAACTTGGTCCAGTCAGGCTCCTTGCTGTCGAGAGAGAACGGATTCTTGTCAGTTCCTTCGAGAGTAGGGTTGTACCTGTAGAGGTGCCAGTAACCGCACTCGACTGCAAGTTTCTCCTCCTTCTGGCTGAGACCCATGCCGGCCTTCAGACCGTGGTTGATACATGGAGCGTAGGCGATGATGAGTGACGGTCCGTCGTATGCCTCAGCCTCCTTGATGGCGTTGAGGTACTGGACTGGGCTTGCACCCATTGCTACCTGTGCTACATATACATAACCGTAGCTCATAGCGATCATACCGAGGTCTTTCTTGCGGACCTTCTTACCTGAAGCGGCAAACTTGGCGATTGCGCCTGCAGGGGTAGACTTGGAGCTCTGGCCACCGGTGTTGGAGTAAACCTCGGTATCGAGTACGAGGACGTTCACATTCTCGCCGGATGCGAGTACGTGGTCGAGACCGCCGAAACCGATATCGTATGCCCAACCGTCACCACCGAAGATCCACTGGCTGCGGGATGGGATGAAGTGCCTGTAGATAAGGAGCTCGCTGCAGATGTCGCACTTGCACTCTTCCATGAGAGGAACGAGGGCGTCAGCTACCTCGCGGGTAACGGCTGCATCATTTCTGTTGTCAAGCCACTTTGCGAAGAGAGCCTTGATAGCCTCAGAGCAGCACTCGCACTGGAGGCCTTCGGTCATGAGCCTTGCGACTGTCTCGCGGGCGCGGTCTGAACCGAGCTTCATACCGAGACCGAACTCTGCGTTGTCCTCGAAGAGGGAGTTCTGCCATGCAGGACCGTGGCCCTGGCTGTTGGTGCAGTAAGGTGATGCAGGGAATGATGCGCCGTAGATTGATGAACATCCGGTAGCGTTGGCGATCATCATGTGGTCGCCGAAGAGCTGGGTGATGTTCTTGATGTACGGTGTCTCGCCGCAACCTGCGCAGGCTCCTGAGAACTCGAACAGAGGCTGTGCGAACTGTGCGTTCTTGACATTGGCTGCCTTGTTGACCACATTCTCCTTGTAGCCGATCTTGGTGTTGAGCCAGTTGTAGTTCTCCTGCTCTGCCTCCTGACCTTCGTAAGGAACCATGACAAGGGCTTTCTCCTTGGCAGGACATACGTCGACGCAGTTGCCGCAACCAGTACAGTCAGCGACTGAAGTAGAGAGGGCGAACTTGTACTCTTTGAGTACTGCGAGACCCTGTTTCATCTTGAGGCCTTCCGGAGCCTGCTGAGCCTCTTCCTCGGTGAGGAGGAACGGACGGATAGCAGCGTGAGGGCAGACGAATGCACAGGTGTTGCATTGGATACAGTTCTCTTCTTTCCATGACGGAACCATCACGGCGACTCCACGTTTCTCGTATGCGGAGGTGCCTGAAGGCATCGTGCCGTCGCAGTATGGCTCGAATGCGCTTACCGGGAGGGTGTCACCAGCCTGGGCGTTGACAACGTCGGCGATTTTCTTGACGAACTCAGGAGCGAAACGGTCCTTGTTCGGATTCTCGAACTTGGCGGTGATGTTCTTCCAGTCAGCAGGGATCTCAACCTTGGTGTACTCGCCACCGCGGTCAACGGCTGCGTAGTTCATGTTCACGACGTTCTCACCCTTCTTGCCGTAGCTCTTCACGATGGCGTCCTTCATGTACTTGACAGCGTCGTCGTAAGGGATGATGCCGGTGATCTTGAAGAATGCGCTCTGGAGGATGGTGTTGGTCCTTCCGCCGAGGCCGATTTCAGCGGCGATCTTGGTGGCGTTGATGATATAGAGGTTGATGTTCTTCTTTCCGATGACAGCCTTTACGTGGTCAGGAATTCTCTTGAGGGTCTCTTCCTCGTCCCAGAGGCTGTTGAGGAGGAGGGTTCCGCCGTTCTTGATGCCCTTGAGCACGTCATACTTGCTGAGGTATGAAGGAACGTGGCAAGCCACGAAGTCAGGGGTTGATACGAGGTAAGGAGCCTTGATAGGCAGCTTGCCGAAACGGAGGTGAGAGCAGGTATAACCGCCTGACTTCTTTGAGTCATAGTCGAAGTATGCCTGGCTGTAAAGGTCGGTGTGGCTACCGATGATCTTGATGGTGTTCTTGTTGGCGCCGACGGTACCGTCAGAACCGAGACCATAGAACTTGCACTCGGTGGTGCCTTCCTTCACGATTGAGATCTCCTCCTTGAGCGGGAGAGACTTGAAGGTCACGTCATCCACGATGCCGATGGTGAAGTCGCTCTTAGGCTCCTTGAGGTCGAGGTTGTCGTAAACGGCGATGATCTGGGCAGGGGTGGTGTCCTTTGATGAAAGACCGTAACGGCCGCCTACTACGAGCGGGCTGTTCTCACGACCCTGGAAGAGTGCCTTGACATCGAGGAAGAGAGGCTCTCCGAGAGAACCCGGCTCTTTGGTCCTGTCGAGGACTGCGATCCTCTTGACGCTCTCAGGAAGGACTTTGAGGAAGTACTTCTCGGCGAACGGACGGTAGAGGTGGCAGGTGATGAGACCGACCTTGCGGCCCTGACCCTCGAGGTAGTCGATGGTTTCCTTGATTGTCTCGGTTACGGAGCCCATTGCGATGATGATGTTCTCAGCATCTGGAGCGCCGTAGTATGTGAATGGACGATACTCCCTTCCGGTGAGTTCGCTGATCTCGCCCATGTAGCGGGCTACGATGTCAGGAATCTCGCTGTAGAATTTGTTCCTTGACTCGAGAGCCTGGAAGTAAACGTCTCCGTTCTGGGCGGTACCGCGGGTCACAGGAGCGTCCGGTGAGAGGGCACGTGCACGGAACTTGGCAAGACTCTTGGTGCTTACCATCTTGCGGAGATCGTCCTCGTCGAGGGCCTCGATCTTCTGGATCTCGTGGGATGTACGGAATCCGTCGAAGAAGTGGAGGAATGGAATGCTTGACTTGATGGCAGCGAGGTGAGCTACGGCTGCGAGGTCATGAGCCTCCTGTACAGAGCCTGATGCGAGCATTGCGAAACCGGTCTGGCGGCATGCCATTACGTCCTGGTGGTCTCCGAAGATGGAGAGGGCGTGGCTTGCAAGGGCGCGGGCTGATACGTGGAAGACTGCAGGAAGCATTTCACCTGCGATCTTATACATGTTAGGGATCATCAGGAGAAGACCCTGGGATGCTGTATAGGTGGTGGTAAGAGCTCCGGCCTGAAGTGAACCGTGGACAGTACCGGAAGCGCCAGCCTCACTCTGAAGCTCGGTGACCTTTACGGTTTCTCCCCAAAGGTTTTTCTTACCATGAGCTGCCCACTCGTCGATGTTCTCGGCCATCGGCGATGATGGGGTGATCGGGTAGATAGCAGCATGTTCGCTGAACAGATAAGCGATGTTAGCTACAGCTGTATTACCGTCACAGGTAATGAATTTTTTAGCCATAATCGTTGTAAAGTTATGTAGTTGATATAATATTATTGTATTTTACAGAGTTGATATCCCTTCGATTGTGACGTCTGCTCCGGCAGTCCTCTTGATGAGTCCCTGGAGGACGTTGCCCGGGCCGATTTCCATGAAGTAGTCTGCGCCGTCGGCAACCATGCTCTTGACTGACTGGGTCCATCTTACAGGAGAAGTAAGCTGGGCGAGAAGGTTGGCCTTGATTGTCTCAGGGTCGGTCTCTGCCTTTGCAGTCACGTTCTGGTAAACCGGGCATACAGGAGCGCTGAAGGTAGTCTTCTCGATTGCCTCTGCGAGCTCTTTGCGTGCAGGCTCCATGAGCGGGGAGTGGAAGGCTCCGCTTACCGGGAGAGGGAGGGCCCTCTTTGCGCCGGCTTCCTTGGCCTTCTCGCAGGCAGCCTCGACTGCGGCTTTCTCGCCGGAGATCACTACCTGGCCGTCACTGTTGTAGTTGGCTGGAATCACGAGTCCGTCGACGCTCTTGCATACGTCTTCTACGGCTTCGTTTGTCATTCCGATGATTGCGGCCATGCCGCCCGGGTTAGCCTCGCAGCATTTCTGCATGGCGTTGGCCCTTATGGATACGAGACGGAGTCCGTCTTCGAAACTGATCGCTCCGGCGGCTACGAGTGCTGAGAACTCTCCGAGAGAGTGACCGGCCGTCATGTCTGGCTTGAATCCGTCATAGCAGGCGGCCAGAACTGTAGAGTGCAGGAAGATAGCTGGTTGTGTTACCTTGGTTGCTTTGAGATCGTCGGCTGTTCCTTCGAACATTATGTCAGTGATTCTGAAACCGAGTATCTCGTTTGCTTTTTCAAGCATTTCTTTGGCTTTGGATTGGTTTTCGTACAGGTCTTTCGCCATACCTGGAAATTGGGATCCCTGTCCTGGGAAAACATATGCTTTCTTCATATCGCGAATTTAATAATGTGTATAAGCATGCAAAATTAGGCAATTTCTTTGACTTTACCTTAAAATTTGCTCTATTATCGTCTTTTTTGTTAACTTTGTGCTCCCAACATGCCTCCGTAGTTTAAAGGATAGAATTTCAGATTCCGGTTCTGACGGTCCCGGTTCGATTCCGAGCGGAGGTACGAGGAAAGGAGACGGCTTCTTCGCCGCCTCCTTTTTTCGTACCAGGACTGCGACTTGCAAAGATCTCTAACTGCCAGAATTGAAGGGCTCTGACCGGATTTTTACGAAAACCGTCAAATAAGTGTTGTTTTTACACTAATCATTATATATATTTGCAGTGTCACGCTGAAAATGGTGTGGCTCAACACGAAACTATGACCATGAACACAAAGTCCTATTATAGTTCTTACCCGAAATTCCACATGGCGGTGGATTGTATAATCTTCGGTTTCGAGGAGGGTGGCCTCAGCCTGCTCCTGCAGAAACGAAACTTCGAGCCGGCCATGGGCGAGTGGTCCCTGATGGGCGGTTTCGTGGAAGAAGGAGAAAGCGTCGATGATGCGGCCAGGCGAGTCCTGACGAATCTGACAGGCTTGAAGGACATTTATATGCGCCAGGTAAAGGCTTATGGCGAAGTGGAGCGAGATCCGGGAGAACGGGTAATCTCCGCGGCCTACTACGCACTTATCGACATCAATAAACAGGATAAGGAACTGATCAAGGCCCATAACGCCTTCTGGGTAAAGCTTGACGAACTTCCCCACCTTATCTTCGACCATGACCAGATGGTAGCGGACGCCCTCTCAGTGATGAGAGAAAAGGCTCTCAGCAAGCCGACCGGCATCAACCTCCTCCCTGAAGAATTCACCCTGACCCAGCTCCAGAGCCTGTACGAGGCCATACTCGGAGAGGAGATCGACAAACGTAACTTCAGGAAAAGGATAGCCGAGATGGACTACATCGAGAAGACCGGACACATTGACAAACTGCTGTCCAGGAGGGGAGCGGCCCTGTATCGGCTCAACCCCGAGAAATACTCCAAGGACAGCAAATTCAAGATATAAAACACAGCTATTAAACCCATAATTATGAACACACTAAAACAGATGATGCTGGTCATGACAGCGTCTCTCTTTCTCCAAGGTTGCTGCGAGAAGGCTGCGACCACTCTTTCTGGCCTGGATCCATCAGACTTCGAAAGCGAATACAACGGTTCCGCCACTCACCTTTACACCCTTGTCAACAAAAACGGGATGGAGGTCTGCATAACCAACTTCGGCGGCAGGATCGTGTCTATGATGGTCCCGGACAAAGAAGGGAAGATGAGGGATGTCGTCCTCGGCTTCGACAACGTGAAAAGCTATTTTCCGGAGAACAACTTATCCGACTTCGGCGCCGCCATCGGCCGCTATGCCAACAGGCTCGACCATGGCCATATCAACATAGACGGGATAGACTACCAGCTCCCGCAGAACAACTTCGGCCACTGTCTGCACGGAGGTCCGACCGGCTGGCAGTATCAGGTATATGAAGAAATAGAGCACGACTCTCAGCATCTCAAGCTGTCCAGGTTTTCTCCTGACGGGGACAACGGTTTCCCCGGCGACGTGCGCGCATATGTTACATACACTCTCGACGACGACAATGCCCTTAGCATCAGCTACGAGGCCACCACGTCGGCTCCGACTGTCATAAACATGACCAACCACTCCTATTTCAACCTCAGCGGAGATCCTGAGAAATCGATCGAGGACAACATCATGTGGGTGAATTCATCCGCATACACTCCGATCGACGACACATACATGACGACCGGAGAGATCGCCCCGGTAGAGGGCACTCCGTTCGATTTCAGGATATACCATCCGATCAGCGACTCCATCTCGGCCGACGACGAGCAGATCCGCAACGGAAACGGATATGACCATAACTGGGTACTGGATACGGAAGGTGACATCACCAAGACTGCCGTCCACCTGCTTTGCCCTGCATCCGGCATCTCGCTCAAGGTCTATACGGACGAACCTGGCATACAGATATATACGGGCAATTTCCTTGACGGGACCGTTACCGGAAAGAAAGGAACAGCTTACCAGCAGAGGACCGGTATCTGTCTGGAGACCCAGCACTATCCTGACTCTCCAAACAAAGCCGGCTGGCCTTCAGCGATCCTCCGCCCGGGAGAGACTTATACCTCAAATTGTATTTTCGCATTCTCAATAGACAAATAGTCCACGCTTATGAACTTCATCCAGCAACTCGGTGATACTTTCAGCAGTGTCAACCTGTCCCAGGCCATAGCAGCCTCCGGTTTCCGGACCATGGACATGGTCATCCTCGTAATCTATCTTGTAGTGCTCATCTCCCTCGGACTCTTTCTCGGAAGGACCAAGAAGGGCGAAGAAAAGAGCGCGAACGATTACTTCCTGGCAGGTAATTCCCTTACCTGGTGGGCTGTAGGAGCGTCGCTGATCGCGGCCAACATATCGGCGGAACAGTTTATCGGCATGTCCGGAACCGGCTTCCGCGACGGAATTGCCACTGCGGCATACGAGGTCATGGCAGCCGTCACCCTCGTGGTGATCGGAAAGTTCCTGCTTCCTGTCATGCTCAAGCAGAAGATATTCACTATCCCTCAGTTCCTTCGCGAAAGATACAATGACGGAGTCGGACTGGCCTTCTCGATCCTCTGGCTGTTCCTCTACATCTTCGTCAACCTGACCTCGGTCGCATGGCTGGGCGCATTGGCAATCGAGCAGATCCTCGGCCTGCAGAACGTATTCTTCACCATCGGAGGAACCATGGTCTCGGTGAGGATGCTCATAGTTGTGGTATTGTTCATAATTGCCGGAATCTACTCGATCTATGGCGGTCTCTCCTCAGTGGCTTGGACCGACGTGATGCAGGTGTTCTTCCTTGTAGGAGGCGGTCTCATCACGGCATTCTTCGCGCTGAAGGCAGCCGGAAACGGAGCAGCCCTCGAAGGTCTCCGCAACGTGTACACCACTCTCACCACCGGGGAATATGCCAACGACACCCACTTCCATCTTGTGATCCAGGAGTCGCATAACTCGAGCGCATTCGCGAATGTCCCTGGAATCGCCGCCATCGTCGGCGCCGTATGGCTCACCAACCTCGGTTACTGGGGCTTCAACCAGTACATAATCCAGAAAGGTCTTGCTGCGAAGAGCATCAAGGAGGCCCAGAGAGGTCTCGTATTCGCCGGCTTCCTCAAGATACTCATCCCGTTCATCGTCGTTCTCCCTGGCGTCTGCGCATTCTACATGACAGCCCACGCCGACCAGTTCACCCAGCTCCAGGGCTCGATCAACGTGGCTGATGACGCATATCCATGGCTCATCCGCAACTTCGCCCCGCCGGTAGTGAAAGGACTTTCGTTCGCCGCTCTCGCAGCTGCGATCATCTCCTCGCTCGCCTCGATGCTGAACTCCACGTCCACTCTGTTCACGATGGACATCTATAAGAAATACATCAACAAGGAAGCAGGGGACAGGAACCTCGTGAATGTGGGGCGCCTTACCTCCCTCATCGCCCTTGTAGTCGCAGCCATCGTAGTAAAGCCTCTCCTCGGAGGACTCGACCAGGCCTTCCAGTATATCCAGGAGTATTCAGGATTCATCTATCCGGGAATCATCACGGTATTCGGCCTCGGCCTTCTCTGGAAGAGAGCCAGCTCAAGGGCTGCCGTATGGACGGCCATCGCCACCATTCCTCTCGGTGTCCTCTTCAAGATCTTCCTCGGAGGAGTGCCTTTCCAGCTCAGGGCAGGATACATCTTCATCATCCTCATCTCGATGTTCGTGCTCATCTCATATCTCGACAACAAGTTCGAGAAGACTGAACTTCCTGACGAGAAAGACAGGGCGAGCATGCTCCGCTGGGCAAAGATTCTCGGCCTTGTCGGTCTTGGCTGCATAGTAGTCTCACTGGCAGTGGTCATATGGGGCGCATGCCTTCCTGAGACCGCTACGCCTGACAACAACTTGATAGCATACCTCAATGATATCGGCTTCCAGGCATTTATCTTCTTCGGCGTGCTGGTAGGCTGCAATGCCATCTGGCTCAGGAGCGATGCTTCCGACAGGAAGAGAGACGCGAAGGCTCTTCCGGTGGATCTCAGCCTTTTCCATACGGACAAGGGGTACGCATGGGGTGCCGCAGGCATCTGCATAATCGTGGCTCTGCTTTACATAGCTCTCTGGTAATATGCTTGAAGAATTGAAAGATAAGGTCTGCAGGGCCAACCTGGACCTTGTAAGACATGGACTCGTAATATTCACCTGGGGCAACGTCTCGGCCATCGACAGGTCGTACGGGCTCGTAGTGATAAAGCCGAGCGGAGTGTCATACGATGACATGAAACCGTCCGACATGGTTGTCGTCGACCTGGACGGAAACGTCGTGGAAGGGGACCTCAATCCTTCATCCGACACTCCTACACACCTGGCCCTGTACCGGGCATTCCCGGAAATCGGGGGCATCGTCCATACCCATTCGACCTATGCGACCGCATGGGCCCAGGCCGGAAAGGACATCCCTAACATCGGGACGACTCATTCGGATTATTTCCATGAGGCGATCCCATGTACCGGAGACATGACAGAACAGGAGGTCAGGGGAGAATATGAACTCGAGACCGGAAACGTCATCGTAAGGCGGTTCCGTGGCATGAACCCGATGCAGACCCCCGGAGTCCTGGTGAAGAATCATGGCCCGTTCGCATGGGGCAAGGATGCCGCTGACGCAGTCCATAACTCGGTGGTGCTGGAGCAGGTCGCAAAGATGGCTTTCATAGCATATTCCGTCAATCCTGACCTGACCATGAATCCTCTGCTCGTGGAGAAGCATTTCCTTCGCAAGCATGGCCCCGGAGCATATTATGGACAGAAAAAGAAATAAATAATCAAAAAACAAAGATGATAGACGCATATAAGAATTTTGAAGTCTGGTTCGTCACCGGAGCCCAGCTCCTCTACGGCGGAGATGCCGTGGTGCAGGTGGACGGACATTCCACCAAGATGGTGGATGGCATGAATGCCTCTGGAATACTGCCTGTAAAGGTGGTGTACAAGGGCACTGCCAACTCTTCTGCCGAGGTCCTCGACGTTATGACAAGGGCCGAGGCCGATCCTAAGTGTATCGGTGTCATTACATGGATGCACACATTCTCCCCGGCAAAGATGTGGATTCATGGAATGCAGAAGCTTCGCAAGCCGCTTCTCCATCTCCATACCCAGTTCAACGAGGAGATCCCATGGGACACGATGGACATGGACTTCATGAACCTGAATCAAAGCGCCCACGGAGACCGTGAGTTCGGCCATATCCTTTCCCGCATGAGGAAGAACCACAAGACAGTGGTGGGGTATTGGAAGGACGAAAATACTCTCCGCCATATCGCTGTATGGCAGAGGGTTGCAGCAGCTTGGGCAGACGCCCAGGATATGCTGATCATCCGTTTCGGCGACCAGATGAACAATGTCGCGGTAACAGACGGGGATAAGGTCGAGGCTGAGATCCGACTCGGTTATCATGTTGATTATATGCCTTTCAGCGATGTGATGGAATATTTCAAGGCTGTGAAGGAGAAGGACGTGGATGCATTGGTGAGTGAGTATTTTTCCATGTATGACCACGATTCTTCTCTTGAGGACAAGTCCACGGAGGGATATAAGAGGGTAAGGAACTCAGCCAAGGCTGAGCTCACTCTCCGTGCTGTCCTCAAAGCCAAAGGAGCTAAAGGATTCACTACCAACTTTGATGATCTGGGTGATGTGAATGTCGAAGAGTCGGGTCTCGGTTTCGATCAGATTCCCGGACTTGCCTCCCAGAGGCTCATGGCGGAAGGCTATGGCTTCGGCGCGGAAGGTGACTGGAAGAGCGCGGCCCTTTACAGGACCGTCTGGTTCATGGGCCAGGGCCTCGGCAAGGGATGCTCGTTCCTCGAGGACTATACCCTTAATTTCGCCGGGGAGCGCAGCGCCATACTTCAGGCCCACATGCTCGAAGTCTGCCCTCTGATTGCGGCCAAGAAACCTCGTCTCGAGGTACATCACCTCGGAATCGGAGTACGCAAGGTCCAGACCGCCCGTCTCGTGTTCACCAGCAAGCCTGGCGACGGAATCACTGCGACTGTAGTAGATATGGGAGGCCGCTTCCGCCTTATCGTGAACGATGTTGAGTGCATCGAGCCTAAGCCGCTTCCTAAGCTCCCTGTAGCTTCTGCGCTGTGGATTCCCAAGCCGAATTTCGAGATCGGCGCGGGCGCGTGGATCCTCGCGGGAGGCACCCACCATTCGTGCTTCTCCTATGACCTCACTCCGGAATACTGGGAGGACTATGCGGAGATCGCGGATATAGAGATGCTGCACATAAACAAGGATACCACCATCTCCGGTTTCAAGAAGGAGATGCGGATGAACGAAGTATATTATCTTTTAAACAAAGCACTTAAGTAAGCCATGTCTGACATAAGGAATACCATAGCATCAGGAAAGGCAGTCCTTGGAATAGAGTTTGGCTCGACAAGGATAAAGGCCGTTTTGATCGATGAGAATAACAATCCTGTCGCCCAGGGAGCCCATGAATGGGAAAATCAGCTGGTCGACGGTTTGTGGACATATTCCATCGATGCAATCTGGAACGGACTCAGGGACTGCTATTCTTCTTTGAGGGCCGATGTCAGGAAGCAGTACGATGTCGAAATCGAGAAGCTTTCCGCAATCGGAATCTCAGCGATGATGCATGGCTACATGCCTTTCGGAAAAAAAGACGAGATACTTGTCCCATTCAGGACTTGGAGGAACACGAACACCAAGGAGGCAGCATCCCGTCTTTCGGCCCTGTTCAATACCAACATACCTCAGAGATGGAGTGTTTCCCATCTTTACCAGGCGATATTGAACGGAGAGCCGCATGTGAAGGACATAGTATTCCTTACTACGCTTGCCGGTTATGTACACTGGCAGCTGACAGGGGAGAAGGTACTTGGAATCGGAGATGCGTCGGGAATGATTCCGGTGGACTCCGAGACCATGGATTATGATTCCTCAATGCTGAAGAAGTTTGATCAGCTTACTGAAGTGTCCCGCTATCCATGGAGACTTTCGGACCTCCTTCCGAAAGTCCTCCTGGCTGGCGCCAATGCCGGATATTTAACCCCCGAAGGAGCAAGGAAACTCGATGAATCAGGACACCTCGAGGCGGGAATACCTCTATGCCCTCCTGAGGGGGACGCCGGCACGGGAATGACCGCTACGAATGCTGTGAAGCAGCGTACCGGCAACATCTCTGCAGGCACGTCTTCGTTTTCGATGATAGTGCTGGAAAAAGGCCTCAGCAAGCCTTATGAGATGATAGACATGGTGACGACTCCTGACGGAAGTCCTGTGGCCATGGTCCATTGCAACAACTGTACGTCCGACCTGAATGCCTGGGTCCGTCTCTTCAAGGAGTATCAGGAACTGATGGGCATCCCGGTGGACATGGGAGAAATATATGAGAGGCTGTTCAACTGTTCTCTGTCGGGAGATGCGGACTGCGGAGGCCTTGTGTCATACAACTACATTTCCGGAGAACCGGTGACCGGTTTCCCGGAGGGAAGGCCGCTGTTTGTCAGGAATTCTACGGACAAGTTCAGTCTGGCCAATTTCATGAAGTCGCATCTGTATGCTTCCGTATGCGTGCTCAAACTCGGCAATGACATATTGTTCAAGGATGAGGGCGTCAAGGTCGACAGGCTTACCGGACATGGCGGCCTGCTGAAGACCAAGGGCGTGGGGCAGAGAGTCCTTGCCGCCGCGCTGAATTCTCCGGTCTCCGTGATGGAGACTGCCGGGGAGGGAGGAGCATGGGGCATCGCCCTGCTTGCCGGATATCTCGTCAACAATCCTTCCGGCTTGTCTCTGCCGGACTATCTTGACAAGGTGGTATTCGCCGGAAATGCGGGGACCGAGGTTTCTCCAACTCCGGAAGAAGTCGCCGGATTTGACAAATACATGGAAGCCTACATGAAGGGGCTGGAAATTGAAAAAGCGGCTATTCTTTATAAGAAATAAAATACTTATCTTTGCCAGCTCACATACTAACACTTTTTACCAGACATGGCTTTTTTAGATTTTTACAAGACCAGCCAGCCGGCAGCTACGGCTGTGCCGGTTGAAAAACAACAGGCAACATACAAGAAGCTTCGTTTTCAGACCTTCTTGGCGGGAACTCTTGCTTACGGTCTATTTTATGTTTGCCGTCTTTCTTTCAGCGTAATGAAGCAGCCGCTCATCGATGCGGGTTTGCTTACTGCTGTCCAGCTCGGTATCATTGGCGCCTGCCTTCAATGGACATATGCTGCATTCAAGCTCATAAATGGTTTCCTTGTGGATAGGTCGAACATCAAGTATTTCATGGCGACCGGACTCGCAGTCAGCGCGTTTATGAACTTCGGTATGGGAATACTTGGAATTGGCGCTGCCAAGCTGGGAATATCTAATGCTTTGCTTTTTGTCCTTTTTGCTACTATGTGGGCGATTAACGGATGCTCACAGTCGCTTGGCGCACCTTGCGCTATCGTAGGACTTACAAGATGGTATCCACTTGCACAGAGAGGAACATATTACGGATTCTTCAGTGCTAGCCATAATATCGGAGAGGGACTCTCCTTTGTATTCGTAGGCTCCCTCGTGGCTGCTTTGGGATGGAAGTGGGGCTTTTTTGGCGCCGCCCTCGCCGGAGTCTTGGGAATCGTGCTGATTCTGCTATTCCTTCATGATACTACTGAGAGCAAAGGTCTTCCTCCAATCCAGGTGGTGAGCGGTGAGATGACCGAAGAGGAATATGCAGCCCACGCAGAGGAACTCAAGAAAAACTCCCAGAAGACAAAGGGTGACGAGACCAGCTCTCTCCAGCGCGCGGTCATCAGGAATCCCGGAGTATGGATCCTCGCTATCGCCAGCGCGTTCATGTATATGAGCCGTTATGCTATCATTGACTGGGGTATAATTTTCCTTCAGAAAGTAAAAGGATATGATCTTGCGACGGCTTCTACCGTGGTAGGTTTCAACGCCTTCTTTGGAATAGCCGGTACTTGCCTTGCTGGTTGGCTCAGCGATGCCGTCTTCAAGAGCGACCGTAAGTTGCCTGCCTTCACGGCCGGTATCATCGAGGCAGTCGCCCTTGTGCTCTTCCTCTTTGGCGGCAATTCTCTATTCATAAATTATCTGGCGATGGGCCTCTTCGGAATCGCTATCGGAGTGCTTATCGCGTTCCTCGGCGGTCTCATGGCCATCGACCTTGTACCGCGCAAAGCTACCGGAGCTGCCCTCGGAATCGTAGGCATGGCTTCATATGCTGCCGCAGGTATCCAGAACATCATCACCGGCGTCCTGCTTGACGGAATGTCTATCAAGGATGCTGCCGGAAATATTGTGGAGTATAACTTCTCTTATGTTTCTTGGTTCTGGCTCGGCTCTGCCGTCATCGCCTTCCTCCTCCCTATCCTCAATTGGGGCAGGAAGCAAGCTCAGATAGACTGATAGATACTTAAATATTTAATGGCCGGCCTCTGATACTGAGACCGGCCATTTTGTTATAATGAAAAGAGTTGATGG
>JAFZTP010000189.1 GCA_017618815.1 Bacteroidales bacterium | reverse complement strand
TTTTGGAAAGAGTGCGTATATTTGCAGTCCCAAAGTCAAGGAGCAATCCACAATGCGGTTGTGGTGAAATGGTAGACACGCTACTTTGAGGGGGTAGTGAGCGTTGGCTCATGGGAGTTCGAGTCTCCCCAACCGCACAAACCGTCAGCATTCCAGCTGACGGTTTTTTTGTTTCCATCCCTGCGTCCTTTCTGGACATCGGCTAGAGGAACGGCATTTTTGCATAAAATGGATATGATTGGCTCTCAATCACTTACGTTTTAAGAGACGTACCCAAGAACTTCCGACACAGGCCGCTTACATTAAGTCCGGGAACCCGTGCAACGGTCGGGCGCGAGAAACCAGGGATTAGGATTTTTCATGCCGGGATTAGGACTTCTTATGCCAATACAGGCCACCGTACTTGATTATTTACCGGCAAACGTCTACCTTTATACTGTACTAAGAACCCAAGGACCTATAATTAACCCATCTTATCAAGAATATGAAACTATTACTCAAAGGAATTATGGCCCTTATGCTGCTGGCACCCTCAGCAGCAATCGCACAGACATCATCTCCAAGCAACGACATGACCTGGGGCGAACAGTGGAAATATGCCTTCTCCGCAGAAGGCCGAAAGAACTGGCGTCCGGAAATCACGGCAAGGCTTACCGTTGGTTTTGGTGGTTACGACAACAAAGCATTCACGGCAGGAATCAGGATAGATGACAAAAGGACACTCGGATTGATGCTCGGCCTTGATAATATACATTATGACTCCATCCCTGCGGATTCCGACAGTTATTTTGCAGGATTATACATGAGACGCTACTTCCATACAGGAAAGCGGCAGAGATTCTCCTTCTACAGCGACATTGCCATAGGTGGCGGCCGAGTATACAAAGCCACCCCGGGAGCAGATGACCAAAAGGGCGACATCGTTCTATTCTGGACATTGCAGCCTGGCGTAAGGATTCGCTTCTGGAAGAACACCCAGTTATTCTTAGGCCCTTCCGTCGGTCCGAGAGACTTCGGACTCCACTTAGGAATCGGCTTCTAACCGGAATTTCAGAAAACAATTGTATAAACGATCCTTTAGCTAAAGGATCCCACAAACTGATAACGGCCACAGACGTCACAACAGTCGTCTGTGGTATAATTTTTTATGTCCGGATTATGAAAGTTCCACAGCACCGACACGGGTGGCGGGACCGATCAACGTAACGCGGCGGAAGGTGCCGGAAGAATATTCAAAAGAGACCTGGAGGTCGCTGATGCGGGCGCGGACAGGAATCACGAAAGGAGTCTCAAGCTCATCGAAGTCCCCATGCAGGAAAGAAGCGATCGCCGAAGCGACGATGCCGGTGCCGCAAGCCAGGGTCTCATCCTCGACACCCTTCTCATAGGTACGCACATTCACAACGCCGCCGGAAACCTCCACGAAATTGGCATTCGCCCCCACAGGAGCGAACCGGGCCTCATTGCGGGCAGCACGGCCCTCTCCCACCACGTCATACGACGCAAGACCTTCGACAAAACGCACATAATGGCGGGTGCCGGTATCCAGAAAAAACTCATTCTCCGAGAGCCTGTCCACCACTGAAACATCCTTCATCCCCAGACTGACGACCTTGGAAAGACCGGACTCCGAAACAAGGCTGGCCTCATGAGGCCCGTCAGCGGCGACAAAACGATAGCGGCCATCACCGGCGGCAGGCGTGATCCCGAGATCGCGGGCAAAAGCCACGATGCAGCGCCCTCCGTTGCCGCACATCATGCCCCCGGAGCCGTCGGAATTGTAATAATCCATGCTGAAATCATAGCCCTCGCATGAGCCGAGAAGCATGATCCCGTCAGCCCCGAAACCGGTATGGCGGTCGCAGATCGCAGCGATGCGGGCGGCATCGAGAGAAATCGAACCATCCCTGTTGTCAGCGAGCAAGAAATCATTTCCTGCTCCATGGTACTTCATGAATTTCATTTCAGCTCAGATTTGATGAGTCCGGCGAGAAGCTTGACGCCCTCGGTAATCTTCTGATGGGTCATGAACGAAAAGTTCATGCGCATGGTATTCCTGGCCATCGAACGGTCGACATGGAAGAACGAACCGGCCACATAAGCCACTCCGGCATCCAGCGCCTTGTCATAGAATGCGATCGTATCGAAGCCCTCAGGCAGCGTCAGGAAAAGGAAAAGACCGCCCTCCGGATGGGTCCAGGACACACCCTCGGGCATATATTCTTCGAGAAGCGAAAGCAGCAGGTCCCGCTTCGACTTGTACAGCGCGATGCTCTTGACCAGATTAGCATCCAGCAGCCCCGAACCCATGAGTTCGGCAGCCAGGTACTGGTCGAAAATCGGCGGGCAGAGGTCAAGGGACTGCTTGCACACATAGATCATGTCCAGAAGCTCAGGAGCCCCGAGGATCCATCCGATACGGAATCCCGGCGCCAGAATCTTCGAAAACGACCCGAGATGCAGCACCCGGTCAGGACAAAGCGAATAGATGGTCGGCACATCCGAACCCTCATACCGCAACTCCCTGTACGGGCTGTCCTCAACGATCAGGAAATCATATTTCTCGGCAAGCTCCACCATCACCAGCCTTTCCTCCAGAGAGAGAGTCTCCCCCGACG
>JAFZTP010000188.1 GCA_017618815.1 Bacteroidales bacterium | reverse complement strand
GCATCAACTTCTAGGGAATCCCGGCTTACAGAAGGAAGAACAGGGCGACGCCAGCCATGCTCACGATAACGCCTATTATCTCCTTAGCCTTGATGCGCTGCTTATAGACGAGCACATACGGGAAGATTATCAGCACCGGAGTAAGAGCCATCAGGGTAGATGCGATGCCGGCGTCCGTATATCGCACGGCCATGAGGGACAGCGACACTCCGACCACAGGACCGAAAAGAGTCATCATGAGAGCATAGAACAGGCCCTTTCTATCCCTGGATGCCGACTTGAGGCTGGAGAAGTTCTTTTGCAGGGCCATGAGCGCCATGAAGCCCGCAGCTCCTACGATGGCCCGGATCATAGTGGAGGCGAACGGGAGCATGCCCGTCATCATGGACGGAGCATCTTCCGGTATGGACTCTATGTAATGCTGCATTCCCACCTTGCTCAGCACAAGTCCGACGCCCTGGCCAAGCCCCGCTCCAAATCCCAGCAGGACACCTTTCAACGGAAGAGAGAATGAGAACTTATATCCGGATTCCCGGCTCATTATGGAGATCGCTATGCCGCTGAGGGTGACGGCCATGGCAAGCAGGGACCCCCAAGAGAGCTTTTCCCCGAGAATGGCCCACCCGGCAATGGCGGCCATAGGAGGGGCAAGGGTCATAAGAAGCTGACCAAAGCGCGCGCCGATGCTCAGATAGCAGTTGAACAGGCACCAGTCGCCGAACACATATCCCACAAGGGCAGAAAGGGCGAGCCAGAGCCAAGCCTTGCCGTTGGCATAGACCGGATACGGATGGCCTACGGTAACCCATAGTATGAGGCCAAGGAAAACTATGGCCAGAGAGAGCCTGAGGACATTCGAAGTCATGGACCCGAGCCTGTGGCTTGCCTTGTCGGCATAGATGGCCGTAACCGTCCATGAGACAGCCACGACGAGCGAAATTATTTCTCCAAGGTTTGACATAGATTTCCGACGGGCAAAGATAAGTGTTTTCCCCAATATATTATTGCGAATGATTTATTATCTTTGTCAAAACTACGGACCAGCTTGCAACTAAATGAAATACACTTTCATACTTCCGGCATATAAGACGCATTTCCTGAGGGAAAGCCTCCGGAGCATATTGGACCAGACCGTCCGAGACTTCGAGATACTGGTCTCCGACGACGCGTCCCCGGAGCCCGTGAAGTCCATAGTGGACGAGTTTCATGACAACAGGATAAGCTACAGTCGGAATTCCGTCAACATCGGTTCGAAAAGGCTGGTGGACCATTGGAACCAGATACTGGCCAAGGCGGCCGGAGATTTCGTGATCGTGGCTTCCGATGACGACCTTTATGCCCCTGATTTCCTGGAAAAGATCGGCTATCTGACGGAGAAATACCCCGGGACAGATGTCTTTGCCGGCAGATGTAAGGAGATAGATTCCGAGGGCAGGAAACTCAGGGCCGAGGTCCGGCATCCGGAATTCATGTCACAGGCTGAGCTGCTCGCAGACCTGCCATCATCCGAAAACATACTTTGCATAGGAAGCTGTGTATTCCGCACCTCCGCACTGCGCAAGGCCGGAGGTTTCGTACAGATGCCATATGCTTGGAAAAGCGACTCGGCCACCAGGCTGATGATGGCAAAGAACGGAATAGCCTGCACGGACGAGCCGGTTTTCTCGTTCAGGATGTCCGGAGAGAACATCTCGTCAGGCAAGGTCAATCCGGAAATGTGCAAAGGCAAGATCAAGGCCGCGCTGGAATTCAAGAAATGGATGGACGCCAATCTCGGCGGGCTTCCATACGGCAATATACTTAAACGACTCGAAGGAGAGACCCGATCATATTATCAGGTTCTCTCCCCCGTCGAATTCTGCAAGCTATACCGTACGCTGTCTTCTGACGGCTGGTTCCGCTCCATGCGCAACCGCGTCTCTTTCGCAGCATACTACCTGCGTAAAAAATTGTTTAGTTGACTATCAGTTCGCTGATGCCGGTACTTACCTTCCTTGATCCGGTATTGAAGCGAAGGCGCACGTATCGTGCCCTGACTGCCACCGGAGAGCCGACCGTAAACACTCCGTAGCTCTTCCTGCCGCGCTCCAGACATAGGCGGGGAACATGTACGGGAACATATTCTTTTCCATCCTCGGAAACGAAGAATTCAGTATCCTCCGGCAGATAATAGCTCTTGCTGCGATAGTCCATGAACTCAGCGCCGATATAATGGATGTCCTTGGATTCTCCGAGATCGGCCTCGACTATGATTTCTTCCCTCGGGGTCCTTTTCCAATATCCCTGGTCGTTATAGATCCATCCGGCCAGGAATCCGTCCGCGAGCAGCGGTTCCTCCTGCGGCTCATTGCCTCCAATCTTTACCGTAACCTTGGCGCCTTTGGTAATGCGGGGCAGTTCAATCTTTGTCTCAGCACGCTCGCCCACCTCGCCGGCAAGGTCGAACGGATGATAGCCATTATTCATCGCCCAGGCGTTGAACGCCAGCGCGCGTGTCCGGAAATCATCGTAATCCTTGCTTCCGGCAGGGCTCCAGCCAGTCTCGGCGATAGCATATGTGCGAGGGTAAATCATGTATTCATAATGCTCTTCCGTAATCACGAACTCTCCCCACATGTTGCCCTGGACGCCAAGCAGATGGTGCATGGATGACGCGTCGCAGCGGCCCTTGCCGGACTCGAGTATCTCCTTTTCAGGATCATAGTCATATACGGTCTTGAGCGGGAGGAACGGCCTCATGGCCAGAGGCTCCTTATATGGCGCATCCTGTCCATAATCCAGGTAATAATATGTATTCGGAGACATGACAATGTCGTGGCCCATGCTGAGAGCATCGATGCCGCCCCCGGTCCCGCGCCATGACATCACGGTAGCATTCTCGGAAAGACCGCCCTCGAGGATTTCATCCCATCCTATGAGCCTGCGGCCCTTGGAGGTAATATATTTGTCCATCCTTCGGATCATGTAGCTCTGAAGCTCAAGCACATCTTTCAGGCCTTCAGACTCAATCTTCTTGCGGCAGAGGCTGCAGAGCTTCCAGTTCTCCTTGGAGGCCTCGTCTCCGCCGACATGGATGTATTCCGAAGGGAACATGTCAATAACCTCGGCGATGACCTTCTCAAAGAAATCATATACTTTCTCATTTGCCGGACATACCACGTCTCCCACCTTATGCGGACCATCGCAGAAGAACTCCGGATGGACATGGAGAAGGGCCTTGTTATGTCCAGGTAGTTCTATCTCAGGCACTACCACAATCTGACGGGCAGCGGCATAATCGAGGATTTCGCGGATATCATCCTTGGAATAGTACCCGCCGCAGACAGCTCCATCGTCATAATATGTTCCAGTTTTGTAGCCTTCAGGCGCCTTGCAGAAACCTATAGGATTGTTGCTTCTGAGTATATTGAAGAAGCGGCTGCTTCCGAAAGCTCCTTCGGCGACCATCTCCGGGGCGCTGTCGAGCTCGATCCTCCAGCCTTCATTGTCGGTAAGGTGGAGGTGAAGCCTATTCATCTTGAGAAGGGCCATCATGTCAATCTGTCTCAGCACGAAGTCCTTGCTCTCAAAGTGGCGCACAAGAT
Source organism: Bacteroidales bacterium (assembly GCA_017618815.1). Classification (GTDB taxonomy): domain Bacteria; phylum Bacteroidota; class Bacteroidia; order Bacteroidales; family UBA932; genus Cryptobacteroides. The sequence goes on along the minus strand of JAFZTP010000188.1, from coordinate 2,002 downwards.
CCAGCATAAGGCCCCTGTACTGATATCTAGGCTCATCCTCTATACGGCATGCAGCGATTGCCGTCCCATCCTGCGAATTGCGCATCTGGATGAGGGACTGCACGGCATAGAAGGCTCCGGCGACATCGGCCGCCTTCACGCTGATGCCCTTGGCATCGACAGAGAGCGAATATGCTCCGGCAGGCTTTCCCTTGAGTTCCTTCGGACCGATATGGAAACGGACCAGGGCTTTCCTGGCAGGACCGTTCACCTTGACCAGGGCAAGCTGGCTTTCCTCAAGATATTTTCCGAACACCTCAACGTCAGCGTCGGTGGAGAGAGCGCCTTCTATGGCATAGGAAGCGCCATTCGCCAAATCAAGCCGGCCCTTAGACTCAGAATAGGAAACAACTTTCGGGATAATGCAATCAGGGGTTCCGGGATTGTCGGCAGGGTCAGACACGACAGCCGGATTTGCCGCAAGAAGGGCAAACAAAAAAAGGGATTTGATCATAAATTGTAGTGTTAGTTTATCCTTGCAAGTTACGACTAATTATTAAATCTAACAACTCAGACGATATTTTTAAGGAAATGGTTATATTAGCAGATATGAATGAAAAGTACCTTATAGAAACCGCCAGACTCGGGTTCCGTCCATGGAGAGAAAGCGATGCTGCAGATCTTTTTGCCATTGCTTCCGATCCTGATGTAGGGCCTCGTGCCGGCTGGCCCCCACACAAGTCAGCAGAAGAAAGCCATGCTATAATATGCGACATATTCTCAAACGAGACGACATGGGCTTTGGTCCTGAAAGAAACCGGAAGGATAGTCGGATGCATGGGATATCTCCCATACGGAAAGAGTAACATCAGCATAGGAGAAAATGATGCAGAACTCGGTTATTGGATAGCTAAGCCATATTGGAACAAAGGCTTATGCACAGAAGCGCTGACGGCCACCATCGACTGGTGTTTCAACGCCAAAGGTTTCCAGACCTTGTGGTGCGACTATTTCGTGGATAATCCGGCCTCCGGAAGAGTGATGCAGAAATGCGGGTTCCGGGATACCGGAGAATTCAACTGGCTTAGCCACCTCTACCGTGGAGGAGACCAGCCTGTAAAGATCATGAGATTAGATTACGCCCTGTAAAGTGAAAATAGTAATAGCTCCAGACTCTTTCAAAGAATGCATGTCATCAGAGGCTGTTTCCGCCGAAATGGCAGAAGCCGTCAGGGAGTCATGTCCCGATGCGGAGATCGTCGAGATTCCTCTTGCTGACGGAGGAGAAGGAACATTGGATGTACTCCTTGCCGCCACCGGGGCACAACTTCATAGAGTGCCGGTCAAGGATCCGCTGGGACGGCCGATATCAGCAGACTTCGGTCAGAAAGGAAAACTAGGGATAATCGAGATAGCAAGCGCATGCGGGCTGTCATTACTGGCCAAAGATGAACGAAATCCTCTCGAAGCAAGCACTTATGGAGTCGGAGAACTCATAATGGCAGCATACGAAGCCGGCTGCCGTCATCTGCTCATAGGGCTGGGCGGAAGCGCGACCTGTGACGGAGGAGCCGGGATGCTATCGGTCCCGGGAGTAAAAGCGGCGCTGAAAGAAATGGAAGTCGAAATCCTCTGCGACGTGGACTCTCCCCTCACAGGGCCGGAAGGTGCGGCAAGGGTATTCGCCCCGCAGAAAGGGGCGTCTCCAGAAGAAGTCGAGATGCTTGAGGAAAGGCTGTCCCGCTTGTCAGAAAAGATGAAGGAAGAAACCGGAAAAGACGTTTCCGCATTGCCCGGAGCCGGTGCCGCCGGTGGCCTGGGGGCAGCCCTCATGGCATATTCCGACGCCACCGTCGTAAGCGGAATAGGCAGGATCATGGAATTGTCAGATTTCGACGATGCCGTTGACGGAGCCGTCCTGGTAATAACCGGCGAAGGACATACAGATGCCCAGACCCTTGCAGGGAAGCTTCCTCTCGGAGTGCTCAGGAAGGCAAAGGTTCATGACAAGGACATCAGGGTC
>JAFZTP010000187.1 GCA_017618815.1 Bacteroidales bacterium | reverse complement strand
CCCGTGCGGGACCAGTGATATCGTGCCTCCGCCGCCATGTGGTTTCAAAAACGTTATCAAGCCATGCACATTCGACGTATTGCAACCCATTTGCGTGGATCATGACGTGATTGGCTTTTAATGCTTAAGATTTGTCCGCGTTCCGGCGTGGCTCCGGGACGCGGGCATTTTAACGACAAATAAAAGGAATAAAACGGGGATGCCGAAAACCGTAGAAAGAGTAGGCGCAACTAAAAACAATAAACTATGAAAAAGATGAATCTGATCAACTCAGAGGAAGCTAAAATGCTGAAAGGCGGTGCAGTAAAATGTACCCTTGATTTCATGACCCCTATCTGCATGTCACGAGATCTTATTTGTAAGTCAAGGGATCTGATCTGCGGTACAAGGGACATCATTCCGCCAATTTGCAAGAGTTGGGATATCCTCCCTCCTATCTGCAAATCCCGTGATTTACTTCCTCCAATTTGCAAGTCACGTGATCTTGTAATCATGTAAGGCAAGCAACCGATTTGTCCGCGTCCCGGCGTGGATCCGGGACGCGGACATTTTGACAATGATAAAACGAACGGGAAAGCCGAAATCCGTAAAAAGTAGGCATAACTATAACACAAATGAGTCATGAAAAAAATGAATCTGATTAACTCCGAGGAAGCCGGAAAAGTTACGGGAGGAGGATCAATTCCTTGTTTGAGCCGTTACATGGTTCCGGTATGCGAGTCGTATGACGTCTATCCGTTCTGCGGGAAGAAGGATATCCTCGAGCCTTGTACCACGAAAGACGTTATCATCTGCAAGGCTGCGTTTCAAATAGATCCTTGCATGCCAAGTCGTGTCGCCATCATCCCTCCTCAGTGCACGACGAAGTTCTACCTTCCAATGTAACCAAACGGAAATGCCGAAAAACCGTCAAAAAAAGTAGGCGAAAACTAATAACGAATTAATCATGAAAAAAATGAATCTCCTCAACACTGAGGAAGCCACAATGGTAAAAGGCGGAGAATCTGGAATTCCTCCATGCAAGTCAGTTGACTTAAGGTGCTGCGTTTACGACTTCTTCCCTGGCCCTGGTTGCGGCTCACGCGTATATCTCGACCAGCTGAAAAAAGAAGTTACTTTTGAATAACATCCATTAAAACTTAATAATCATGAAGAAATTAAATTTGCTCAACGCTGAAGAGTCCGCAAAGGTGAATGGCGGAAGGAACAGAAGACCAGACATCCCGTCATGCGGGAAATTCGACGTTAAACTTTGTACCTTCAACTATTTCCCAGAGTGCAACAAGTGGGAGTTGTCGTTCCCTATCGAGATTGAGGACGACTTCACAAGAGAGTAATCCAACCAGAAAAAACAGTCCGCGACAGCGTAGCGACATATGCATGTCGCGGACATTAAAACAACAAAACCAAAGGAGAAACAATCATGTTAAAGGCTAAAGACATTCATCTTATCACTACAGATACATCCATAGTTCTGTTCTTCCATGCTGCGACGCTGCAGATGTACCCTCTCGACAAAAAGGAAGACAAGGAGTTGATAGAATTCCTGGAGAGCTTGTCCAAGGATGGCACCAGAAAAACCAAGAAAAAATACGGGGATAAATTTGAAGAATGCCTCGAGTTCGTAAGCAAGACAATCTCAGAAGGGCCGAGATGCGGATATTCCAGGATCAAGACGGATGAAGCCTCATACAATCAGGTGATATTGCCAATCGCCGCCAGCTGCAACCTCGCCTGCCCTTATTGTTTCGCCCAGACAGACGGAGGTTTCCACTTCGGCGCATATGACGAGAAGAAGATTGCTGCCACTATTGACTATGTAGTCGAGCACAGCAACGGAAAGCCGGTGTCATTCTCATTCTTCGGAGGAGAGCCTCTTCTCAGGTTCGACCTCATGAAATTCACCGCCAAATACGTAAAAGAGAAACATAAGGACGTCCCGATCGGATTCGGAATAACCACGAACGGAACAATACTGAACGACGAGATCATAGAATTCTTCAGGGAGAACCGCATGAAAGTGCTCGTAAGCATCGACGGCCCTGACAACGAGTTCAACTTAAGGCATTACAGACAGGGAGGAAAGAGCATACACGACGTGCTCTCAAACATAAAGAGACTGCAGGAGGCCAACATTCCTATCGAGCTCCGCGCAACCCTCCTGAACAGCAACCCATATATCTGCGAGACATTCAAGTTCTTCGAGGAGATGAAGGTGCAGTTCACCATCATTTTCGCCTTCTCATCCGAGAACACGTCCCATCATTATGCAGAATATGATGACGAGACCATGTCCCATATCGAGAAACAGCTGGACGATCTCTACAACTACTATGCGCCTAAGATCCGCAACCACGAAACAATATACAACTATCGTCTCGGCGAAGTGCTGAACCTGCTTCGTTTCAGGGTAAAGAGGAATGTTTCCTGCGCGGCCGGAAGGACGACATTTACCATCACCTCGAAGGGCGATATCTTCACCTGCGCCCACTTCATGAACAACAAGGACCGCATTGTCGGAAACATCTACAAGGGCGGACTTGAGAAGGAGAAATGGGAGGCCCTCACACCGCGTCCCGTAATGGAAAGGGCAAAGTGCCGCGCATGCTGGGTAAGAAACCTCTGCAACGGAGGATGCATGGCCCAGATCATCCATGCCGGACTCAAGAATACAGAGGCGCTTCGCGACGAGGAATGCCATCTCGCAAAGGCAGAATACAGTTTTTACCTGAAACTCAGCTACCTCGCATTGCAGGCAAAAAAGGATGCTGAATCAAACAAATAAAGCTATATTTGTAGATAAACATAATTAATACAGATGGCGTTTCCTTTTTATCACCAGATGGACGAGATGGACTGCGGTCCTACCTGTCTCTACATGATTGCATCTTTCCACGGGAAGCAGTATCCGATGGAGAACCTGCGGAAGATGTGCTACAAGTCGAGGACAGGTGTCTCGTTGCTTGCACTCAGCGACGCTGCCGAGAAACTCGGGCTGCATTCCACGGGCGTAAAGATATCCTGGGAGCAGCTCAGGGATGAGGCACCGATGCCGTGTATCGTCCACTGGAACCAGAATCACTATATCATTGTCTATGACATCAAGAAACATGGTAAGGAATGGTACGTTTATGTATCAGATCCTGCCGAAGGCTTGCTGAAGTATCCAGAGAAGCAGTTTCTTAAGTCATGGATCTCGATCACCGGACCAGATGGCAGTGATGCCAAGGGAATCGCCCTGTTGCTGGAGCCGACCCCGGCATTCTATGAATATCATGACGAAGAGAAGAATCCTACTAAGAAGTTCACTCTGAGTCATCTCATCAAATACCTGAGGCCTCATAGGCAAAGCATCGTCCAGGTCTTCATCGCGATGATCGTGGCGAGCTTGCTCAGTCTTATCCTGCCGTTCATAACTCAGTCCATCGTGGACCAGGGTATTACTTTGGGGCGTCTGGGCTTCGTAAAGACCATGCTGTTCGCCCAGCTGATGATAGTGCTGGGCCAGCTGGCCAATGACCTTATCCGAAGCTGGCTGATGCTCCACATGACCGCCAGGGTCAGCATCTCCCTGATCTCGAACTTCCTCGCGAAGCTGATGAGACTGCCGATCGCATTCTTCGACTCGAAGCAGACCGGAGACATCATGCAGAGAATCCAGGACCATGGCAGAATCCAGGACTTCCTTACCAACTCGCTTATCAGCATCGTGATGGCAGGCGTCCTTCTCATTGTCTATGGTGCCATTCTGGGCGGATATAACATGGGAATCCTGGGCATATTCATGCTGGGATCCGTAATATACATCGGCTGGATCCTGCTGTTCATGCGCTGGAGAAGGAAACTGGATTACATGCGGTTCCAGGAGGCTGCCAACAACCAGAGCAACATCGTGCAGCTCATCGGAGGAATGCAGGACATCAAGCTCAACAACTGCGAGAAGCAGAAACGATGGGAATGGGAGCGCATCCAGGCAAAGCTGTTCAAGATCAGCATCAAAGGCCTAACACTCTCGCAGACGCAGCAGGTCGGCGGTACTTTCATAGACCAGACGAAAAACATCATCATTTCCTTCCTTGCCGCGAAGGCTGTGATTGACGGAAACATGACCCTGGGTATGATGACTGCGCTGCAGTACATCATCGGACAGCTCAACGCTCCTGTCAGCCAGTTCATCTCCTTCGTGCGTGAGTCCCAGGATGCGACGATCTCCATGGAACGACTCGGAGAAATCCATAACAAAGAGGATGAAGAGCCTGTCACAAGCGAGAAGGTCCACAGTATTCCGATGGATGCAGACCTTGAGTTCAAGGATGTGCTGTTCCAGTATGAAGGGCCTCACTCCCCTAAGGTGCTGGACAAGATATCCCTGATGGTGCCTCATGGCAAGGTCACCGCCATCGTGGGCGCTTCCGGAAGCGGAAAGACTACGATGCTTAAGATGATGCTCGGCTTCTATGCTCCTGTGGAGGGAACCGTCACGCTCGGAGGAATCGAGCTGAAGAACTACAGCGAAAGCGACTGGCGTCGCATGTGCGGATGCGTGATGCAGGAAGGATACATTTTCTCAAACACCATCGCCGAGAATATCGGTCTCTGCGATGACGTTCCGGACATGGAGAGAGTGAAGGCGGCTGCCGAGACGGCCAACATACGCGACTGGATCGAAGCTCTTCCTCTCGGATACAACACCAAGATCGGATCTGAAGGCCATGGATTGAGTACTGGCCAGAAACAGCGAATCCTGATAGCCAGGGCCGCCTACAAGAACAGTCCGTATCTATTCTTCGACGAGGCCACCAACTCTCTCGATGCCAACAACGAGAAGGTGATCATGGAGAATCTGGACAAGCTGTTCGAGAACAAGACTGTAGTCATTGTCGCCCACCGTCTCAGCACGGTCCGCAACGCTGACAACATCATCGTCCTCAATAAGGGACATATCGTGGAAGAGGGTACGCACAAGCAGCTTACCGACAAACGTGGATATTATTATGAACTGGTGCGCAACCAGCTGGAATTAGGCAATTGACATGGAAGAGATCAACATTAACATACATAGCTCAGAAGTCCAGGAGATAATGGGTCGCAAGCCGGCCTGGATATTGCGTTGGGGAATCACCATCCTCATCTCCCTCATCTTGGCTTTCGTTCTATGCTGCTACTTCATAAGGTATCCACAGACCATCACGGCCTATATCACCTTGACCTCGGACTATCCTCCGGCAGATCTCGCGGCCAAGGCCAGCGGAATCATTGACTCCGTCTTCGTATCCAACGGGGAGCCCGTAAAGAAAGACCAGCTGCTCGCGATGATTTCCAATGCGGCAGATTACAGGGATATCGCATTTGCCGAGGATTTCATATCCCGGGAAGGCGACGGTGTGCCCGAGCTGTCCGGCAACGAACTCGTGGAGCTCCAGAAACTCAATCTCGGAAACATCCAGTCTGACTGGATATCCTATCTGTCGGCATGCTACAATTACAGCGACTATCTCCGCATAGACCAGAACGGGAAGAAGAGAAAACTTCTTGCCGAACAGGTCCAGGGCGCAAAGACTTATTATGGCAAGCTTGAGAAGCAGAGGAGTACCGTGGTGGACGCCCTTGTGTTCGAGAAGAAGAGCCTTGAAAGAGACTCGATACTGCATGTCAAGCAGGCTATCTCTGACCAGGAATACGAGACCGCCCAGAAATCATACGCTTCCATGAGGAACAGTCTCGCCGGATTTGATGCCGAGATGACCAGCGCCTACCTCAACAGGCTCTAGCTTGAGCAGCAGATCCTTGAGCTCGGGACTCAGGGCAAGATTGAGGAGAATGAATACCTGAGGCTGATCAGCCAGGCCAGGAGCCGGTTCCAGGGAAGTCTGGCCCTGTGGAAGGAACAGTATGCGATAATCGCTCCTTATGACGGCGTAGTTTCGCTCCAGAACGTATGGAACCGTGGCCAGCATATAACCAACGGGGAAATCATAGCCAGCGTGTCTGCAACCGAAGGGGCTGCCGTAAAGGGAAGGCTCAAGGTTCCGTCCCTCGGTTTCGGTAAGATAGAGAAAGGACAGACAGTCAACATCAAACTGTCCGGATTCCCATATCTGGAGTTCGGTATCCTGCGCGGAAAGGTCGAGGCGATCTCGTCCGTTCCTGAGCTCACGGAGAATGGCCTGCTATATACCATTGACGTTTCGCTTCCGAACGGGCTGGAGAGCACTTACCACAAGACTTTCCCGTTTGTCCAGAACATGGACGGAAGCGCCGAGATCGTCACGGAAGACATGAGGCTGATCGAGCAGTTCGTAAGGCCGATCCGTTCTCTCTTCCTGAATTAACCGCCTGACGGAGGTAGCCGAAAATCCGGAACAGAGTAGGCCGTCTTTAAACTTTCACTAATCATGAAAATGTCCTTACTTAACAATGAGGAAGCAAGAAATGTAAATGGTGGAAAAGCATGCTCAAAACTCTTCGAGCCTATCAAGCCATGCACAAAAGCAGAGTTCTGCATCCACGGATATGCTGATTATTGCGTATCACATTTCGGAAGCCCTTGCTTCTACGGAGAGTTCGCATCAATCTAATTCTCCGTTGCAACAAAAGAACATCCGCTTCATCCCCCATCGGACGAAGCGGATTTTCTGTTTCATTTCCTATCTGTGTCGCTAGGCGAGCTGGGAGGCGAAGTTGGTAATGAGGCCTAGGCGGAGGATGGACTTGCCTACATTGATGAGGTGGTCGGCGATTCTTTCCGTATCGGATGACAGGGCCTGGTACTGGGAACCGACGTTCGCAGAGCAGAGGCCATCGGTAAGGCGCTGGATATGGTTGTTCTCCATCTTCTCGGTAAAGTCATCGATCTGGTCCTCGATGGCATAGCTCTTCTCCAGAGAATGCTTGTCCTTGTAGATATATGCCTCCATGGCATTGTCATAGAGTTCCATGACCATACGCCGGAGCTCCGCGATCTCTTCCTTGGCCTTGTCGGAGAAGGATTCGTTCATTCTGGCAAGATGCTCGGCATATTCCGTGATGTTCTCGGAGTAGTCTCCGATCCTCTCGAAATCGCTGACCGTCCTGATCGCCGTATTCAGGTACTTCATGTCATATTCGCTGAGCGAAGGCTTTTCTGAAAGCCGGACGATGAAATCAATGATCTCGCGATTAAGGAAGTTCAACTCCTTCTCAGTCTTGTCAAATTTCTGCATGTCGGAGAAGTCCAGCGTGACAACCATGTCCATGGCGCGGTTGAAGTTCTCCATCGCAAGCTTGCCCATGCCGATAACCTCCTTCTTGGTCTGGCGGGCAGCCACTGCAGGGGTCTTGAGCATGTTCTCGTCGATATGGTAGAATCTCGGTGCATCCGGATCGGCTGCGACTTCGTCATCTGCAATAAGGCGGGTCACGAAACGGACCAGATTCTCAGTAAGAGGCAGAATCAGGACCACTGTGGCGACATTGAACACTGTATGGAACATGGCGAGCTGTGTCTGGGGCGCGCCCGGGAAGGCCGACTCGAAGATTGAGCCGAAGGTCACGCCACCGGTGAACAGCTTGACCAGCCACCCGATGACCATGAATATGACCACGCCGCTG
>JAFZTP010000038.1 GCA_017618815.1 Bacteroidales bacterium | reverse complement strand
GTAATATATTGCGGTGGCTATAGCGGTGAGGAACCACCTCTTCCCATTCCGAACAGAGAAGTTAAGCTCACCATCGCCGATGGTACTGCCCCACCAGGTGGGAGAGTAGGTAGCTGCCGTTCTTCGGATCCCCCGACCAGAGATTCTGGCCGGGGGATCTTCGTTTATATGCCTCAGGTCCGGCATAAAACGATGATTTTTGCTATTTTTGTGGAAATGCATCGGACGAAATGATTAGGATCGAGAAGAAATACGGGAATCTGGATGTACTGGCAATGGTCCCGGAAACGGGGCTGGAGAGCATTGTCTATGTACTCGAGCCGCTGAAAGTGATGCCGGTGCTGGAACAGTTCGTCCACGCCGGTGCCGCAATAATCTCCATATTCGGAATGGACTGGAACCGGGACCTGACCCCGTGGCCGGCTCCCGCGGTCCTTAAGAAAGGCGGCGATTTCGAAGGGAATGCCGACAGGTTTCTGGATTCGCTCATCGGGACGGTTATCCCCGAACTTGAAAATACAATAGGAATCAGCGCGCCCTCTGCTGCTTCAGCGTCCGGAACAGTATCACCTGCATCAGCTCCGAAACCCATGACAAATCCATCCGAAACACCTTCTGGGGCTATCTCCGAATGGATTCGCAGATACATTGTCGGAGTCTCACTGGCCGGAATGTTCGCCGTCTATTCGACCTTCCATACAAGCCTGTTCGATGGTGCCGGGTCAGTGTCCGGGTCATTCTGGTACGACGGATTCACCGACTACATCAAAGACCGCGAGCCCCGGGCCGGAAAGTACTACCTCTCCATCGGAGAAAAAGAAAAGGAAGCCAGGAATCCGCGTCTCGCAAAATCAGAAACCTGCACCAGGGAAGTAGAGACATGGCTCGCAGGCAAAGGCAAGAAGACATTGTTTGAACTTACCCAAGGCGGACACTTCACCGAAGGACCCCAGCGTGTAGCCAGCGCCATCCGATGGCTCATCCGATAGGCCAAGGCCAGCCATCCTATTTGATATTAATCGAATGTTCTGTAAATTTGCTAGCATGAAGAGGTTTTACAGAATAGCAGAATTCACGATATCCCTGGAGATGCCCGAAAGTGCTGCCTGGGACCATCTTTCCAATATGAATCCATTCCAGACCGACCCCGGCGAAACCATATTCTCCCTCGAGGTCTGTGATCATGTCTCCGCCGCCGACATCAAGCCTCTGTATTTCTCCGAAAAAGATTCGGACATGGCCATGATACGTCTATATACATGTGCTGGCGGCTATATGGTCGAACTGGCTCCTCTTCCATTCAGGCCGATAGTCGCCGACCTGTTCATCAGCGACGACTTCAAAGACAACCGCATGGCTTTCAGGAAAGACCCCAAAGTCTCCGGAGACCTGCAGGCTTTTGCAGTCAACAACGCCCTGATGCTTATATACTCATTCAGGACATCCACCCTCGGAGCCCTTGAATTCCACTCGTCCATAACCGTCAACGACGGCAAAGGATACCTGTTCCTGGGCAAGAGCGGCACCGGAAAGAGCACCCACAGCTCGCTTTGGCTGAAACATATCCCCGGCTCATATCTGCTGAACGACGACAATCCTGTAGTCAGAGTGTTCGACGACGGCTCCATAAGAGTGTTCGGAACCCCGTGGAGCGGCAAGACCCCATGCTACAAGCAGGAATCCGTTCCAGTCGGAGCAATTGTCAGGATCAGCCAGAGCCCCGAAAACCGGATACACAGAAACTCACTCCCCGAAGCCTATGCCTCAGTGATGGCATCGACATCGGGATTCAAGGCCATAAAGCCGATAGCCGACGGAATGCATGCGTCGATCGCCACCCTCGTCTCAACGATCCCATGCTACACGCTGGACTGCCGGCCGGACAAAGAAGCAGCAGAGCTCTGCCATAAAACAGTAAGCGCTTAGACATAGATGAACAAACGGGTACTATCAAACGACATAATCCTTGAAAGCATCTCTGAAATGCTCGCAGAAGGCCGTGAAGTTGTCATGACCCCGAAAGGATCAAGCATGCATCCGTTCATCCGCGGAGACGTGGACAGCGTCGCCCTCAAGAAGAAAGACACCGTAGCGCCCGGAGACATAGTGCTCGCCAAAATAGGAGACAGGTTCATAATGCACAGAGTCATGTCCGTCAAAGAAGACAGCGTAATCCTGATGGGAGACGGAAATGTCAGGGGTACGGAACAATGCACGCCCGGAGACATTCGCGGAACCGTGGTCTCCGTCATAAAACCCTCAGGACGACGTAAGACCCCGGGAAAGGGACGGATATGGAAGGCCCTCAGGCCAGTGAGACGATATTTACTTGCAATTTATAGAAAACTGATATGAAGATTAAAGAAGGATTCGTACTGAGACCGCTCGGAAAAGAGTTCATAGTGCTCGGAGAAGGTGTTTCGCAGGTTGACTTCAACAAGATGGTGACCCTTAACGAAACGGCCGCCTATCTCTGGAAAGAAGTCGAAGGAAAAGAATTCACCGAAGAAACCATCAAGAACCTGCTTCTTGAGAAATATGACGTTTCCGAAGAAATCGCCGCAAAGGACTCTGAAGCGATCGCGCGCAAATGGATTGAGATAGGCGTAGCCGAATGAAGATAGAAGATACATACTTCAGCCTGCTGCGGACATCCCTCTGGGGAACCGAAAGCAAGGTCGGGAAAGAAGAAATCCCCGGCCTGGTGAAGATTGCCTTTGCCCAGAGCACGGCAGGAATGGTCTTCGACGCACTGCTCTCATGCGATGTCGAAATCGACCCGGAACTCTCCATGAAGATGAAACGGCACATCGCCAGGAACATACTGATGCACGGAACTCTCGACAGTTCGATAGCCAAAGTCGTGACAGACCTGAAGGGGCTGGGCATCGAAGGAGTTCTGCTGAAAGGACAGGGCAATGCCGCCCGCTACCGCAGACCGGAGCTGAGAGCATGCGGAGACATAGACTACTACGTCGGCGAGGCGAATTTCATGAAAGCAGTGCAATATGCTTCCGCGCTGGCCGGGGAAAAGGAAATCCAATACAAACGGATAATCGGCAAACACTACGACGTGGACTGGGGAGAAGTCCATCTGGAGATACACCGCAAAAGCGAGATACTTGCAGGCAAGAAAAGGGACCGCATATATCAGGAATACTCTGACAATGGTCTTCGCGAGGGCCTTGTCCCCATAGACATCAACGGAGTGTCAGTAATGACCCCGGAACCGACATTCAATGCATTCTACATATTCCATCATGCATGGCACCATTTCTCAGCCGGAGGTGTCGGAATGCGCCACCTGTGCGACTTTACGACATGTATCCATGCATTCCGCGACCGGATTGACCGTGAAAGGCTGGAAAAGATGGTGAAAAGTCTCGGGCTTGAGACTCCATGGAAATGTTTCGCATACATAGCCGTGGAGAAACTCGGTCTTCCTGCCGGAGAGATGCCTCTATATGACTCAGCCATGGGCAGAAAAGGGGAAAGACTGACCAGGTTCATCCTCAAGGACGGCAACTTCGGAAGAGGGAGAAAACCCTTCATGGCCCGTCCGGGGAATTATGTCCTCGGCAAGGCCTATGCTCTGACCAATCATGTCGCAAGATTCTTGCGCACGGCATGTATCTCTCCGCACCTTGCCTGTCTGGAGCTCTGGTTCCGTATCAGGCACGGTCTCGCAGCAGTCTTTAAAGATATCAGAAAATGAAAAGCTTTCGCAAATGCCTGTCGGGACTACGGACAATGTCCGCCCCTTTCGTCTGGAAGATAATCGTCAGAGTTCTTATCGGACTCGTCAGGATTGCCGCTTCCTTGTCATATGTATGGGTCAGCAAAGCCCTCGTGGACGTAGCCACGGGAGACAGGACCGGCTCCATTAGCTTTTACGTCTGTCTGTTCATTGCCGTCCTCTTGCTTCAGCTCGCTTCCGGAATCGGTGCCGCCTACTGGGAGAAACTGATGACGTTGCAATGTCAGAACTACCTGAGATACAAATACTTCAACTATGTGCTCAGAAGCGAGTGGAACGGTCGTGAAGCCCGTCACAGCGGAGACACTCTCAACCGTCTCATCGAAGACGTGAGAGTCGTCACGGAGCTTATCTGCACGAAGATTCCTGAAATAATAGTGACCGTCTGCCAATTCATCGCATCTGCCATCTTCCTTATGAACCTCGCCCCTAACCTTATGTGGGTAGTAGTCATCGTAATGGTAGTGGCTATCGGAAGCAGCAAGCTTTTCTTCAGCAAGATGCGCGTGATTACCGGAAAGATAAGGGAAAGCGACAGCCTTATCCACCAGCACATGCAGGAAAATCTGCAGAACAGAGTGCTTGTCCTTACCCTTTTCGGAGTCGACAGCGTACTTACCAAGATGGACGAACTCCAGGACGGACTCCACGATGATACAGTCAAGAGGATCAACTACAATACGATTGCCCGCACCCTCATGATAGGAGGATTCATGACAGGTTCGGCCTGCGCCTTCCTCTGGGGTGTCTTCGGAATCCACAGCGGGACCGTCACCTACGGTATGATGACTGCCTTCCTGCAGCTCGTAGGTCAGGTCCAGCGTCCTGTCGCCGAACTCGGAAATCAGATTCCGTCCCTGATCCAGGCGATTACCTCTATAGAAAGGCTCATGGAACTGTCCGACCTGCCGGGCGAAACCGGCGAAGGCGAGGGGACTGTCGTCAATGTGCCCGGCATACGCATGCGTAACGTCAGGTTCGCATATCCTGATCAGCCGAATCCTGTATTCGAAGGCTTCAGCTGTGATATCGCCCCCGGATCCATGGCCGTCGTCATGGGCCCGACCGGAGTCGGAAAGAGTACGCTCATAAGGCTTATGCTCGCGCTGCTCAAGCCTTCGTCCGGAGAGATCTGCCTTTATCCTGCCGGCGGCGACGAGGTCCCTGTATCGCCGGAGACAAGAGTCAATTTCACATATGTTCCTCAGGGCAACAGCCTTATCAGCGGGACTATTCGGGAGAATCTGCTGCTGGCAGCGCCTGATGCCGATGATTCCCGGATGGAAGAGGCCCTCAGACTCGCTGCTGCCGATTTTGTCATGGAACTGCCGGAAGGTCTGGACTCCCGCTGCGGAGAGTCCGGAAGCGGGTTGAGCGAAGGACAGTCGCAGAGAATCGCCGTCGCCAGGGCTCTGCTGCATCCTGCCGGAGTCATGATCATGGACGAAGCGACTTCGGCTCTGGACATGGAGACGGAACAGCTTCTTCTGGAGAATCTTGACCGCCATTTCAAAGGTAAGAAGACTATTGTATTCATTTCGCACCGTGAGGCTGTCACTTCGATGGCGGATATGGTGCTTCGCTTAAGATAGAATATGCAGAACAGAAGGGAATTCCTGAAGACTACGGCTGCCGCCGCCCTGGGCGCAGGCATGCTGCTCGGATGCTCCGCGGGCCCGGGTCGTCGCAGTCCTTTCAATATCAATACTCTCGACGGAAAGATGAAACTGACATTCTTCCCGTACGAGTTGCAGCTGCGACATACATTCACAGTCGCTTCATATAGCCGCAAGACGACTCCGGATGTCCAGGTCAGGATTGACTTTGACGGATATACCGGCTATGGCGAGGCATCCATGCCTCCGTATCTCGGACAGACAGTCGAGAGCGTCTGCTCGTTCCTTGAAAAAGTCGATCTGGGGCAGTTCCGCGACCCTTTCATGATGGAGGACATTCTGTTTTATGTGGACGGGCTGAGCGATGGGGATACCGCCGCCAAGGCAGCCGTCGATATCGCTCTGCACGATCTCGTCGGGAAGATGATCGGCGAACCATGGTATCGTATCTGGGGCTATGACCCTTCAAAGGCT
This sequence comes from Bacteroidales bacterium, assembly GCA_017618815.1. Taxonomy (GTDB): domain Bacteria; phylum Bacteroidota; class Bacteroidia; order Bacteroidales; family UBA932; genus Cryptobacteroides. The sequence continues at coordinate 23,996 of JAFZTP010000038.1, read as the reverse complement.
CCGGACACGACGTTTACGATAGGAATTGACACTCCTGAAGTCGTCCGCGAGAAGACCCGCGAATGTGCCGACAGGTTCAATATACTGAAGGTAAAGGTCGGGCTTGACAACGACAAGGAGATGATACAGACTATCAGGGAGATAACTTCCCTGCCAATAGCCGTAGATGCCAACCAGGGTTGGAAGGACAGGCAGCAGGCCCTCGACATGATCTGCTGGCTGAAGGAGCAGGGTATCGTGATGGTCGAGCAGCCTATGCCTAAGGAAATGGTCGACGACATCGCCTGGGTGACCGAGAACAGCCCTCTGCCGATTTTCGCTGACGAGTCTATCCAGAGGCTTAAGGATGTCCAGAACATGAAAGGAGTATTCTCGGGAATCAATATTAAGCTCATGAAGTGCACCGGAATGCGGGAAGGCCACAAGATGATAGACTTTGCCCGCGCCCTCGGCATGAAGGTGATGGTAGGTTGCATGACCGAGACCTCATGCGGAATTTCGGCTGCTGCCCAGCTTTCTCCGGCCGTGGATTTCGCCGATCTCGACGGAAACCTGCTGATCAGTAACGACAGGTTCGACGGAGTAAAGGTCTCCGGGGGAAAACTTATTCTCCCTGAGAGGCCGGGAATAGGCGTTCTGCCTCTATAATTTGGTTTTTACTTGCGGAATAGCCATCTTTGCAAGATGATTATGGAGAAGAATGAACTTGAGATAATGGCGCCGGCAGGCAACTTCGAATGTCTGCGCGCTGCTATACTTGGTGGAGCCAATTCCGTCTATTTCGGGATCGGCCGGCTCAACATGAGATCGCATTCCGCCAACAACTTCCAGCCGGAGGATCTTCCGGAGATAGTACGCATCTGCCGTGAGGCCGGCGTGAAGACCTACATGACCTTGAACATAGTGCTTTACGGGGAGGATCTGGAAGACTCGCGCAGGGCTCTTGATGCCGCCAAGTCAGCAGGAGTGGACGCAATCATAGCCTCGGACATGGCAGCCATAATGTATTGCCGCCAGATCGGACTTGAGGTTCATATCTCCACCCAGCTCAGCATCTCCAATTTTGAGGCGCTGAAGTTCTATTCGCAGTTCGCCGATGTCATCGTGCTCGCCCGAGAACTGAATCTCCAGCAGGTCAAGAAAATCCATCAGCAGATAATCGAAGAAGACCTCAGGGGCCCGTCCGGCAATCTCGTCAGGATCGAGATGTTTGCTCATGGAGCTTTCTGCATGGCCATTTCAGGCAAATGCTATCTTAGCCTGCATACATACGGGGCTTCTGCCAACAGGGGAGCCTGCATGCAGATCTGCCGCCGCGGATATGAGGTCACTGACCTGGAGACCGGCAACAAGCTGAACATTGACAACAAATACATAATGTCCCCGAAGGACCTCTGCACCATCGAATTCATGGACAAGTTCATTGATGCCGGAGTCAAGGTCTTCAAGATCGAGGGACGAGCCAGGAGCGCCGAATATGTGAAGCGCTGCGCTTCATGCTATCGTAGGGCCGCAGATGCCGTATGCGACGGCACATATACTCCGGAGCTCACTGCCAAGCTCAAGGCTGAGCTTGCGGAAGTCTTCAACAGAGGCTTCTGGGACGGCTACTACCAGGGAGCCAGACTCGGAGAATGGAGCGATGTGTATGGCAGTCAGGCCACCAGGAAGAAAGTCTATTGTGGAAAGGTGACCAACTGGTTTGACAAGATCGGTGTCGCTGAGATTGCAGTTGAGTCATCAGCCCTTCATAAAGGAGCGGAGGTCATGGCAATCGGAGCCACTACCGGAATGATAGAATTCCGTGTGGACGACATGAGAGTGGAACTGAAACCGGCCGAGGTTGCCGCGAAAGGCGTCCGCTGCTCTGTCGCTCTCAACAGGGAGAATGTCATCGGCGAGGCTCCCGCAGAGCTGAAACTTCGCCGAGGGGATAAGATATACCTATGGGAGAAAAACAATGAATAAAACTTTAAAGCTTATCGTGCGCATAGCGCTGCTGGTAGTTCTGGTGCCGTTGATTGCGCTTGCAGTGGTCGGGTCATTCAAGACCGAAGGGAAAGATTTCTCTATCCGTGAAAAAGTAATCATAGAACATTCCGACTCGGTGATGTATGTTACCGTAATCAATGATCCTGCAGACAGCGTAATTCTCAGGACTCCGAGCGAAGATCTTTCCGTCAAGGCCATCAAGTCCGAGACTTTCAGGACCCTTGCCGCCAAGATGTACAGCACCGTCACCGCCCCTCATCAGGATGGCGTCGGAATAGCGGCTCCTCAAGTCGGCGTGAACAAGAGAGTCATCTGGGTGATGCGTTACGACAAGCCGGGGAAACCCCTGGAACTGTATGTGAATCCTAAGATCACGGCTTCTTCCTCAAGTATGATTCCGGGTGTCGAGGGCTGCCTCTCAGTCCCTTGCTATAAGGGTTCCGTGCCTCGTTCAGGCAAGATAGAGATATCTTACATAAGCCTTGAGACCTTCCGCCCGGTCACTGAAATCGTTGATGGTTATACCGCCAGGATATTCCAGCATGAATGCGATCATCTCGACGGCATTCTTTTCAAGGACAGGGCAGATACCGTCTATATAGACGAAGCCTGGGCCGCCGAACGCAAAGAGTTCGAAGCCCAGGGCTATTTCAAAAAACCTGATTTTCTGGATTAAATGTTGATGAGAGGCTTGGTCAGGGCTTCCTTAAGCTGGGTGTCATAGCGCAGGCGCACCTTGACTCCGGCTTCCTGGAAGTAATACCTTACCACAATCTCTTCTTCGATGAACGGGACGATCTCGTCTTTCTTCATTCGGAGGAAGCGCTCTTTGTCAAACTCCAGGGCTTTCCTGAGAGCTTCCAGCTCATCTGCAGTCTCTTCGGCAAGTCCGTCTTCGTCGAGGGACTTCTTCATCGAATCAAACAGGGCCATCGCGCTTGAGCGATAGTCAAACTCCTTCTCCTTTGCGAAGGCAACGAAATCATCATATTCGCCGTAATGGAAATCCTCCACGGCTGGGATGGATTCATGGTCGCGAACATACTTCAGGGCATACTGTTCCACGATTCCGTTGAGGACAAGAGAATATACCAGCCTGCTGTAATGCTTAGGCTCCACGACCACGTCAGGCGTGATGCCGCCGCCGTCGCGTACCGGGCGGCCGTGCATTGTCTTGAACTCATGAGTCAGGGAATCCGGAATGAAACCGACGCTTCCGTCCTCGTTCCTGGACGCATAGTCGATGGCCTGGACGCAGCGTCCCGAAGGTGTATAATACTTTGAAGTAGTTATCTTGAGCTGTCCGTTGTATGGAAGCGGACGGATTGACTGGACAAGTCCCTTTCCATATGTCCTTTTTCCCATGATGGTGGCGCGGTCCAGGTCCTGGAATGCTCCGGCCACGATCTCAGATGAGGAAGCGGAACCTCCGTCAACAAGCACGACCAGAGGAATATCCGTGTCTATAGGGTTGAGGGTGGTCTTGTACTCGGCATCGTCGGCTTTGTCGCGGCCCTTCTGGGACACTACCAGAGAGCCTTTCGGGACAAAAAGGGAGACGATATTGATAGCCTCGTGCATTAGACCGCCGCCATTGCCGCGGAGGTCGAGCACCAGCTTCTTCATGCCCTGTCCTTTGAGCTTGTAATATGCGGAACGGATGTCTGCGGAAACATTCTCCGTAAAGCCAGTCTGGAGTATGTAGCCTGTGGTGTCGTCGAGCATGCCGGCATATTCCACGTCAGGGAGGTGGATCCTTTCCCTGACCACGGGGATGTCGACGATTTCTCCGCTACGGAGTTTCTTGACCTTGAATGTCACCGTGGTCCCCGGCTTGCCTTTCATCTTTTCGCTGGCCTGGGCGGATTCGAGTCCATGGGTAGTCTCTCCGTCGATCTCCATGATTTCGTCCCCGCAGGTCAGTCCTGCACGTGCGGCCGGTGAACCGGCGTATGGCTCGTTTATGATTACGTTGCCGTCTTTCTCGGGCTTGTAGATGATAGCTCCTATGCCTCCGTAAGTCTTGCCGATCATCATCTGGAAGTTCTCCTGATCCTCTTCCGGCACATATACCGTATATGGGTCGAGGGCTTCAAGCATGGCGTTGATCCCTGCTTCCTGCATCCTTCCTACTGGCAGTGAATCGACATATGCGCGACTGAGCTGAGTGAGTATGGCATTGTTGATTTCCACCCACTGTCCCAGCTTGAATTCTTTTGACTGTCCGAAGACTGAAACGCCGGCCAGAATGGCAGCGGCAACCGTAATAAATCTCTTTCTCATATTACACAAAAAACTGCATGACAATCCGCAACTGCCATGCCAAACACGGCAATTCTGAAAATAATCCATATATTTGTGTATGTGGTTGTCAATTGTCGGGAATCGCTATGAAAAAGATCGCATTCTTCTCAAAGAATCTGGACTTCGGCGGCATCGAGAAAGTCCTGATAGATTATGCCAATTATCTGTCGTCAGATAATGAAGTGTATTTTATCCTGGGGACCAGGCGAGGAGGCCTGCTGTCATATCTGAGCCCTGGAGTAGGAATCATAGAACTGCATGCGGAAGCATTGAAACAGTCGCTGTTCCGGCTGGTCGACGTCCTTAGGAAGAATAGGTTCGACGTGGTGATTTCCGGTTCCGAGAGCTGCAACATCCTGCTGGCGATTGCCAACTGTCTCATCCCAAAAAGAAGCAAGATCATCACCAGCCAGCACAGTTTCCTGAATTCGGATACATCCAGATTCCGCCACGAGGTGCTCCTGCCATGGGCCCTTAAGAGATCCTCGCTGACCCTTTGTGTCTCGGAGGGAATCAGGGATATGCTGGTCGGACAGAAGATCAGGCCGTCCAAGCTGCGCGTCCTGTACAACCCTGTCGACAGGGCAAAGATTCTTGAAAACTCGAAAAAAGAAATAAAGGACTATGGGGACTTCCTCGTCTTTGTCGGAAGGATCTACGAGGTCAAGAACATCCCTTTCCTGCTGAAGTCATTCAAGATATTCCTTGAGAGCAATCCGGGCTTCAAGCTCGTGCTTATCGGAGACGGTCCCGAGATGGACAGGTCGAGACAGTTCGGCGAAGAGCTTGGTATAGGCGACAGGCTTGTATGGGTAGGGGCCACAAGCAATCCATATCCTTATGTCAGGCAGGCCCGGGCCCTTGTCATTTCCTCTCTTTCGGAATCATTCTCTACCGTAATCGTAGAGGCGATGTGTCTGGGAAAGACCGTAGTCTCGACTCCATGTGCAGGCCCTATGGAGATACTTCATGCCCCGGAATACGGCTATGTCTCGAAGTCATTTGACGATTGCGTGGAATTTGCCGGACTTATGGACTATGCGATAAAGCATGAGATACCGTCCGATAAGCTGGAAGAGTACTCCAAAGGCTTTGACAGCCCCGTCTCCGCAGGGAAGCTCGGCAGTATCATAGACGAAGTCACCGGCCGCCATTGACGCATAATAAGGTTGCGGAGGACGCAAAATGCTGTTGCAATTTTTTAAAAAAGGTGTATCTTTGTATGTGCCTCGGAGGAGGTATTGCATTATTTAATAACATTTTAACTATCCCACTACTATGTTTAAGTTTTTCACAAAGAGTGTAACTCTTTTGTTACTTGGGGGGGGGTATTCTCTCCTGCCAAAAAGCAGAAATGATTTCGATTGACGATTCGCCGTCGAAGACTACAATGGAAATTGACAGGCTGTCTTTTGGTTCGATGGACGAATTCCGTGCTCGAATGTATCAATGCAGGACTTCTGACACGAAGTCTTCAATCGATTTTGGCCCTCGGGCTAGTCTTATGAGCGGTTGTTCAGATGTTGATTATCAAAACGATCCTATCTTGAGATATGACCTGCGAGACTATAAGCCGACCAAGGCGGATGGAGGTGTTTCAATATATGAGGCCGCTGGATATGAAGAGTATATCCCAGATAGGGATCTTGCATCTCTTCTCAATGCCCGTGGTGAGATAGAAATTGCCGGAGTTGTATATAAGATATCCAAGACGGGGACGTATTATTTTAATAAAGATTTAGAAGGTGTCTTTTTGGATAGTTATGCTGATTTTGAAGAATCTGTAGGGGAGAAAGTCGATACTCTTTTATATAAATTGAGAGATGGTATTTTTAGATATGCGACCTTTTCTATTGATGATTATCAAGTTTACTATGCTTCTGATTATTATGAAGAGATTGAAGACGAGAGTTTAGACGCGTCGATGTGTGAGATTGCTGCTGATGAATCATTGTTCATAAATCCAATGGAAACTAAAGCTGGTACTACAAGTTCGTTGGCCAATTTGGATTATTCAAAATATCCGCGCTACAATAGTAAAGCTAAAACAGTTGTTGGAAAGATACTTCAATCCCTTTTTGGTGGAAATAAAGCGTTTGATTATAAATTTACTAGTAAACGGAAGTATCAATCAAAATTCTTTTATTATGATTATGTATTTTGGTCTTCCATTGGGGTTAATGCTAAAATGCTGAAAAAAAACCTTCTATGGTGGAATAAAACAAAAGCATCAGAGCTGTATGTAGGTTGGGGAATGATAGTAACGGAGATGCCTATTAAAGGGACCATCCCACAATTACCCAATGCGGCCCCTACTACAGTAATTAGAGATGAATACAACGTTTATTTCGATAAGAATGAGACTGTCGCATATGTATTTGGCATGAATTTTACTCAAGCACAAATTAATTCGTTGTTCCAGCAGGGAATTAAATATGTTTTCAATACGGTAAAGAATAAAACTAAAACAGACGTTTCCGGAGTTGATAAAATTCTTTTGGCTGGTCCTACATCGTTGTATCTGATACATACACCAGGTGGAAAGTCTGTAACAAACAAAGAGTATTGTGAAGCACTCTTTGATAAGGATTTCTCTATAGGTATATCTCTCGATAATTTACTAAACCTTCCGACTAAATGGCTAGAATGGGCAAAAGCTATTGCGAAAGGGACTTATGCACTTCCAAATATAAAGCTTAAACGCGGGGAAGTAAGGTCTGCTGTTCGTTATGATGGGAAAATAGGTGCCATGACTATATACAAGGAGTAGTTTTAATCTTACTGAAATATGAAAAAGGTGTTACTGTTATTATTCTGCTTAATTTCTATTTCCACGTTGTGTCGTGGGCAGCAGTATGTTCGTAGCCGTACTTTGAATTTTGAAGTCGGTGCTGGATTATTGTATTCTTTTGATAAGATGATCTCAGAGAGGGTTCATCCTGGTGCTTCTGGATATGCAGAAGTGAGATATAATCTAAAAGCAATGCCATTAAGCATCGGATTAAATGGCTCTGTCCAGATTTTTTCGAGATCTTCTGGGCGTGAGACCTTGAATTATTTTAGCAATAATATCATGATTGTCTCTGATTATGGCTTTTTTCACAAGAGGGATGTAAAGTTATTTGCTGGTTTTGGTTTTGGCGTTGCCTCTTTTGACAAAGATGCCAGTCTTGAACGGGGTGATGAAATCGGATGCTATTATTCTTCATACGAAGGTAGTTATATATGTTATATGCCGCGCGTTACGCTGCAACTGTTCAATCATCTCCGGATTTCTACGGGATATATATTTGAAGATGCTGCCAATAGAAACCTGTACTTGAGAGTAGGGTATTCATTTTAGTAGAGCTAGTGTCGGATATTATTGATAAATTTGCATAGTTAATTCCTATGCAGATGAAGATAGTATTCGCCACTGGCAATATGGGGAAGCTGCGCGAGGCTCAGGGAATCCTTGGAGAGGGTTTCGAACTCGTCACTCCCGCCCAGATAGGCCTGCTGGAGGACATCCCGGAGACGGGAGACACCCTGCAGGCCAATTCGCTTATCAAGGCCAAGTATATTTATGACCATACCGGCTGCGACTGTTTCGCGGACGACACCGGGCTGGAAGTCGATGCCCTCGGAGGAGCGCCCGGCGTCCATACCGCCAGATATGCCGGCGAATCGAAGGATCCCGACGCCAACATGGACCGGCTTCTCTCGGAGCTTGAAGGCAGGACCGACAGGACTGCCAGATTCCGCACATCCGTGACTCTGATCATCGGCGGCGAGACCTTCTTCTTCGACGGAGTGCTCGAGGGACATATCGCCCTCTCCAAGTCAGGCGGACGAGGTTTCGGCTATGATCCGGTGTTCATACCCGAACGCACCGCATCCGGCCCGAATACGGAGGGCTTGACCCTTGCCATGCTGTCCGACAAAGAAAAGAATGACATTTCCCACCGTGGCAAGGCAATGCGAGCCATGGCGGAATTCCTCAAGAACAGATGACTGTAAACACTGAGCTGATAGTCCTGAACCATACCCGGTTCGGCGAAAGTTCCATAGTGCTCCACACTCTCAGCAAGGAGTACGGGCGGAGGAGTTTCCTGGTCCGTATCGGGAAGAAGACTCCCATGTCCATGTTCCTGCCTCTTGCAATACTGGAGGCCGACGTGGTGGAGAATCCCAAGGCGACGCTATGGACGGCTCATGGCTTCTCGTCCTGCGAGCCTCTGTTCAGGCTGCGCGGTGACATGTACAAGAATTCCATCGCCATGTTCATGAGCGAAGTCCTGTTCCGGATTCTCAAGGAAGAGGGCAGGGAGGACGGACTCTATGAGTGGTGTGTCAGACAGATACTTACTCTGGATGCTCTGGAAAGCGATTTCAGCAATTTCCATATATGGTTCCTGCTGGAGCTGGCGGTTGCCATGGGTTTCAGCCCGTCATATGACGACCTGGCTCCTTTCGCTGACGGCTATTATTCGGAGATCCGCAAATTCATCAGTTCCTCTTTCTCGGAGGCCATGCTGATACCGATGACAGGTTCGACCCGCACAAGGCTGTGCGAGATAATAATCCGATATCTGGAGTTCCATGGAGAAACCTCGCTGAACATCCGTTCTCTGGATGTCCTTAACGAGATTTACGGGTCTTAGACGGCTTTGAAGTCTTGGCCGGCTTCTTTGACGAGCTGCGCTTGTCGGAACTGCGTTTGTCCGTACCGCGCTTCTTGCGGGATTCCGGAGCCGGAGCGTTCTCGATCTCTGATTCTATGAGTTCATAGTCAAGCAGCCTCTGCTCCAGGTTGGTGGCCTTTACCCTGATCCTTACAGGGTCGCCGAGCCTGTAGACCTTTCTGGTGCGACGGCCGCGGAGGCAGTAGTTGTCCTCGTCGAACTCGAAGAAGTCGGACTTGATGTCCCTGAGCGGAACCATGCCCTCGATCTTGGTAGGGTCGATCTCGACGTACATGCCCCAGTCGGTCAGGCCGGAGATGTTGCCGTCGAATTCCTGGTCGATCTTGTCCTGCATGAACTCGACAAGCTTGTATTTGATGCTGTCGCGCTCCGCGTTGGCTGCGATGACCTCGCGCTCGGAAGCATGGACGCACTGCTGCTCGTAGTAGTCCTTGTTCTGGGAGTCAGCGCCGTTGAGATACATGGCCAGAAGTCTGTGGACCATCGTGTCCGGATAACGGCGGATCGGGGAGGTGAAGTGCGTATAGAACCGGAATGCAAGACCATAGTGGCCGATGTTGTCGGTGCTGTAGCATGCCTTGGCCATTGAACGCAGGGCGATCATCTCGAGCGCCATGAATTCCGGCTTGTCCTTGGCTTCGCCGAGCAGGCCGTTGAGGTCGCGGGCTATCTGGTCGCCGCCGCCTTCTCCTACCGTAGTCTTGTATCCGAAGTTCCCGGCGAAGCGGCGGAGTCCCTGCAGCTTCTCGAGGTTAGGTTCGTCATGGATACGATATACGAAGGTCTTGGCATTCTTGCGCGCTTTTCCGTCCATCTTTCCGCAGGTGGCAATGAATTCGGCCACGGAGCGGTTGGCAAGGAGCATGAACTCCTCGATAAGCCAGTTGGCCTCCTTGGAAATATGCTGGTGGACGCCGATTGGCTTGCCGTTCTCGTCCACGTCGACTTTCATCTCAGGTCTCTCGAAGCTGATGGCTCCGGAGGCGAAGCGGCGCTTGCGGAAAATGGATGCGAGGTCCCAGAGGATCTTGATGGCGTCCTTGAGCTCCTGTGAGACAGGGCTCTCCTTGCCTTCGATCACGTCCTGGGCTTCGTCATAGTTGAAACGGTGGTCGGAGTTGATGACCGTACGTCCGATCCACTGGTTGAATACCTTTCCTGAAGGGCTGATCTCGAAGACTGCGGAGAATGTCAGTTTCTCTTCGTTCGGGCGGAGGGAGCAGAGCTTGTTGCAGAGCTTCTCCGGGAGCATAGGGACGGTCCTGTCCACGAGATATACCGAAGTCCCCCTTGACTGGGCTTCCTTGTCCACGGGGGTGCCCGGAGTTACGTAGTGGGATACGTCGGCGATATGTACTCCGACCTCATAGTTGCCGTTGTCGAGCTTCTTGAACGACAGGGCGTCGTCGAAGTCCTTGGCGTCGGCAGGGTCGATGGTAAATGTCAATGTATTGCGGAAATCTTTCCTGGCTTTCAGGTCCTCGGCGGTAATCTCCTCCGAGATCTTGTCGGCTGCGTTCTCGACTTCCGGCTCGAACCTGTAAGGAAGGCCGTATTCGGCGAGGATGGCATGCATCTCGGTGTCATTTTCTCCGAGCTCTCCGAGTACGTCCACGAGGTGTCCGATCGGGTTGCTTGCGCCGCGTGGCCATTCGTCGACTACCGCAGCCACCTTCATTCCGAGATGTGCGGAGAGTTCTCTCTTCTTGCCGTCCACTGTCTCATAGACTCCTGTCACGGTAAATTCGTTCGAGCCGGTATGGCGCAGCGAGCCGATGACGCTTCTGTCGTCCTTGTCTTTGACTTCGATTGAGATGTCGTATGGCATGAACTTGCTCTGCATGAGTACCCATGCCTGATTGCCTACGATGTGGAGAACGCCGATGAACGGCTTTGTGGAGCGCTCAAGTACCGCGATTACTTCTCCTTCGGCGTGCTTGCCCGGAGCCGTGGCTTTTTTCTTGACTGCGACCTTGACTGTGTCGCCGTTGAGTGCGCCCCTGGTCTTGGATGATCTGATATATATATCGTCTTCCCTTCCTTCTGCCATCAGGAATGCGCTTCCGTCGCGTCCCATCCGCAGAACTCCTTCTACTTCAAGTAATGTCTTCTTTGCCGGACCTTTTTTAGAGTGGTTTCCGCCTCTTCCTTTTCTTTCGTTTGTGCTCTTGCCGCTTTTACGTCTTTTGTTCATAGTCTTTAATTTAAGATATCCGAATAATTGTGTATCTTTGCAGATTCGGATTTGTCCTACCGCAAAGGTACGAATAATTAGTTAATTAATCATTATAGATATGAATAGAAAAGTTTTACTCATGATTCTCGATGGCTGGGGCGAAGGTCGTCATGACTACTCCAATGCTATCTGGTCCCAAGGAACCCCTTACATTGATTCCCTGAGAGCGAATTATCCAATGAGCCACCTCCAGGCTTGCGGCGAGTATGTCGGCCTGCCTGAGGGCCAGATGGGTAACTCCGAAGTGGGCCATACCAACCTCGGTGCCGGAAGGGTGGTTTACCAGGACCTCGTTAAGATCAACATGGCTTGCAGGGACCATAAGTTCCTCGAGAATGCCGAGATCAAGGCTGTTTTCGATTATGTGAAGCAGAGCGGCAAGAAGCTCCACCTCATGGGCCTTACTTCCCATGGCGGTGTGCACAGCTCCCTCACCCACGTGTATGAATTCCTGCGCGTAGCAAACGAGCAGGGTCTCGATAAGGTTTATGTACATGCATTCATGGACGGTCGTGATACCGACCCTCGCAGCGGAAAGGGCTTCCTTGAGGAACTTGAGTCAAAGATGGCTGAGACCACCGGAAAGATCGCGAGCGTTATCGGCCGTTTCTATGCCATGGACCGTGACAAGAGATGGAATCGCGTGAAGGAGGCCTATGACCTTCTCGTGGATGGCAAGGGCGAGAAGTTCACTTCTGCAATCGACGGTATCCAGGCTTCATATGACGCTGACGTTACCGACGAGTTCGTAAAGCCTATCGTCATCACTGACGCCGCTGGCGCTCCTCTCGCAAAGGTTGAGGAGGGTGATGCGATCATTTTCTACAACTTCCGCAACGACCGTGCGCGCGAGCTCACCACCGTCCTCACTCAGAAGGACATGCCGGAAGAGGGCATGAAGACTCTCCCGCTCTACTACTGCTGCCTTACTCCATACGATGCAAACTTCACCGGAGTCCACATTCTCTTCGACAAGGAGCTTGTAAACAACACTCTTGGCGAGACTGTCTCAAAGGCTGGAAAACGTCAGCTCCGTATTGCCGAGACTGAGAAGTATGCTCATGTTACATTCTTCTTCAACGGTGGCCGCGAGCTTCAGTTCGAGAATGAGGACCGTATCCTCGTGAATTCTCCGAAGGTGCCTACATATGACCTTCTCCCAGAGATGAGCGCTCCTGAGGTTGCCGAGAAGCTTATCGATGTCATCAAGACTGAGAAAGAGGATATGATCATCCTTAACTTTGCCAACGGTGACATGGTCGGCCATACAGGAGTCTATACTGCTATCGAGAGGGCTGTCGCATGCATTGACAAGATGGTGGAGAAAGTCGTTACTGCAGCCAAGGAGCATGGCTATGCTGTCCTGCTTACTGCTGACCACGGAAATGCTGACTATGCAGTAAATCCTGACGGTACTCCTAACACTGCCCATTCTCTCAACATTGTTCCGTTCATCGTGATCAATGCTGGCGACGATGTCAAGACTGTGAAGGATGGCGCACTCTGCAATGTCGCGCCTACCATCCTCAAGCTGATGGGTATCCCTCAGCCTGCAGAGATGACTGCCGAGCCGCTTATCTAAGTTTCGGCTTCATAACACAAAAAGAGCTGGCAAACAGTCCTGTGACCGTATGCCAGCTCTTTTTGTGTGGATTATTTCGTGCGGCCGATGAGTTTGTCGGCGAAGCGCCTGAGCATTTCGTAGCGCACGCCGGTGCAGACTTTCGATGCATATGACAGAGCCTCTCCCGTAAGGCGCAGGATCTCATACTTGGCATCCTCGTCCACGTGAAGCTTCTGATAGACATCCTTGAACAAAGTAATCTTCTTGGGCTTCTGGTCCGTGGTCTCGACAGGAAGGTCCATGGCGTCGAGCAACTTCTGGCGGATCTTGTCGTCAGCCTTCTCGAGGGCATGAGTGGTCAGCCAGCATTTCTTGTTGTTGACGATGTCTCCGCCGATAGGCTTGCCGAACACCTTGGCGTCCCCGAATGCGTCCAGATAATCATCTGCGATCTGGAAGGCAAGGCCGAGGTTGTAGCCGAAGTTGTAGAGGTTTTCGCAATCTTCCTCGGATGCGCCGGCAATCATCGCGCCCATCTTTGCGGAGCAGGCGATCAGCACTCCGGTCTTGAGACCTATCATGTTGATGTAGTCCTCCATCCTGACCTGAGGCTCCTTCTCGAAATCCATGTCCAGCTGCTGGCCGTCGCAGACCTGCGAAGCGGTGGTCGAAAACAGCTCGAGAACCTTTCCGAGCACCTTTGCAGGGGCCTTGGCGACTCTCTTGTAGCTGTCGATGCACATTACGTCGCCGGAAAGTATGGCTCCGTCCTCGCCCCATTTCGTCCATACCGTAGGCATGCCGCGGCGGACAGGGGACTTGTCCATGATATCGTCATGGATGAGGGTGAAGCTGTGGAACACTTCGAGTCCGGCAGCCGGCTGGAGAACCGACTCGTCGAAGCTGTCTTTGTAGAGGGCATATGTCGTAAGGCAGAGACGCGGACGCAGCCTCTTGCCTCCAATTGAAATCATGAAACGTAACGGGTCGTAGAGTCGGGCTGGCTCGTCCGTGAATTCGATGTTGTCGAACAGCTCCTTGAGGGCGGCTTCGACATGGGCTTCGTTTATCATCCTTATGATTTTTAGTGTCGAACACAAATATAACTAATATTTGATTTATTATCCTTATATTCGCTAGGTGTTTTTGATAGTATCATGACAAAGGGACAGGCAACAGTAGTAAAGAATGCCGGCAGCCATTTCATGCTGTCGGAGCTCCCGGAATGGAATCCGTTTCCTGCCGTGCTGAAGGGCAAGGTAAGGCTCAAGAACAGCGATTCCACCAATCCGGTAGCCGTGGGGGACAGGGTGATATATGAAGTCCCTGAGGACGGGACGGTGGACCTGATGCATCCTGCGACCATCTCGGAGGTGCTCGACAGGAAGAACTGGCTGGTCCGCAAATCTACCAACCTCTCCCGCCAGTCCCATGTGATCGCCGCCAACATCGACATGGCGTATATCATAGTTTCCCTCTATTTCCCTGAGATCAAGCTGCCGTTCCTCGACAGGATTCTGGTCTCATGCGAGGTCTATGGAGTGCCGGTCACTATAGTCATGAACAAAGTGGACCTCTATCGGGAGGAAGCCGCCGAGTATGTCGAGGACTTCCACCGGATCTATGAAGGGGCGGGATACAGGGTCATCGAGACCTCCGTCAAGACAGGCGAGGGCATCGACACCCTCCGGGAGGACTGCAAGGGCAAGGTCTGCCTGTTCTCCGGAGAATCGGGAGTCGGCAAGTCCAGCCTCGTAAATGCCATAGACCCTTCGCTGGATGCAAAGGTCGGCAGGATATCCACAGCCCATCTACAGGGAAAGCATACCACCTCGCTATATGAGATGTACCGCACGGAAGGCGGCTCGTATATCATTGACACTCCGGGCATCAGAGGCTTCGGCCTCGTCTCCCTCAAGAAAGAAGAGATAGGCCTGTATTTCCCGGAGATGCTCAAGGCGGCGCAGGACTGCCGGTTCACCCCTTGCACCCATACCCACGAACCGGGGTGTGCAGTCAAGCAGGCCGTAGAAGATGGTCTGATCAGTGCCGAGAGATACAATTCCTATCTCGGCATGCTTGAAGAGGACTCTAAATTCAGGTAGATGCGCCCGATCGACAGAGACATACTGAAACTGGCCCTCCCGAGCATTCTGGCCAACATTACCGTGCCGCTGGTCGGTATGGTGGACATGGCTGTGGCCGGTCATCTGTCCGGTTCTGCCGCCACTCTGATAGGCGGCATCTCGATAGGAGCGATGCTCTTCGACCTTCTCTATTGGAATTTCGGTTTCCTGCGCGTAGGTACCGGCGGACTTACCGCCCAGGCCTATGGCCGCGGCGACCGTCACTACTGTGCCGAGACTCTCTTCAGGGGAGTCGGCTTCGCCTGGGGGATCGCCTTCCTGATGATACTGCTCCAGTGGCCGTTCATGAAACTGGTATTCGCTTTCGTGGACTGCTCCGAACCGGTCAGGGAACTCGCCTCAAAGTATTTCATGATCCGTATCTGGGCCGCTCCTGCGACTCTCAGCATGATGGCTTTCAAGGGCTGGTTCATCGGGATGCAGGATACCGTGAGCTCAATGTTCACGGACCTCATAGTCAATCTGGTGAACATAGTGATGAGCATAGTGCTCTCGCTCGGGACCGGAATCCCGGGATTCGACGGCATCGGCTTCGAGGGAATCGCCTGGGGTACGCTCATAGCCCAATACAGCGGACTGACTTTCGCGATCTGCGTCGTGGCAGTGAAATATGCGCCGTCGGTGTTCCATGAAGTCAGGTTAATAGAACTGGAAGCGGCGTTCAGAGGCAAGGAACTCAGAAAGTTCGTCACCATGAACTCTGACCTCTTCCTCCGTTCCGTCGGAATGTTGATAGTCTATATCGGATTTACGGTGATATCCGCGAAATACGGCGACCTGATGCTCGCTACCGGGGCGATACTGATGAAGCTGCTGATGCTGTTCTCATTCTTTACAGACGGCTTCGCCTATGCCGGAGAAGCTCTTACCGGCAAGTTCATCGGAATGCAGGACAAACCCAATACCAGGCTCACGGTGCGCCAGACGTTCATCTGGAGCATGGGCATAGGCCTGTTCTTCATATTGATCTACTATGTCGGCGGCACTCCTATAGTCAGGCTGCTGACATCCGATGCCGAAGTGGTCGATGCCTGCCGAAAATTCTTCATCTGGCTGCTCCCTATGCCGCTTATCGGATGCGTGACCTTTACCTGGGACGGCATCTTCGTGGGTGCCACTTCCTCAAAGGCCCTCAGGGATTCTTCTTTATGGGCAGTTGTTGGATTTTACTCGGTTTGGTTTATATTTGTAAATATTTTCCGCCCGGATGCGTTCGGCGCTGTCCACATACTGATGCTGGCTTACTTCGCCCATCTTGCCGTGAGGGCCATATATCTGACCCTGAACTACAGACGAAGCATACTGACGGAACCTTTTGACTGATTATGATTAACGGATTCTACAGATATTTCAGGATTTCGAAACCTTCGGCAGAGAGGGTCCCGCAGGAAGAGGTGGATTCTACATACAAGAAGCTGAGGACCCAGACTTTTTGGGGAGTGACGGTCGCATACAGTTTCTTCTACGTCTGCAGGATGGCCCTGAGCATTGTCAAGCAGCCCCTCATAGACGATGGAATTCTCTCCACGGCCCAGCTCGGTATCATCGGCTCAGCCCTCCTCTTCGTCTATGCCGTCGGCAAGTTCGTCAACGGTTTCATCGCAGACTACTGCAATATCCGCAGATTCATGGCCATCGGCCTGCTCGTGTCAGCCTTGGCAAACATACTCATCGGAGCCCTCGGTTTCGCCATGGGCTTCCTGGGTTCTTCTCCGTTCCTGGTGATGGTCGTGTTCTCCGTACTCTGGGGAATCAACGGCTGGATGCAGTCGATGGGAGCGCCTCCGGGAGTGATAAGCCTTTCCCGCTGGTTCCCGCTCAAGGAAAGAGGTACATGGTACAGCATATTCAGCGCGACTCCGTATCTGGGCAAGTCGCTGTCCTTCTGGCTTATAGGCATAGTCGTCGGATGGTTCGGCTGGCAATATGGCTTCCTGTTCGCAGGAGTAGTCGGGCTCGCAGGATCGGCGCTGGTGTTCATCACCGTATCGGACACTCCTGAAAGCAAGGGTCTGCCGTCAATCCAGGAACTCACCGGCGAGACTCGCGAGAAGACGGACTCGATGCCGACAAAGGTGCTACAGAAATATGTGTTCAAGAATCCAGGAATCTGGGTCATCGCCCTTTCCAGCGCATTCGTCTACATCACGCAGTATGCAGTCAGCGGCTGGGGAGTGCTCTTCCTACAGAAGTCCAAGGATTTCTCTGATATCGCCGCGTCCGATATCATCGCCTTCTCCGAGATATTCGGAATTGCCGGGACTGTGTGCGCAGGATGGCTGTCCGACAAGCTTTTCAAAGGCAACAGGGTAAGTCCCGTGATACTCTCCGGAGTGGTCTGCCTGGCTTCGCTCGGACTCTTCCTCTTCACTGAGGGCAGCGCCGTGATGAACATAATATACGTCTCCATGTTCAGCATCTCGATCGGAGTCGTATTCTGCATAGTCGCCGGCCTTATGGCCCTCGACATCGTGCCTCGAAAGGCTACAGGCTCTGCCCTCGGCATCGTGGGCATCTCCAGCTATGTGGCCGCAGGAATCCAGGATGTGGTCAGCGGATTCATGATCCGTCAGGATGCATCCGGAGCCTGGGATTTCGGACCGGTTTCATATTTCTGGATGGCTGCCTGCCTGGCGTCGTTCCTGCTTCCGGTCTATGGATGGAAATACATGAAAAAGAAAGTTGTACAAGACTAATGATCAATAATATGAGAATCAGGTTCAGCATAGATTACAATACTTCCTGGGGGGAGCGTCTGGTGCTCGTCGTCGGGAAGGACAGGTATGACATGCGATATGTCTCTTCCGGCATGTGGCAGGTCGAACTGGATGATGTAAAGCCAATATCAGCCTATACCTACGAGGTGTGGAACGGAGACCACTGCATACGCAGGGAATTCGCTTCGCACAAACTTGAAACTTCGTCAAAAGTAGTCACCATCCTTGACCGCTGGCTGGACAGGCCGGGCAATGCTCCGTTCTGGTCCACCATGTTCAAGGACGTCATATTCAAGCGCGAGCCCCACAAGCCGGTCAAGCCGGTCGCAAAGGGAAATGTGACATTCATCTTCCCTTCAGCCGAAATCAGGCCTTCGCAGGCCGTCGCCATGACCGGAAGCTGCAAGATCTTCGACTCATGGAAGAAGATCCTGGTGCTCGACGACAGTGAGTTCCCTTACTGGAAGATCACCCTCCGTACCCAGGAATCCTTCGAGTACAAGTTCCTGATCGTGGACAAGAAGACTCTTGACCCGATCATGTGGGAGACCGGCGACAACAGGCATTTCTCGGCCCTTCCAAAGGAGGGAGAGCATGTGATTGCAGCCGACTTCGTGCCGACCTTCCCTACGATGCCGTGGAGGGGAGCAGGCGTCGCCGTGCCTGTATTCGCTCTCAGGAGCGAGGACAGCTTCGGCGTCGGCGAGTTCCATGATATCAAGAAACTCGTGGACTGGGCCGCTGCGACAGGTCAGAGCGTAATCCAGCTGCTCCCGGTTAATGATACCAAGATGACGGGGACATGGCAGGATTCATATCCATACAATGCCAACTCCACATTTGCCCTGCATCCTCAGTTCATCCATCTCCCGGACGCCGGTGTCCGCAATGACAAGGCCTACAGGGAGCTGCGCGACAAGCTGAACTCGCTTGACAAGATCGACTACGAGAAAGTCAACGACGAGAAGACACGCCTGCTCAGGAAAGCCTTCTCTTCGGTGGGAGACAAGGTCATGGCGTCTGACGACTACAAGAATTTCGTCGCCGCCAACGAGACCTGGCTTCTCCCGTACTCCGTGTTCTGCTGCCTCAGGGACGAATTCGGAACCGTGGACTTCTCGAAATGGGGCAAGATGTCCAGCTTCTCTGCAAAGAAGGTCGCCGAATATGCGGCCGCGCATCGCAGCGAGGTTGACTTCCATTACTACGAACAATACTGGGCTGATGCGCAGCTCAAGGACGCTGTCGCCTATGCCCATTCGAAGGGCGTCGCCTTGAAGGGCGACCTTCCTATCGGAATCAGCCGGACCAGCGTGGACGCCTGGGCTTATCCTCAGCTGTACCATCTGGATTCACAGGCCGGCGCTCCGCCTGACGCTTTCTCCGTCGACGGCCAGAACTGGGGCTTCCCGACATACAACTGGGAGAAGATGGCAGAGGACGGCTTCGCATGGTGGAAGATGCGCATGAAGAAGATGAGCTGCTACTTCGATGCTTTCAGGATTGACCATATCCTCGGTTTCTTCCGTATCTGGGAGATTCCGGTTCCATACAAGAGTGGTCTCATGGGCCATTTCAGCCCGGCCCTCCCATACTCGGCCGACGAACTCCGTTCGAGAGGATTCGACATCTCCGACGGCAGGTATGTGACTTCATGCAACGGGGACGAGACGGACGTGCTGTTCCTGGAGGATCCGCGCAAGAAAGGTTTCTACCACCCGCGTATCTCCGGCCAGAACACGACCTGGTACAACGGAATGGACGAATGGCAGAAGCGCAACTTCAACGACCTCTACGATGATTTCTTCTATCGCAGGCATAATGCATTCTGGAAGGATTCCGCAATGATGAAGCTTCCTTCTCTCGTGGAATCCACGGGCATGCTCACCTGCGGCGAGGATCTCGGAATGATCCCTGACTGCGTGCCAGAGGTCATGGAGACTCTCGGAATTCTTTCTCTCGAGATTCAGAGGATGCCTAAGTCTCCGAAGGATGAGTTCGCCAATCCTGACCGCTATCCGTACTACTGCGTATGCGCTACGGGTACCCACGACACCAATACCCTCAGGGCTTGGTGGGAAGAGGACAGGGGAGTGTCATCCCGCTTCTGGCACAATATGCTCCACGGTTCCGGTGACATGCCTTGGTTCTGCGAGCCATGGGTATGCGCAAAGATCATAGACCAGCACCTCAAGTCTCCGGCAATGCTCTGCATCCTGCCTCTGCAGGACTGGATCTCGATAGACGGCAACGTCCGCTATCCGGGCAACCCTGAGGATGAGAGGATCAACGTGCCTGCAATCCCTCGCTACTACTGGAGATACAGGATGCACCTGACTCTGGAAGATCTTCTCTCCCAGTCAGAGCTGAACGGCAATCTCAAGGGAATGATACGGGGCGCAAGCCGCAATATATAGGCTATTTCTCAAGCCATTCAAGGAAATCGTCGGTCCGGGCGCGTGACACTGTGAGGTCAGGTTCGGGCCGGCGCATTGCATTTGAGCGTACTGAGCCGCTGACGGAGATGCGGAGCCTGCCCCCGATAAGCTTGGTCACGCTCTCGACCACGTCCTTGGCTACTATGCAGCTTCTGGAAATCTTGAAGAATTCTTCTGGATCAAGCTCGGCCATGATTGAGTCGAGGGTGCCGTCTATCACATAGAACGTCCCGTCTCTGGTGACTACATGGTTGTCCTTGTCCTCGGAGAAGAAATATGCCACGTCCGCCGTCTTGACCGGAACGATGCGGTCGTTCAGCTGGACGAGGAAACGCTCTTTCCACTGGTGCTCCGGGCGGGAGGTGAGCGCTCCGAGTATCTTGTTGACGTCGTTGGAGACTTCGTCCTGCCTGCATCGTGCGATTGCCCTTTGGAGCGAGTTGAGCTCCACTGGCTTGAGCAGGTAATCTATGGAGTTGACCTCGAAAGCCTTCACGGCATAGCTGTCGTAGGCTGTGGTCATTATTACTTTTGACGTTATTTCGACTTTGCGGAAGATCTCGAAGCATTTGCCGTCGGAGAGCTCGACATCCATGAATATGATATCCGGCTTGTTCTCTTTCAGCCATGCTACCGATTCGCGGACGGACTGGGCCGTCCCTACTATCTCAAGATCAGGGAAATTAGTCTTTAGTGTCCTGGCCAGAGTTGCCTGGGCCATGAGTTCATCTTCGATTATAAAAACTTTCATAACAATGGAAGTGATACGCGGTAGTATTCATCGGTGTCCTCGATGAGAATGTCTTTTCCTCCGCGGTCAAGATAATTTTGTCTTATGTATTTCAAACCAAGTCCTGTGGATTCCGGCTCGGTTATCTTCGGTATCTTGTTGTTGGTCACGATGATCTTGCTGCCGTCGGTACGGATGGTGACCTTCAGCGGGTCGGACGCTGAGACGCTGTTGTGCTTGTTGGCATTCTCGAGCAGCATCTGCACGGAATACTTGACGATGTACCGGTTCCTGTCCTCGTCGCGGATATCATAGTCCACTACCAGCCCGTCCCCGAAGCGCAGTTTCAGCAATTCCACATACATCTCCACATATTCCATCTCTTCGCTCAGGGTCACCAGCGGCTCATTCTCGTTTCGGAGCATGTAGCGGTACAGCCTGGAGAGCTTCCGAACGAAGTCTCGTGCTTCATCATTCTTTCCCTCGGCGATGAGGCAGTCCAGTATGTTCAGGGAATTGAACAGGAAATGCGGGTTTACCTGTCGCTTGAGGTTGAGGTATTCGAATTTCGCAAGGTTCGCCCTGTCCCTTTCCTTGACCATGGATTTCCTGGCGTTCTGGGCTGAATCGACCATGTAGATGATCGAGAAAATGGCAATTTCGCAGATGATGGCGACTATCAGTAGTTCCAGGAAATGCCTGGTGGTGAAGGGGCCGTCAAACTTCAGCGGCAGTCCGAACCCGGCCATCAGCGTGCACATCACGCACAGCACGAAGGCTCCGGTGACTACGACGGACGTCTTGGCAACGCCTCGTTTTCCCGGCAGTTTCTTACGCGTACGCACATACAGCAGGGTCGCGAATATCATGATCATCAGCGGAACCGGATTCGAGATGAAAATCCATGTGACGTCCAGCACGGACGCCCCGTTGAAGAGATGCGTGCGGGCGAAGCCGGCGAAGAGAAGCCTGGCGACGAGGACGGCTCCCACGGCAGTCAGTATCCATCTGAGATGCTTCGCGCTGATTCTGGATCCGTCGTTGCTGGTCGTCCCGAATACCCGGATGAACATGGTGATGGACCATCCCATGAGCTCGGTGGTGATGATCGTGGATACCACCCGGGCCGTCATCGGATTGCTGAATACCGGCAGGAACAGCATGGCTGCGGCCATGCCCAGAAGGTAGCCGATTATGTTGACGAGGATTATGCTAATCGCAGTGAATTCGACAGACAGCTTTTCCCTGACGCAGATGATGACAGTCATGGCCATGGTGAGCATTGTCAGGAAGATCGTGTCGTTGATTCCGACTCCCAGACATGCGGTAGTGGTCATTGCATGGAGCAGCGCGAATCCGTGTATTATCCATGCATTGCTGAGATTTCTCATAGCTGTCGTGTTTTCAACTGCTAATATAATAAAATTCATCAGCAAATATTTACCATTCATCATTAAAACCTTTCAGTTCGTCTTTTATTTTTTGCGTATAAAACGTTAAATACTACTTTTGTGCACTATTCATCAGTTAATAACGCTATTCATATTAATGAATCATAAAAGAGATTTAACCTTCTGGCAGATGTGGAATCTGAGCTTCGGTTTCTTCGGAGTGCAGACAGCCTATGCCCTGCAGAACAACTCCAACAGCCGCATATTCGCGACTCTGGGAGCCGATCCGCACAGCCTGAGTTACTTCTGGATCCTTCCTCCTCTTATGGGCCTTCTCGTCCAGCCGATCATCGGCGCAATGAGTGACAGGACCTGGAACCGTTTCGGGCGCAGAATCCCATATTTGCTTTTCGGAGCCATAATCGCAGTAGTAGTTATGTGCTTCTTCCCGAATGCCGGAAGCCTCGGCCTCAAGACCGTAGCGGCGTCTCTCGCCCTCGGCGCGCTGTGCCTCATGCTTCTCGACACCTCTCTTAATATAGGGATGCAGCCTTTCAAGATGATGGTCGGCGATCTCGTGAATGAGCGCCAGAAAGCCAAGGCTTATTCCATCCAGAGCTTCCTCTGCAACGCAGGAAGCCTCGTGGGCTATGTATTCCCGTTTGCTCTCGCTTTCTTCGGAGTCAGCAACCAGGCTGAGGCCGGAGTAGTACCTGACACTGTCATCTATTCCTTCTATATCTGCGCAGCCCTGCTTATCGGCTGCGTGGTCTACACCGTCACCAAGGTGAAGGAGATGCCTCCGAAGGAATATGCCGAGTTTCATGGAATCGACCTGGAGAAGACTTCCGGAAAGAAGGAAAGCTCCAACATGTTCAAGCTGCTTCTGAAAGCGCCGAAGACCTTCTGGACTGTCGGCCTCGTACAGTTCTTCTGCTGGTCAGCATTCCTTTACATGTGGAATTACAGCAACGGAGCCATCGCCGCCAACTGCTGGGGCGTGGATACGAATGCCTCCGGCTATGCCGCTACAGCCGAATATCAGGCTGCAGGCAACTGGGTGGGCATAGTGTTCGCCGTCCAGGCCGTGGGCTCGATTCTCTGGGCTCTGGTGATTCCGAGATTCCGCAATCTCAAGACTGCCTATGTGGTCAGCCTACTGATCGGAGCCGTCGGTTTCGCATCAGTGATGTTCGTGCATGACCCTTATGTACTGTTCGTCTCGTATTTCCTGATCGGAGCCGCCTGGGCCGCGATGCTCGCGCTTCCGTTCACGCTGTTGACCAACGCCCTCGAAGGCAGCTCCCGCATGGGCACCTATCTCGGCCTGTTCAACGGTACGATATGTATCCCTCAAATTGCTGCCGCCCTCCTCGGAGGTACGGTGCTGTCCCTTGTCGGAGACTCCCAGCCTGCGATGTTCGCCGTCGCCGGCGGCCTTCTTCTTCTCGGCAGCCTTGCAGTATCCCTGATCAAAAAGTAATTTTGTATATACATTAAAACTAACTACAATCTAAATGAAAAGAATTCTAACCGTAGTGGCTGTCATTCTTTCAGCAATGATTACCACATCACTGCCCGCCCAGAACGGGTACCAGGTTAAGGGAGTAGTAGTCGACGCCTCCGGTCCGGTGATCGGCGCCACTGTCATCGAACAGGGCACGAGCAACGGAACCTCTACAGGTCTCGACGGTGACTACATCCTGAATGTCTCTTCCGCAGATGCTACTGTGGAAATCAGTTGCATCGGCTATTCAACCCAGACTTTCAAAGCTTCTGCGGTACCTTCAAG
>JAFZTP010000037.1 GCA_017618815.1 Bacteroidales bacterium | reverse complement strand
TCAAAGGTCATCCTAAAGGATTACTCGCCGCCGCCCTCAGCAACATGGGCGAAAGGTTCGGGTACTACATCATGAATGCAGTCCTGCTGCTCTTTCTCTGTTCAAAATTTGGTCTTTCAGATACTGCCGGCGGTATAGTCTATTCAGTATTCTATGCCGGAATCTACGTGCTCAGCCTCGTGGGCGGTATCATCGCGGACAAGACATCCAACTACAAGGGCACCATCCAGAGCGGTCTGATAGTGATGGCACTCGGATACATAATGCTTTCCGTGCCTGTCATGGCCACTCCTTCCAATAACACCTGGCTTCTTGCAGCCACATGCTTCGCCCTGTTCCTGATAGCCTTCGGCAACGGCCTTTTCAAGGGCAACCTGCAGGCTATCGTTGGCCAGATGTACGACAACATGGAAGCAGAAGCCGCAAAAGAAGGAGAAGAGGCGCTTAAGGTAGCCAAAGACAAGAGAGATTCAGGATTCCAGATATTCTACGTATTCATCAACATCGGCGGTCTTGTCGCCCCGTTCGTAGCTCCGCTGCTCCGTCAGTGGTGGCTCGGCGTACATAACCTTGCCTACAACGCGCAGCTCCCGAGACTCTGCCATGATTTCATAAACAGCGGCAACATCTCTGACAACCTCATCGCCGAAGCTGCAAATGCCGGCGCGACCCTCGACCCTGCAAACATTGAGGCTGTCGGGACTTTCTGCTCCGACTACCTCAACTACTTCAACACCGGCATCCACTACTCATTCATCGCATCGGTTGCTGCAATGCTTATCTCCTTCCTCATTTTTGTGGCGACGAAGAAAATCTTCCCTACTCCGGGCAAGAAAGAGGCTGCCGCATCGGTCAACTACACCGAGGAAGAAAAACTCGAAATGGCAAAAGAAATCAAGCAGCGCCTGTATGCCCTGTTCGCAGTGCTCGGCGTGGTGATATTCTTCTGGTTCTCATTCCACCAGAACGGACAGTCCCTGTCCCTCTTCGCAAGAGATTTCGTCAACACCAGCAAGATAGCCCCGGAAATCTGGCAGGCAGTCAATCCGTTCTTCGTAATCGTGCTGACTCCAGTGATCATGTGGTTCTTTGCCATGCTTGCAAAGCGCGGCAAACAGATATCGACTCCTAAGAAGATCGCGTTCGGTATGGGTATCGCTGCCATGGCATACCTGTTCCTGTCACTATATTCATTCTCGCAGGGCTATCCTTCGGCAAACGAATTCACCGCTCTCGGATCCGACAGTCAGGCTGCCATGAAGGCTGGTCCGTGGGTGCTCATCGTCACCTACTTCTTCCTTACGGTAGCAGAGCTGTTCATCTCCCCTCTCGGACTGAGTTTCGTCTCCAAGGTTGCCCCTAAGCACCTCCAGGGACTCTGCCAGGGACTGTGGCTCGGAGCTACGGCTGTAGGAAACCTCTTCCTGTTCCTCGGTCCAAAGATGTACAACGTAATGCCTCTCGGATACTGCTGGGGCGTATTCCTCGTCCTCTGCCTTATCTCCATGGGCGTGATGTTCGGCATGGTCAAGTGGCTCGAAAGGGTAACGAAAGCCTAAATGGACGCTGATATTGCAAGGAACCTGGTACGCTGGGCCGACGAATACAACGACCCTGCATACTTTCATGAAGATCCCATAGCCTTCCCTACAAGATTTGCGGAATTGTACCGCAGGGGGAAGGCTGATATAAAAGATGTCGAAATAGCCGCGGTCTTCGCGGCGCATTTCGCATGGGGCCGAAGGGCGATGATAGTCCGCGACTGCACCCGCCTGTTCGACGAGATGGACTGGAGACCATATGACTATGTAATGGCCGGAAACTGCCGGGATACCGAAGAAAGCATCCACCGGACGGTCAAATGGAGCGAAGTCGCCCGGATATGCTCGAGGCTGAGGGATCATTATCTCGCCGGCGGAAGTCTGGAGAATCTCGGAATAGACGGGATACGCACAGGTATCTTCGGCCAGAAAGAAGACGCCAAGGCCCCGAACAAGAAGATAAACATGATGCGCCGCTGGATGGTCAGGGACGATGGCAAGGTCGATCTTGGACTGTGGAAGGACACCGACCCGGCAGAACTGCTGATACCGCTGGACGTCCATGTCTATGATGTCGCATCCGCCCTCGGGCTGACCGCCAGGAAACAGAAGGACATCGTGACGGTAAAAGAAATCACGGGAGTCTTCTCCGAGATATTCCCGGGAGATCCTTGCAAGGGAGACTTCGCGCTGTTCGGATACGGACTGACGCACGCGCAAGAAACTAAAATGAAAAACATCAATGCCTAACATCTACATAATATCCGGCTGCAACGGTTCAGGCAAGACCACCGCTTCCTACGCAGTGCTCCCAGAGATGCTGAAATGCTCGCAGTTCGTCAACTCGGACGAGTTTGCGAAGGGCCTGTCCCCGTTCAACCCGGACATGGCGAGCATCCAGGCCAGCCGATACATGCTGCTGAAGATCCGCTATCTGCTTGACCGCAAGGCCGATTTCGCCATCGAGACGACCCTGGCCACCCGAAGTCTTCTTAAGATGGTCCAGCATGCCCAGAAAGCCGGATATAACGTAACCGTGCTTTTCTTCTGGCTCAACTCCCAGGAGCTTGCAATCGAAAGGGTGAAAGCCCGCGTGCTTGCCGGAGGCCACAACATTCCGGAGGATGTGATCAGGAGAAGGTACATAGCCGGCCTGAGATACTTCTTCGAAGACTATATGCCTATAGTGGACCGATGGATCCTGGCTGACAACTCGCGCATCCCGTTCAAGATCGTCGCCCAGGGCTGGAGAAACAACATGGTGGTGAAAGACAACCTTAAGTTCGAGGCGATCAAGGCGCAGGCACAACGTTACAAAGAACTGTCAAACAACAATGATTCAATCTAAGAAATATTACCTGGACACTTTCGGAGTGACGGAAGAGCAGCTCCGCGCCATCACTGAGACAGCGATGGCGACCGGCGGAAGCTATGCCGACCTGTTCTTCGAGAACACTTCCTACAGCGACCTGATGCTCAGGGACGGAGAGGTTACATCCGGAGGTTTCCACATAGACTACGGCGTAGGAATCCGAGTCCTCAAAGGCGAGCGTACCGGATATGCATATGCCGAAAGCACCGACATGGCAGCCATGCTCTCGGCTGCGAAAGCGGCATCGGCCATCTCCCGTGGAGACCGTCCGGCGGACGGAAGCATCGCAGACAGCAAGGGCTATGTACCGAGGCTCTACCGTGGCGCGCCGAACCCTGCAGCTGACCGCTACCCTATCCTGAAAGACTGGAGGACGGCGTCTGCTTCAGAATTCATTCCGATACTGAACAAGCTCAAGGACATGATACAGCAGCGCGATCCAAGGATCATAAAGATTACCGCAGTGCTGCAGGATCAGGTCTCGGACATAATGATGTACAACATCTACGGAGAGCTGAAATATGAGACCAGGCCGATGGGAACTCTCGCCGTATCAGTGATATTCAGCGACGGCAAGACAACCCAGAGCAGCCACGTCAGCAGGAGCTACCGCATGGGAGCGGAGATGCTTACCGACGAGGTGCTCTCGGAACTGGCCGACAAGGCTGTCCGCAATCTCGACGACCGTTTCGCCGCGCGTCGTCCGAAAGGAGGCAAGATGCCTGTGGTAATGGGAGCCGGAGCTTCCGGAATCCTTCTCCATGAGGCCATGGGACATGCATTCGAGGCTGATTTCATACGAAAGAAGCAGTCCGTGTTCAGCGGAAAGCTTGGCAAGAAGGTCTGCGACGAAAACATCAGCATAGTTGACGACGGCACCATCCGTGGCAACAGAGGCTCGATCAACTTCGACGATGAAGGCGTACCGGCACAGAGGACATACATGGTCGAGAACGGAATACTCACTTCATTTCTCCACGACCGCGTAAGCGCCCGGCACTTCAAGGTCGCCCCTACCGGAAACGGCAGGAGAGAGTCATTCCGGTTCGCCCCTATTCCGAGGATGAGGGCGACCTATATGGAAAGCGGTAATTCCCGTCCCGAGGACATAATAGCGTCAGTCAGGAAAGGCATATTCGTGGATGAATTCTCCAACGGACAGGTCAAGATCGGGGAAGGAGACTTCACCTTCTTCGTAAAGAGCGGCTATCTTATCGAGAACGGCCGCCTGACCATGCCGATCAAGGATATAAACGTGATCGGCAACGGTCCGAAGGCCCTTGCCGACATAGTTGCAGTCGGGAATGATTCCATAGTGGATGAATGCGCATGGACCTGCGGAAAGGAGCAGAGCGCGCCTGTATCCTGCGGAATACCTACAGTGTTGATCAATAATCTGACAGTCGGAGGAGAATAGGATGACAGAAGGAAGACTTACATACGAAGAGATTCAGGCAGCCGACAAGGCCCTGTCATTCGCGGCGGCCAACGGAGCCGATAAGTGCAGGATCACCCTCACCAAGTCACTCATGGACATGACCGGAATTCTCAACGGAAGGGTTGACAAGGTCACCCACTGCCTAGACAGGGCGATAACCTTCTCGCTTTTCGTAGACGGCAGGTTCGGCACGTTCTCGTCCAACAGGCTGGACGAAAAGGCTCTCGAGAAGTTCATATTGAAGGCGATAGGCACAGTCAGGATGCTGGCCAAGGACAAGTTCAGGGACCTTCCTCCGCAGGAAAGGGTCGCCAGGCCGGACCTCAGCGGAGAGAATCTCGGTCTCTGCGACATCGAGGCCTATGAGTCCATGACTCCGGCAAAGCGCAGGGCTTTTGCGCTGGACAGCTCCAGATACAAGAAATGGCCGGCCAATCCTGATTACAAGGTTATCTCCGAGGAGGGAGAGTATTCCGACTCGATATCTGACATATACATCATCGACACCGCAGGAACCCGATGCCGACAGACCGAGACATCCTTCGAATACGGTGTCGAGGTTACCATCGCCGACAGCAAAGGCAACCGGTTCAGCGCCAATACATGGGATGCCAATCCCCATTTCGCCCTGCTGCACAAGGACGTATCCGACGAGGCCCTGAAGATGGCCGTCGCAAAAATCGGCTCGAAGGCATGCAAGAGCGGGCGCTATCCGATGGTTTTGTCAAACATCTGCTCGTCAAGGCTCCTCACCCCGATGCTGACCGCCCTGGGCGGATATGCCATCCAGCAGAAGAACTCATTCATGGTCGACACTCTCGGCAAGAAGATACTTCCGGATTACCTTACGATCATGGACAGGCCTCATATGGAGGGCTGCTCGGGAGCAAGGCTGTTCGACTCGGAGGGAGTGGCTACGGAAGAAGGGCCGGTGATCGAGGCCGGTGTGGTGAAGAAGTATTTCGTAAACACATACATCTCCAACAAGACCGGGATGAAGGCCACAGTTGACGACATATCAAAGGCTTGCGTAGTGCCTACAGCCGGAAAACCTGACGAAGTGACAGCCAATTTCGATGGCACGTGGATTGAAGTGAACGGTTTCAACGGTGGAAACTGCAATTCCGTGACAGGAGATTTCTCTTATGGAGTCGAGGGCTTCGTGGCTAAACGCGCTGCCGGAGGACGCATAATCCGCAAGCCGGTGAAAGAAATGCTGATAACCGGCAACCTGCTGGAGCTCTGGAACAACCTCGAAGCGGCGTGCGACGACGCGCTGAGGAAGAACACCCACCAGGTAGGAACCCTGATATTCAGGGACGTGGATTTTAGTGGATAATTATTTAGAAGAGATATGAAGATAGGAAAGAACATGGTAGTGGAGGTCAGCTATGACCTTGAAGTAGAAGGACAGATTGTCGACAGGGCTACCAAGAATCATCCCCTGGACTATATCCAGGGCACAAATATGCTTATACCTAAGTTTGAGTCTTCCGTAGAGGGACTCGAGCCGGGAGATATATTCTCGTTTACCGTGACTCCGGAAGAGGGGTACGGCGAGTATGACCTTGCAAAGGTAAAGGAACTGCCGAAGGAGTCTTTCTCCATAGACGGCAAGGTCCGCGAGGACCTGCTTACGGTCGGCCGTCAGATTCCTATGTACAACAGTACAGGACATGTGGAGGTCGGAACCATCGTTGCCGTCACAGAGGATAAGGTGACCATGGATTTCAACCACATCATGGCAGGAAAGACTCTGCTTTTTACCGGAGAGGTCGTATCCGTACGCGAGGCCACCGAGAAGGAACTCAAGGAAGGCCTGCACGGAGAGTACCTGCCTAAGGAGGCCGGCTGCTGCCACGGAAAAGGCGGCTGCTGTC
Source organism: Bacteroidales bacterium (assembly GCA_017618815.1). Classification (GTDB taxonomy): domain Bacteria; phylum Bacteroidota; class Bacteroidia; order Bacteroidales; family UBA932; genus Cryptobacteroides. The sequence continues at coordinate 2,845 of JAFZTP010000037.1, read as the reverse complement.
ACGGCCACCATGAGGAAGGTCACGAGTGCAAGCATGGCGAGGGCCACGAATGTCACCATGGCGAGGGCCACGAGTGCCATTGCCATGACAAAGAATAAAAGAAGATGAAGACTGCGGTAGTAATACTCAACTGGAATACAAAGGAATTTCTCGAGAAGTTCCTTCCGGGAGTATTGGAATCCGCCGGCAAGGATGCCGAAGTGATAGTCGCCGACAGCGGCTCTACTGACGGCTCCATGGAAATGATGAAAGAGAAGTTCCCGGAGGTCAGGAGGATTGAGCTCGGGGAGAATCTAGGATTCACGGGAGGATACAACAAAGCCCTGTCTGAGCTTGATGGTTTCGAGTATTTCGTGTTGCTCAATTCCGACATCGAAGTCACCAAGAGGTGGCTCGGACCTCTCGTGGAATGGATGGACAACCATCCGGAATGCGGAGCCTGCGCTCCGAAGCTGCTCTCCTGGCAGAGGCGTGACCATTTCGAGTACGCCGGTGCAGCAGGGGGCATGATCGACAGGCTGGGTTATCCTTTCTGCCGCGGCCGTGTGCTCAAGATGGTCGAACTGGACTATGGACAGTACAATGAGCCGAAAGAAGTGTTCTGGGCCAGCGGCGCGTGTCTGATGATACGCAGCAAGCTGTTCCGCGAAGCCGGAGGACTGGACAGCCGTTTCTTCGCCCACATGGAGGAAATCGACCTGTGCTGGAGGCTGCAGCTTGCGGGCCATAGTGTCTGCGTGGTACCGCAGTCGGAGGTCTTCCATCTCGGAGGCGGCACGTTGCCGGCCAACTCTCCGCAGAAGATAAGGCTGAACTTCAGGAACAACCTGCTGATGCTGGAGAACAACCTGGCCAAGACATACGGGCTTCAGTCCGGAGACGGCTACAAGGCCTGCCGTGCGGCCCGCATCATGATTGCAAAAAGAATGGTTCTCGACGGACTGTCCGCCCTGATATATGCGATAAGCGGCAAGCTCTCCTGGTTCAAGGCCGTATTCCAGGCCCACAAGGAATACCGCGCGCTGCGTCGCAAGACCACTCCCGAAGATGTGGGAAAGTATCTCCAGGAATGGTATGGAAAGGCGGAAATACGTGGAATATATGACGGCAGCATCCTATGGACGGCGCTGATCAAAGGGAACAAGGTATTTGAAAACTTACACAGATTATGAAGATCGTTATTGAAGGGGCCGGACAAGTAGGGTCCCACCTCGCAAAGATGCTCTCAAGCGAAGCCAATGACATTACCGTCATCGACTCCGATGAATCGAGGCTTAACAAGCTGGCGATGACGGCCAATGTCGTCACCCTCGCAGGCAAGGTATCTTCTATCAAAATGCTAAAGACGGCAGGCGTGGGCAAGGCTGACCTCTTCATCGCGGTCAACCCGGCCTCAAGCCAGGATGTCAACGTGGTGAGCGCCCTGCTCGCAAAGAAGCTTGGCTGCCCTAAGGTATGCGCCAGGATCAACGACGAGGAAGACCTTTCCTACGAAAACAAATACCTTTTCACGGAGATGGGCATCGACATGATGTTCTATCCTGAGAAGATCGCCGCTGCCGAGATAGCGGAGCTCCTCAAGAGGACCGCATCCATGGACTCGATGGATTTCGCCCATGGAAAGCTCCAGATGGCCGTTTTCCGTCTTGAAGAGGACTCCCCTCTCATAGACATGAAACTTGCCGAGTTCGCCGCAGTGTTCGCTTCGGAGGACCGCCAGTTCAGGGTCGTCGCTGTCTCCAGGGACAACGACACCATAATGCCGAAACCTGACTTCAAGTTCCATTACCATGACCTCGTGTTCATAATCACCAAGCGCGAAGGTCTGGACCCTATAATGACCTTCCTCGGCAAGAGCAACATCGAGGTGGACAAGGTGATGATCCTCGGAGCCAGCCAGATCGGAGAGATTCTGGCGAGGACTCTCAGCAAGCAGGTGGACAGCATCAAGGTCATCGACTATGACCGCCAGAAATGTCTGGAAGTCAGCGAGAGGACTGATGACAACGTAATCGTCGTCAATGGCGACGGACGTAATTCCGACTTCCTGCTCGAAGAGAACATACGTGATTTCGATGCATTCGTGGCCGTGACCGGCAATGACGAGGCCAACATCCTCGCCTGCGTGGTCGCCAAGAAGTTCGGTGTTGCGAGGACTGTGGCCCAGGTAGAGAACATAGAGTACATAAAGCTCGCGGAGGACATGGGCGTGGATGCCGTGATCAACAAGAAACTGATCACTGCGGGCAAGATTTTCAAGATGACCCTCAGCAACAAGGTCCGTTTCGTCAAATACATGGGCGGTACCAGCGCTGAAGTTCTCGAATATATAGTGGCCCCTGGCAGCAAGATTACTTCCGCCCCACTCAAGGATCTCAACTTCCCGGACAATGCGGTCGTAGGAGGTATCGTACGTGGAAACGAGTCCATGATCGCCGTCGGAGACACCAAGATCGAGGCCTATGACAGGGTGGCCGTGTTCGCCCTGCCGGATGCGGTGAAGGATGTGGACAGACTGTTCAAATAGAGGCTGGAGATGGCGAGTTACCTGCAGATAGAGAATATTTCGAAATCATACGGTCCGAAGATTCTTTTCGAACATATCGGATTCAATATCAACGAAGGCGACAAGATTGCTCTTATCGCCCCCAACGGCACAGGCAAGACTTCCCTGCTGCGCATTCTGGCGGGCAAGGACAAGTCCGACTCCGGCGGAAAGATAACCTTCCTGAGGCATATAAGGATAGCTTTTCTCGAGCAGGAGTATGATTTCGATCCCGAGGCCGGAATCTTCGACCAGATCATGAACTCTTCTGCGGAGTTCCGCCGCAGTCTCGACCAGGAC
>JAFZTP010000036.1 GCA_017618815.1 Bacteroidales bacterium | reverse complement strand
GACTCCGGCGGAAAGATAACCTTCCTGAGGCATATAAGGATAGCTTTTCTCGAGCAGGAGTATGATTTCGATCCCGAGGCCGGAATCTTCGACCAGATCATGAACTCTTCTGCGGAGTTCCGCCGCAGTCTCGACCAGGACAGCCAGTTCCAGCATGAGCTCCGGGTCCGCCAGCTCCTGACCAGTTTCGGGCTTTCCGATTTCGGGATGCAGATGAAGAATCTATCCGGCGGCGAGGTCAAGCGCGTCGCTCTGACGGAGATGCTCGCGACCGAGGCTGATTTCTATATCATGGACGAGCCGACGAACCATCTGGACATCGACGCCATCGAGTTCCTTGAGGGCTATCTTTCGCGTTCCCGCTGTACCCTGCTGATGGTGACCCACGACCGCTATTTCCTCGAAAGGGTCTGCAATACTGTCATGGAGATGGACCATGGGGCCGTCTATATCTATAAGGGCGACTACGAGAACTATCTGGAGAAGCGCCAGGAGCGCATAGACAACTACAACGCAGAGACTGACAAGGTTCGCAATATCCTGAGGCGTGAGCTGGAATGGATGCGCAGCACTCCATGTGCCCGTACCGGCAAAGCTAAATACCGTAAGGATGCCTTCTACGAACTTAAGGACCGCGCCGAGCAGGTCTATCGCAGTTCCAGCGTGGATCTTTCGGAAATGGGCGGAGCTTCAAGGCTCGGCAGCAAGATAATCAACTGCAAGAATCTCAGTTTCTGGTATGGCGGCAAATGCTATCTGGACAACTTCACCTATAACTTCCAGCGCTACGAAAGGGTCGGTATCGTCGGCCGGAACGGCGCGGGCAAGACAACCTTCATCAATCTTCTGACCGGGAACATGGATCCTTCGGATCCGGGAACTCTGACGGGAATAATCGACCGCGGAGAGTCGCTGAAGATAGGTTACTACCACCAGAAGGGCATGACTTTCGACGAGGACCAGACTGTTCTGGAGACCGTCAACGACACTCACCTTCTCTCCCGCTTCCTCTTCCCTCACGACATGCTGAACAATAAGATTTCGAAGCTTTCGGGAGGTGAGAAGAGACGTCTGTATCTGCTGACCATCCTTAAGGAGCAGCCGAACCTGCTTATTCTGGACGAGCCTACCAACGATCTGGATATCGTGACTTTGAATGTACTGGAGGAATATCTGAAAGAATACAAGGGCTCGCTTATAATAGTTTCCCACGACCGCCATTTCCTGGACCGTCTGGTGGACCATCTGTTCGTCTTCTGCGGAAACGGCGTGGTCAAGGATTTCATAGGTTCCTATACCGAGTACAGGACATTCATCAAGGATTATGAGGCGGAGCAGAAGGCTTCTGCCAAGCCGGCAGTCCAGCAGGCTGCCGTAAAGCCGAGGGATAACGCCGCCAAGAAGAAGATGAGCTTCAAGGAGAAGCAGGAATTCGCGCAGTTGGAAAAGGATATCGAGGCTCTCGGAGCCGAGAAGGCCGCCCTCGAAGAAAAGATGAATAGCGGAACTCTCCCCTACGATGAACTGCAGGCCGCTTCCGAACGCTTCGGAGAACTGACCGACCTTCTCGACGAAAAAGAACTACGCTGGCTCGAGCTCTCCGAGCTCAGCTGAGCATTACTTTTAGTATATCCAATACAATGAAACAATCACGACTGATTCTCACAATCGCTTTCATCCTTATCGTCTTTAACGCTTATGCTATAAGACCCGTGAAAGAGTATTCCAGGACACCTGATGCCATTGGAACAAGCTATGAAGAATTGAAAGTTAAGACATCCGACGGATATGCTATAAACGTGTGGCACTACCCTGTCGAAGAATCGACTCCCATTATTATTGCTTGCTCAGATGCCGGCAATATGAGTGACTGGATGACTTTAGCCGCATATCTTCAATATAACGGAATGGATGTGTGGACTTTTGACTACAGAGGTTTTGGAGACAGCGATGACTTTCCTATAATCAGTTCTCAATTATTTCATACGGAATTTGTAAAAGATTTATCCGCTGTGGTAGATTACGTCTGTGACAAGACGTCGGAGATTCCGATGCTCATGGGAATCTCAATGGGCTCGATTATCGTAAATGAGTATCTAAAGAATAACGAACGAAAAATAGTCAATTTGATTTATGACGGATATGTCTGCAACCCGTCTGTATGGATTGGTCGCTTAAAAGAAAAAGGGAAAGAAGTCTCCCTGCCTAAAGGATATGACGCAACCACATATGACAATAAAGGATGTCATATACTATATATTATCGCAGAAAAAGACACGTTTTCCCTGATGAGCGATATTCCACATCAGGATTCTGCTGATACGAGAATCAAGTCATTCGACTGCGAACATATTATGTCTTTTTTCAAATTTCCAAAAGAATACATAAAGGAGTTAATCTCCTTCATTGACTCTTATGACGATTAAACTTTAACATGGACGAGTTGATGCGTGAAATCATTAAGTACAAAAAAAGCCAGGCGATATTGCCCGGCTCTTTTTGTACTTGTATGGTTGGCAGCTACTCTATCTCCAGAACGAGGACAGTGGCTGCAGGCACTTCGAGAGCGATGGAACCTCTGGTGATCTTATATTTGTCCTTGAATGGAGCAGGAGCAACTGCAGGAGCCTTGTCAAACTCGTTGTGAGCGGATATAGGCTTTGCACGAAGCATCTCACCGCTAACATTAACAGGCTTGAAATCATCGAAACTGAGCATGAGACGCTTTGACT
>JAFZTP010000186.1 GCA_017618815.1 Bacteroidales bacterium | reverse complement strand
GCCGTCTCCATACCATACGTCAGGATAACCAGCAGCAAAGCCGTGTAGGCATATACGTTGGTTATCACTCCGAAGCCGCCGCTCGCAGCGGTAAGCTTGTAGGTATAGAGCGGAGTGAGCAGGTAGTTAAGAAATCGTCCTATGATACTGCTCAGACCGTAGATGGCGGTATCCTTCGCCAAGGTCTTCATGCTTGCCATAAAAATCCCTATTTAGAAAAATCTATGTTTGCTCTCTGATAGAAGGCCTGTGCCTCGATAAGCTGCTTCTCATAAGGAGCCTCGGCCAGAGTCTCGTCATACTGCCAGCCGTCATGCTGCTCTATCTTGAACTGGCGCACCATCCTCACCGGCGAAAGCACCGTCAGCACTCCGTCGGCGAAATATCCCAGATCCTGATACGTAGCCATGAAAGCCCTCTCCTTGAAGTCCGGGTCCAGGATGTCCTGGCCATAGAACTTCGAGTCGTAAGAGAAGTTCAGCAGCTTGAACAGAGTCGGCATCACATCGATCTGCGAGCATGTCTTCGTAACCCTCTGAGGCTCGATGAAGCCTGGGGCATAGATGATCGCAGGAATATGGTAACAGTCCAGAGGCAGGCTGGTCTTTCCGGCGCTGGATGCGCAGTGGTCAGCCATGATCACGAAGACAGTGTTCTCGAACCATGGCTTAGTCTTGGCCTCCTCGATGAACTTGCCGATAGCGTAGTCGGTGTATTTCACGGCAGCCGCGCGGGACATCGGATTGCCGTCATACTCGATGCGGCCCTCCGGATAGGTGTACGGGCGATGGTTGCTGATAGTCATGATATGGGCGAAGAACGGAGTGCCGGAAGCGGCGTCTGCGTCGAAGCGTTTCAGGGCCTCCCTGTAGGTGTCCTCGTCGGATGTGCCCCAGATATTCGAGAAGATGATCTCGTCCTGGGCGTAGGTCTTCTTGTCGACGATTTCATAGCCATTGCCGCCGAAGAATGTGCCCATGTTGTCGAAATAGCTGTCGCCTCCGTAGATGTATTTGCGGCTGTAGCCGAGCCCCTCGAGGATGCTTCCGGTAGAGAAGAGACCTCCGTTGTCAGGGCGCTTCACGATGCTCTCTCCGGAGCTTGGCGGGATGCAGAGAGTGACAGCCTCAAGGCCGCGGACGGTCCTGTTGCCGGTCGCATAGAGATTGTCGAACACAAGGCTCTTTCCGACCAGCGAGTCCATGTACGGAGTGATTCCGCGGGTGTCTCCGTAGGTCGCCATGAAATCGGCGCTCATGCTCTCGATTGTGATCAGCACGATGTTCTTCTTTATCGGGTCGCCCTCGCTGCGGATCTCCTGGACGCCCTCGTCGTTCTGGTTGCAGAGCTCCTGCTTGATGGCCGTAGCCTCCTCCTCAGGGAGCATGCTGTAGAACTGCTCATAGTCGAGCTCGTTGCTCGTGAATGCCTCCAGGAAGTCCCAGCAGCCGTTCTCCTGAAGCTGGGTGGCGAAGACATTGGCGCTGCCGAGGTTGCGGTAACCCCAGTGCAGCCATATTATGCTCAGGAAAGCTCCCAGAGCCATTCCGATGAAGGTAAGGATATATCTGCCCGGACTGCTGATGCCGGCGTCCCTGACAGAATGTTTCCTGGTCATGAACCAGCAGATCAGCGCCGATACTGCGAGCATCGCCAGGATCATCGGAACCATAGGATAAGACTCCATGATATTGCCGATGACCTCATGGGTATAGACCAGATAATCGACGGCGATGAAGTTGTAGCGGACTCCGAACTCGCTCCAGAACACCACTTCGCTGAAGGCATTGGTGATCACGCAGCATGCATAGACCATCATCAGAATCCAGATGACCGCCCTGCGCCAGCCCTTGCGGATGCCAGGGAAGAAAAGCTTCAACGAGAAACATGCGAGGAAGAATACCAGGACGGCCTTCACGATCCTCGGGAGAGGTCCGCCGTACTCGTCAGTGATGTCGTTGCACAGGAATACATAGGCTGTCACTCCGACAAGGAGCAGCTCGATTATGATTCCAAGGGGTTTGTTGTACTTGACATCAGTCATGAAGGTATACACCAGGAAGGCCGGAATCAGGGCCAATGTGGCGAATGCGATGTCGTTCACAGGTCCGATCAGGAAAATCTTCAGCCACTCTATCGCGGAGAAACTTACCACGGTCATAGGGTGGAAGAGCAGGATTATCCTTGTGATGAAACCTACGATCAGCGCAAGCGCATAGAATCGTGGTGCGTAAAAGCCGAACCAGTCGGCCACCTTTATCTTTCTCATATAGCTTTATTTGTTGGAACGGTTATTCTCAATGAGCCCGGAACCATCCGGATTTCAAGCTCCTCACCCTCTTCGCACGGGTCTCCGTCATAATGGATGACTCCCGGCTTCTCCCTGTGGATGTCGACATTCGCCCCGCGCAGGCATACCGTCCTGCCGGACTTGTCGGCCTTCCCGGTGAGCAGCATGAAAGCCAGTCCCGGAATCTCCCATGTCCTGAACGGCTCGACGATGGTGATGTCGAACAGCCCGTCGGCAGCGGAGGCGTTCGGGGTGATCTTGGCGTTGTTGCCCCACTGGTTGACGTTTCCGACAGTGATCATGGCCGCGCGTCCGCTCCATTTCTTCCCGTCGGCTTCTACCGTATAATGCTCAGGCTGGAAATGGATCCATGTCTTCAGGGCAGTGGTGATGTATGTCCAAAGGCCCCTGGTCTTGGAACTGGCGAACTCCCGGCCGACGATGGCGTCGAAGCCCATGCCGGTGGTGCAGAAGAACGGACGGCCGCAGACCAGGCCATAGTCCATGGTCTTTATGACACTGCCGTTGAGGCCGAGTATCGCTTTTCTGGGATTGCGGCTG
>JAFZTP010000185.1 GCA_017618815.1 Bacteroidales bacterium | reverse complement strand
GCTACAATGGCTTCCTGCCATGGCTTGCGCTATATATTCTCGCAGGGCAGGCTCTGATTTATCATAGCATTGCCAGATTCAAGGAAGGAATACAGGAATGATTATGAAGACTCCAGGAAAAATACTCATATATTTCTCGCTCGCAGTGCTGCTCATGTGGCAGGGACCGAGAATATACAACCTGCTTACGGCCAAGCCGTACGCGAGCGCATTCACCCTCTACAGCTGCACCGTCCATGATTTCGTGTCCGTAGCCCCGAAAGAAGGCCGCGGCACCAAGCTCGTGGACCGTCAGGGCAATGTCTATGACGAGACGGCGCAGCCTATGTTCTACTCCACGATTGTGCTGGAGAAAGGAATGATGCCGGACTCGATCGAAGGCCGCCGCGTCACTCCGGAAGAGATCAACTTCAACAACGCAATCGTGATGCGCTCCCCTGACGACCTCAACAGAAAGACACCTCCTGTATATCTGCTCATGGAATCCATCCCGGACGGAGGAGAGCTGCAGGATCCCGAGGAGGCTTTCGTGACAAGGAAGACGGGGATAGCGATTTATGACATGGAAACGAATTCCCTGGATGAGGAAAAGACGGCGGCGTTCATGGAGGCCCTGGTCTCCAAAGGATTCGTCTTCCCGGTAAGACTTGCCGCCGCCAACCCTACTCATCGCAAGGAATATGACGCAGGCTACCTGATGACAGATGCCGAAGGGAAACTGTTCAGGATGGTCCAGATTGACGGAAAGCCGTCAGTCGACTATATACCTTCAGCATCCGGACTGGACATAAAGGAAATAATAGTCACCGAGCTCAGGAACAAGAGCCTTGCCGGTTTCCTTATCGGAAAAGACGATTCGTTCTATATACTGAAGGAAGATTTCAGCCTGGTACCGACTGCCATAAAATATGATCCCTTCCAGCAGAGGTTCCTGCTTGTCGGAGACATGTTCTATTACACATTCAAGATATCCGACAAGAAGGGGGAGCAATTCTATGCCCTCCGGGCAGGCAGTTTCGAAACGGTAGACACGATGTACAGGGAGTATCCGCAAGACGCTCCTGTGCCAAGACTTCACTTCACCTCGCAGAACGACCAGTACGTACGTCCGAGATTTTCGATGTAACGGATGAAAGCTAAGGCTGCAATAAGGATGACTCTGGCTTCGGCTATGATTTTCATGGCCGCAGTATGTTCATTTGCCCAGACCACGAGGGTCAAGGGGCGGGTGATCGATGCTGAGACAGGCCATGGGCTCCCTTTCTGCAGCGTATATTTCAAGAATACCACAATAGGCATTTCCACAGACCTCAAAGGCAACTTTTCTTTGGAGACGAGAGACACTACAAGCAACGTACTGTGCGCCTCCCTCCTTGGTTACGAGTCTCTTGAGGTCAAGGTCAAGAAACACTCCTACAAGGAAATCAACTTCGTATTGAGGCCTGTGCGCAATGCCATTGACGCAGCCATCGTCAAGCCGGACAACCGGCGCGTGCTTAGGATAATGGACAAAGTCAGGAAGAACCTGGGAAAGAACAACCCGGAGAATCTCCCGCATTATTCAGGTGACGTCTACACCAAGATGGAGCTTGACATCTCGAACATAGACAGCAGCCTGAGAGGCCTCCCTTATCTTGGAAAACGCATTGATTTCATAACCCAGTACATAGACACGTCCGTGGTATCCGGAAAGTCATATCTTCCCGTGATGATTTCCGAGACCAAGTCCACGAGATACCACAGCCTTGAGCCAAAGTTCGACAGGGAAATCATAGAAGCATCGAAGATCTCCGGAATCGACGAGCAGAACGTCGTCTCCCAGTTTACAGGGACCATGCAGCTGAGGGCGAACTTCTATGACGACTTCATCATAATCCTGGACAACGGCATCGTCTCCCCAGCCTCGAAGATAGGAGCCAGCTACTACAACTACCACCTTGTGGACAGCCTTGTGATCAAGGGACGCAAGACATGGAAAATCCGGTTCAGGCCAAAGAAATACATCTCCCTCCCGACATTCAACGGAGAGATGAACATCGATGCCGAGGACTTTGCCATCCAGTCCGTACATGCAAGGCTGGCTAAGAACTCCAATGTCAACTGGCTGAGGGATGTCTTGATCGACGAGGAAAACGTCAAGGACGAGGATGAGAATGTATGGTTCTACAAGAACAGCCAGATGTATCTGGACCTGGCCCTGATCCTCAACGAATCCTCCAGCCTGTATTCATGTGTCGGAAAAAGAAGTTCGGAATGGCTTTCCATGAACCTTGCCCCGATCAGGAACAAACGGGTGCTGAAGACGGAGAGCAAAGTGATCGTAGAAGATGACGCATGGTCCAGGGATGAGGAGTATTGGGACTATATCAGGCCATATCCGATAACAGAGAAAGAAAGCGACATATACGACATGGCGGCAGCCGTGAGGAACCATCCCGCCTTCAAGGTTGCCTATGCGATAGGCGTGGCCGGTTTCGACGGTTTCCTGGATGTAGGCAAGGTCGGTTTCGGACCACTCATACAGGCTTATAGTTCAAACAACCTTGAGGGAAAACGGTTCCAGTTCGGAATGCGCACCTCGAAGGAGTTCAGCCGCAAGATCCGGCTTATGGGATATGCTGCGTATGGTACTCTTGACCAGAAAATCAAGTACGGAGGCACCCTCGAATACATGTTCAGCCGATACCCGACCCGAAAGCTGTCGCTGATTGCTAAAAAGGATGTGATCCAACTGGGCCGCGGAACGTCGCCATTCACCAGCGGAAACATTCTCGCATCAGCCCTGAGCAGAGGCAGCCAGAAGATGAGCCCGATCGACCAGCTCACCATTCAGTATGACCATGAGTGGAATGAAGGAATCAACAATTCTTTCATCTTCAGGCACAGGAGGATCTATTCCAATGAATTCGTCCCGATGGTTACGCCGTCCGGAGAGATATTGAAGAGCGTGGCGGCCAATGAGATCGGAATATCGACCCGTTTCTCGAAGAATGAGACCGTGACACGCGCCTCATTTGAAAAGAGGTACCTGCATACCAGATATCCTGTTGTACAGGTTGAAGTTACCGGCGGAGTGAAAGGTATCACATACGGAGATTTCAACTATCTCAAAGTGACCGTGGACAGCAAGCATAAGTTCAACACTCCGCCGTTCGGAACCGGCAGGCTTCTCCTGAATGCCGGAAAGATCTTCGGAAAAGTGCCTTATACGATGCTGAAGATACATGAAGGAAACTCATCCTATATCCTGGACCGTTCGTCGTTCTCTTGCATCAACTATTATGAGTTCGCATCCGACACATGGGCCATGATCAATTATGAGCAGAACTTCAAAGGCATGTTCTTCGGGCTGATACCGCTTGTCAAGAAACTGCAGTTGCGCGAGATAGTGACCATCAAGTCCGCATGGGGAACACTGTCCCGTCACAATGACGGAACCCTGGAAAACCCTGACGCAAGAAAGGCGATGATACTGTTCCCTGAGGGGATGTCAGCCCTGAACAAACCTTATGTCGAAGGTAGCGTGGGCATTGGCAACATTCTGCGGCTGTTCAGGGTGGATGCAGTCTGGAGACTCACCCACCGCTATAAGGAAAGCGGCGTGGAGCATGACAGCGACAACAGGAACTTCGCCGTCAATTTCAGTATGAAAGTGGAGTTCTAGAGAGCGAGTCCAGTTCGGCTTTCCTTAACCGTATCACAGAATCCAGAGCCGGCATGAATTCTTCTGCAAGAGGCTCGGCCGAAGGCGACTCCATGGTCAGAGGATTGACAGGAGTGCCGTTTTTCCATACACGGAAGTCCAGATGTGGACCCGTTGCCGTGCCGGTCATGCCGACATATCCGATCACCTGTCCCTGTGAGACCCTGTCCCCGACCTTTATGTTGGCATACCTGGAAAGATGCAGATATGCAGTAGTATATACGGAATTGTGACGTATCTTGACCGTGTTGCCGCCACCGCCGCCCCAGCCTTTGCTTATCACCGTTCCGTCTCCGATGCTCATCACCGGCGTACCGGTAGGAGCTGCATAGTCGACTCCCGTATGAGGGCGCACTGTTCCATGGACCGGATGCTTGCGATGGTATGAGAATCCCGAGCTTATGCGGTTAAACTTGAGAGGAGCCTTCAGGAAGGCCTTTCTCATACTCTCGCCCTTCTCGTTCCAATATACATTTCCGCCATCTCCCGTATCCAGCCTTATAGCCTGCAGGTCCTTGCCGTCCCTGCTGAACACGGCATAGTCCACACCTTCGATTCCGATGACGTCTCCTTCGCAGACTTTCTGCTCATAGATGGCCCTGAAGCGGTCTCCTTTCCTGAGACCGAAGAAATCCACGGTCCATGCATATATGTCGGCCAGAGTCACGATAAGCAGTGGCGAACTGCCTTCGGCTATCATGTCATTCCAAAGGGACGAATTGATGGTCACGTCCAGATATCGGGTCTGTACCTCTACGGGGCGGCTGACTTTCCATGCGGCGTAAGGCTCGTCACACTTGAAAACGGTCATGCTTACCCTGTCCATGTCATACACAAGATAGCTGAGTTTCCCGACGCCTGCGGTATCCGGCTCGTAATAAGCCTGCCAGCTGTTCCCTGCCCTTAGCTTACGCACGTCGAATACCGAATCAGTTGCCACCTTCAGCGCATATGTCTGCGATGGAGTCAGCCCCAGACGGGTCATGAGACCGGAGAATATCTCACCATTCTTCAGCTTCCCTTCGACGACTTCGAACGAGTCCGTGCAGAAGCCAAGCGGATAGACGGTGTCATTGACCGGTTCTGGCGCATCTGAAGCGCCGGATCCCTTGAATCGGCATGACGGTATTGATATCCACACGATTATTAAAACCAAGGCTGAAAGCAGCAGGCTCTTTTTCATACGATTTCTATTTAATGATGATTTAGAATCACTAATATAATCATTTTTCTTATTTTTGCAGGGCAAAAAATCGAGAAAATGGAGATACGACCTATAGCAGACTTCAAGTCCCCGTTCGGTACGAAATTCGGAATTCCGCGCCAGAGCGGCATCGTCCCGGAGCTTGAGGGAACGATTGTCTTCAGGCCTGAATACAGGAATGAAGAGGCTCTGAGAGGCATTGACGGCTTCGATTACCTGTGGCTGATATGGGAATTCTCCGGCAACAAGGAAAGCAAGGATTCATGGAGCCCGACCGTAAGGCCTCCGAGACTGGGAGGAAATACCCGCATAGGCGTTTTCGCATCCCGCTCCCCTTTCCGTCCCAACAGACTCGGGCTGTCCGCCGTCAAGATACTGGGCATCGAGCATGACACCGCCGACGGGACCGTAATCCATGTAAGCGGAGCCGACCTCATGGACGGGACCCCAATCTATGACATCAAGCCATATGTAACTTACGCAGACAGCCGGCCGGACGCAAGAAGCGGTTTCGTCGACACGACCGGATGGACTCCCCTGGAGGTGGCCATCCCGGAGAAGTTCGGAAAGATGCTGACCGAATCCGAAAGAGACATGCTTGCAGGAGTTCTGGCCCAGGATCCGAGGCCTCAATACCATGACGACCCGGCCAAGACCTATGGAATGGAGTTCGGCGGGATGGACATCCATTTCCGCGTCCATGACGGGACCGCGGAGGTCACAGACATCATAAAGAAATGACACCTCTCTCAATAATCGTCACCATTCTCGCCTATTTCACGGCGATGTTTGCCATATCTTGGCTATCCTCCAGAGGAGGAGACAACAATTCATATTTCAGAGGAGGACGCAAGAATAGCTGGACCGTAGTCGCCGTGGCCATGATCGGTTCGTGCATGTCTGGCGTCACGTTCGTTTCAGTCCCGGGAATGGTAGGGACAAGCGGCTTCGGATACATGCAGATGTGCCTGGGCTTCATCGCCGGCTACCTGGTGATCGCCTATGCCCTGGTGCCGCTTTTCTACAGGCTGAACGTAGTCTCCATCTATCAGTATCTGGAAGAAAGGTTCGGCCTTTCGTCATATAAGACAGGAGCATGGTTCTTCTTCATCTCGAAGATGCTGGGGGCATCCGTGAGACTCTTTCTGGTCTGCGTCTCCCTCCAGCTGCTGGTATTCGGACCGTTAGGCCTTCCATTCGCACTGAACGTGCTGATATCAGTGGGAATCGTGCTGATATACACATTCCGCGGAGGTGTAAGCTCTGTGATATGGACAGACAACCTCAAGACCGTCTGCATGGTGCTGGCCGTCGTACTGAGCATAGTGTTCATTGCCGGGAATCTCGGCCTGGATCTCAAAGGTCTGGTCGCCACAATTAGGGAAAGCGAAATGTCCAGGATATGGTATTTCGACGACATGAACCATCCACAGTTCTTCTGGAAGCAGTTCTTCGGCGGACTTTTCACGGTGGTAGCCATGACCGGACTCGACCAGGACATGATGCAGAGGACCCTCAGTTGCAAGAATTACAAGGAAAGCCAGAAAAACCTGGTAACGGCGACGCTCATGCAGACCGTGGTCATCTTCCTGTTTCTATGCCTAGGAGTGCTGCTTTACAGTTATGCGGCATCAGCCGGAATCCAGGAAAGAGGAGACCGTCTCTTCCCTGCCGTGGCGACCGGAGCAGGATTGCCGTCCATAGTGGGGATCATGTTCATCGTAGGCCTTGTATCCAGCGCATATGGAGCCGGAGGCTCAGCCCTGACATCGCTGACAACGTCATTTACCGTAGATATCATCGGCACCTCGGGCAAGAGCGAGAAACAGATTGCTTCGACGAGGAAATCCGTCCACCTGCTCATGGCGGCGGGCATGGCCGTCACTATCCTAGTCTTTGACATGCTCAACAATACAAGCGCCATCGATGCGGTCTACAAACTTGCCAGCTACACCTACGGACCGATACTCGGCATGTTTGCGTTCGGCATGGTCACAAAAAAGAAAATACAGGACAGATTCGTGCCGCTTGTGGCAGTCATCTCTCCTGTACTTTGTCTTGTATTGCAGCTTAATTCCGAGAGGTGGTTCGGCGGATACCGCTTCAGCTACGAGCTTCTGGCGCTCAACGCCTTCTTTACCTTCATCGGTCTCTGCTGTCTTATCAGGCCTAGTTCTTCACGATAAACTTATAGTCTCCGTCCTTGAGCCATAAGAAGTTGTTCTCAGCCTTGAGGACCACTACATCATATGTCTCGGACGTTGCGGAAGCTTCCGTCCTTTCCGTCACCTTGAGGCTAACCTTGTCTCCTACCGAGAGGTTCTTTGTAAGACCGGCAAACTCGACTGCCTTGACTTCATTAGGATAAAGGAAACTGAAAGTAACGTTGTTACCGCTGTAACTGCGGCGCATCTGGACAGTTCCGGCTTTGTACAGAGTGTTTCCTGTAGGGAAATACATGCCCGGAACACTCTCCTTGAGAATAAGGTCAAGTCCCCTCTGCACGACAGTGACGGTCTGTCTGATGTCGTCTCCATACTTAAACGTGACGGTACCCGTCCTTTCGTCAAATGAGTCATTGTTGGCGACCTTGAAAGTCTCGCTGTATTCATTCAGCGCTTTCGGACGAGGAACATATTCGAGCCATGACTTGGCGTCCTCTCCGATTTCGACCTCGTAAGACACATTTGTCCTGGTACCGATCTTCAGTTCAGAATTGACGCTCTCGACATAGACCTTGTCATCACCGGAAAGATAGACTACGTCTTTCTGCCCCTGGGTCACATATACAGGGACATTCTTGCCATTAAGCTTGACATAAATCGTTCCGGTACGGCTGCCCACGTCAATGAACTCGCTACGCGCCTGAAGGCTGACGCTCGCAGCTGACAGGCCCTCGGTCTGGCTGACGGACAGCCAATCCAGCCCCTGGGCATATGATATCGTCCAAGGATGGACGGAACTGATCTTGAGCTCGGAAGGATTGGTTCCATTCAGGTAGACCTCGCTGGAACTCAGGATGGAAGAAAGAGGCAGCTGCTTGACAGGAATTGTCTTGATGACGTCCGAAGCGGTAATGGTAAGAGAATCCGTCTTCTCGCTCTTTCCGTAGTTGAACTCAGACGTGAGTGTGATCGTCCCCCCTTCTACATCAAGCTTGGATATCTTCATCGTTCCATACTTGAGCCTTGCGCTCCATGTAGGACTGTTGGTAGAAACCTTGATTACATAGTCCTGTATATCGGCTGAAAGCACTGGCGCCTCAGGCGTCACGCTCACAACGATCGGATCCTCCCTATTGCAGGATCCGGAAATGAACGCGAAAGCTACGATCGCAGCAGTGATCAGTAATGTTCTTTTCATGATAATATGTTTATTTGACATTGATTTCCATTTCTATGATTTCCGTGCTGCCGGAAAGGCTGAAAGAAGCTTTCACGGTATGTGTGCCTGCTGTGAGCTTGACTGAAGACTGCGACTGCGATACGGATGTCCCGTCGTATATCCACCTCAGGTCTTTCGGATGCAGTCTGTTAGAATAAACCAGCTTGAATTCAAACTCGTCTCCGACAGAATACTCTCCGTCGCCAGGATTGGCGATATATACCTGTCCCAACCTTGCAAGACCGGTATCACCGGCGCCATGGATGGCATCGACAAAATCTGCGCGCACTACATTGCCGTCAATGGTGATATCATAAAAAGCATAACGGCTGTCATCGCCGCTCCACGACTTCGGAGCATACTCCTTGTACAAACCGCCGAACAGCCAGTCGGTATTGAAGTTACCGCCAAAATTCTTGGAATCCTGGTTGGCTGCAGGTATTACATAGCACATTGGATGGCTTAAATAGCAGTTGATATCATTGTAGTATTGCCAATCGTACCAATGCTCATAACAAGAGATTCCGGCCACGTTATGGGCACGGGACTTGTCCACATGATAAACCAGAAGTCCCTTAGGCAAATACTTGTCCCAGTGGTCCCTGACACGGGCTTCATAGACGAAGTATTCGCCATCTACGTCGGTATCAGTCCTGTATCCTACGTTTTTCTCTATTGATTCAAAGGTCACAGGGCCGCTTCCGGTCAGTTCGATCTGGTCATCAAGCCAATGAAGTATCTTCCTTTCCTCAGAATTGAAATAAGGAGGAGTTCGGCCGCCGTTAAGATATGATCCACCGCTCATAAGAGAGAAATCATCCATGGCATGAGCTGATCCGTTGTCTCCGTAGTTAGTATCATAGAAGTCCGGAAGGCCGAGGGAATGGCCGAACTCATGGGCTGTAGTTCCGATACCGCACATATTTACGCCATAGCTACCCTTAAGCTCCGAAGTACAGAAATAAGAACCGAGCCTTACTCCGTCGTATGTGCCCCATGCGCTGGACTGATGCGGCCAGATTGAGTCAGCAGGTCCATGTTCCGCTTCATTATAGCCGGAGAAATACATCAGCATCATGTCTATCTTGCCGTCGCCATCAGAGTCATACTGGCTGAAATCCACCTGGCCGTCAAGTTCATCACATGCCTCGATAAGGGCAGCACGAGGATTCTGGTCGCTGCCGGGCTCTCCACCGTAGTTCTTTCCATAGTAGCTGCGCTCATGCTTCAGTTTCACTACAGGCAACACATCGAATACCGGCACGAATTCTCCGTGGGAATTGTCCCTGTAATAATCTTGGACGGAGCCGGTCGCGCCGTTGTCCGTATAACCCTGCTTGTTCAGCAAGTCGTTGAATTTCTGCTGCGGATCTTCCAGCGAGAAAGGCACGTCGGCAAACTCGACAAGCACTGCTGGGATCTTCCTTGTGCCATGGGTAAGGTCTTTGGCAGCCGCGGCAAAGCGCATTTCGTTGGCCTCGCGCCTGAGCTGCCTGACGACGGACGCAGGGGCTCGGTTGCTCCTGTAAACGCCTGCCACTCGTCTATAATATCCGTCGCCATCCATGACGACCTCCTCTCCAGTCTCTACATTGACTGTCCAGTGGTTAAATTCGTCGCCTATCAGCCTCAAGGTGATTACCGTTCCGTCCGGCTGAGTGTACTTGAACGGCCGTGGATCCGCAGGAATCGCACTGGCAATCTGATACATAGCCGCAAAAGCAACGATCAAAACTGTTAATTTGTTTATTTTTATATACTACTTTTTTAATTGCATAGAAAACAAAAATAAGAAAAAACCACTTTAATCCAATGATATTGGGCAGATATTTGATTAACTTTGAAAATCTCTTGCATATTTGAGAGGAAGTGCCTAAATTTGCAGGCTCAAAAGAGAAACTATATAGTAAAACTTAAATATTTAAGAAAATGAAAAAAGGAATTCATCCCGAAACCTACCGCCTTGTAGCTTTCAAGGATATGTCCAACGACACCGTATTCATCACCCGCTCCT
>JAFZTP010000184.1 GCA_017618815.1 Bacteroidales bacterium | reverse complement strand
TTGGTGATGGTCAGCCCGTCACCTTCACTCTGCACTATTTCTATGATATCTCCCACATCGTCCAGAGCAAGGCCGATGATGTCGAATCCGCACCCCATGTTGGCTATGGAAGCCGGGGCAAACACTCTAACTTTTTTCATTGTCCAATTATTCTATCAAGTCCGTTTCCCACAAATATAAAAATTATTCTTAATTATCGAAAAAAAGGATTGTCCAAATTGCAGATATACTGAGAATTCAGTAATTTAGCCATGTTGATATCTTAGACTATGACCAAGAAAAGGACAAAAGACGTTGCGCTGGTTCTGTCCAGCGGCGGAGCAAGAGGAATCGCCTTCATAGGTGCAATTGAAGAGCTCGAAAGCAGGGGCTATAACATAACCTCAGTAGCCGGCTGTTCCATGGGATCCCTGATTGGCGGAGTCTATGCCGCCGGGGGCCTCGAGGCCTTCAAGGAGTGGCTGTTCTCGCTGAATGACATCGGCATCATGTCCCTTGTCGACCCGTCCATCAGCAAAAGCTATCTGGTCAAGGGAGACAAAGTTATCTCCGCAATCAAGGACATTGTCCCCAACATAGATATCCAGAACCTGAAAATACCGTTCTCTGCAGTCGCCACGGACCTGTACACAGGTGAGGAGGTCGTCTTCCGCGAGGGGCCTCTATTCGAGGCAATAAGGGCTTCCATCTCCGTCCCGTCTTTCTTCCGTCCTGTCAAGAACGGGCACAGGACCTTGATTGACGGAGGTCTGGTCAACACTCTCCCGCTAAACCGGGTTGCCCGCAACGGCCATGACATTCTCGTGGGCTTCGACGTGAACGGCATAGACAAAGACGGCATAAACGCCTTCCTTGAGGAGATGTACCGTCTCAACAAGAACATGACTGTCTATAAGAACGACACGATGTCATACATCGGCAAGCTTGGCAAGAAGAAGGACGTGTCCCTTCTCGAGAAGATCCGAGAGGTCGGCGGACGCGGCATAGACCTTCTCAGGCTTCAGAAAGACACTGCTTCCAAGCAGAAGAAACTGATCGCGGAAAGCGCGCGGAAACGGCTTCCCGTCGGTGCCGAGGACAGCTACCTTTCCATACTGAAACGCTCTTTCTCGATTGCGAACCATGTAATCGCCGACCGCATGATCGAAGCCTGTCCGCCGGACGTGCTTGCCAGGCTTCCTCTGGACGCCGTCCCTTCCGGAATGGCCTACGCCAAAGGCCGCGAGCTCTCCAAAATCGGCCGCCACCTCATGGCCGACGCCCTCGACCGCTACGAATCCTCCCTTTCCCTCTAGAACTATTCCAGCTCCATCCGCGTCCGGCTGCTTTCTGCTGCGTCCGGCTGACGGGCGCTACGGAGACGGCGCTGGCCTGGTGGCCAGGGGGCCGGGGACGTGCCCCCCCTCGGCCACGGGGAGAGGGAGGGGCCCGCAAGATGCAAGTTATCGCGCAGCGATGACGCGGCAGATTGTGGGAGGGTACGGAGTGAGCTTCAGCGAACGTAGTTCCCCGGCCCCCTGCGTCAGCAGGCTAGCGGCAGAAGCTGCAGGGACAGTGTACAGAAGGCAGGGTGATGAAAAAGAAAACGGGAGGGGGACTTGTGAACATCTAAAAAAAAAGTAACTTTGTACTTGAAACAAAGACCATATGGCAGAAAGCAATTTCATAGACTACGTAAGGATCTTTTGCGCCTCAGGGCACGGAGGAGCCGGATCCACCCATCTCCACAGGGCAAAATACGTCGCCAAAGGCGGCCCCGACGGCGGTGACGGCGGACGCGGAGGCCATGTGATCCTCAGGGCCAACCCCCAGTTCTGGACCCTCATCCACCTCAAATACCGCAAAGTAGTCCGCGCCGAACGCGGAGAAAGCGGAGGCGCAGCGCTCTGCAGAGGCAAACAAGGAGCAGACATCTATCTTGACGTACCTGTAGGCACCGTAGTAAAAGACGGAGAAACCGAAGAAGTAATCTTCGAGATGGTCGAGCCGGGTGAAGAGAGAATACTCTGCCGAGGAGGCAAAGGCGGACTGGGCAACAACAATTTCAAGACCCCTACGAACCAGACCCCGAGATACTCCCAGCCGGGAGAAGAAGGCCAAGAAGGCTGGTTCATACTTGAACTGAAAGTCCTCGCCGACGTAGGCCTCGTAGGTTTCCCTAACGCAGGTAAGTCCACCCTGCTCGCCGCAATCACTTCAGCCAAGCCAAAGATTGCAAACTACGCCTTCACCACCCTGGAGCCAAACCTCGGTATCGTAAGCTACTACGACGACAAGTCATTCGTAATGGCCGACATCCCGGGAATCATCGAAGGCGCCCACGAGGGCAAAGGCATCGGACTGCGTTTCCTCCGCCACATAGAGCGCAACTCAGTCCTTCTCTTCATGGTATCCGCAGAAGAGGAAAACATAAACGAAAGCTACAAGATCCTGCTCAAGGAGCTCAAGGAATACAACCCGGAACTTCTGGCAAAAGACAGGGTACTTGCCATAACCAAATGCGATATCGCAGACGAAGAAACACTAAAATCAATCCGCAGGCACATGCCTAAGTCAGTTCCGCACATAATGATCTCCTCCGTGACCGGAGAAGGTCTGGCAGAGCTGAAAGACATGCTATGGGATGCGCTCAACAATTAAAAGATGATACTTGACAGCCTGATCGAATGGGATAAGGCCGCCACGCTTTGGATCAACAGTTTCCATTGTCGGTTCAGCGACCAATTATTCTTCTTTTTGTCTGACCGTAAAGTAATGATCCCGTTTTACGCCCTAGTAGCGTATTTCCTGGTCAGAAGACTCGGCTGGAAAAAAGCCGTGGTCGTAATCGTGTCCCTGGCACTGACAATTCTCGCATGCGACCAGTTCGGCAATCTCATAAAAAACACCGTCGGAAGACTGCGGCCATGCTACAACATGGACATGCTCACGGGAGGCCTGCACCAGCTCGAAGGCAGGGGCGGATTCTACGGTTTCTTCTCGGCCCATGCCGCAAACGCATTCGGATTCGCATTATGCGCGCTCATCGGATTCCGCAACGACAAAACCCTGAGATACAGACATTTCGCCTTCTTCGTGATAATATGGGCGATACTCATAGGCCTGAGCAGGGTATTCAGCGGAAAACACTTCCTCGGAGACGTCCTGGTAGGATTCATGGTCGGCGCAATCTTCGGGACATTGATCGGATGCGCGGCCAGACTTATTATAAACAGGCTGTTTAGAGCTCAGGAATAACCTTCTCCATCTGCTGGGACCTCGATCCCTTGACAAGGATGGTGTACCCAGAAACCTTCAGAGCCTTCAGTTCTTCAGCAAGAGCAGCCGAACTCTCAAACCATTTCACATTCTCTGGCGTCCCCTCCAGCTCGAGAGCCTTGCGGAACTCCTCCCCTACCAGACACACGCTTGAAATTCCTCCCAGTCTGCGTACAATGGCCCTGTGCTCATCGACAGAATCAGCGCCAAGCTCGCCCATGGATCCGAGCAGGGCCAACTTCTTGCCCTCAGATACATTGGCAAAATTATCCAAAGCCGCGGCCATGCTCGTCGGATTGGCGTTATAAGCATCCACGATGACGCTGTTCTTAGCCGTCAGCAGCATCTGAGACCTGTTGTTCGACGGTTCATATGAAGCTACAGCCTGCAGGGCATCGTCGAGCGAGACACCGAAATGCAGTCCCACAGCAACAGCAGCGAGCACATTCACGGCATTGTATGAGCCAACGAGCCGAGTCTCCACTGCCATCAGGTTCTCATCCTCGGAAACCGAACCCGGCTTGTCAGGGATGGCCATGCGTAGGAACGGATGGGCAGAATCGGACGGGAGAACGATCGTCCTCCAGAAATCCGGGCCGTATCCTATCGTCTCGAGTCCCCTCTCCTTTGCCATTCCGGTCAGGTCAGGATCGTCCATGTTCAAGAAGACAGCCTTTCCATGAGCCTTGATATAATCATAGAGCTGTCCTTTGGCCTTCTTGACCCCGTCGAAGCTGCCGAAGCCAAGCAGATGGGCCTTGCCGACATTGGTGATGAGACCGTAGTCAGGCTCGCTTACAGCGACCAGATGGGCAATGTCGTCCGGATGGTTCGCGCCCATCTCGATCACGGCAATCTGAGTCTCCGGCCTGATCTTGAGCAGCGACAGCGGCACGCCGATATCATTGTTGAGATTGCCTTCCGTAGCAGTCACCGCATATTTCTTCGAGAGCACGCTGCGGATAAGCTCCTTCGTGGTAGTCTTGCCGTTGGTTCCTGTAAGGCCGACGATGGTCAGTCGCTTGCCGTCAACCATCGTATGCTCCCTGTGCCAGCGGGCAAGCCCCTGGAGGGCGACGAGAGTGTCAGGGACTACTATCACACGAGGATCACCCGAAGACGCAGCCTCGGAGCCATCGTTCACGACGGCAAACGAAGCCCCGCTCTCAAGAGCCTTGAGCGCATACGCATTACCGTCGAAATTCTCACCCTTGAGGGCAAAGAACATTTCTCCGCCCTTGATTGCACGGCTGTCAGTCGTGACGACTCCGCCGCACGAAAGATATTTTTTGTAAAGTTCTTCCATGATTATTTTACTCCGGTACTTCCGAATCCGCCGGCTCCACGTTCAGTCTCGTCGAGGACTTCCACCTCATCCCATTCTATCTGCTCATGTCTGGCGATCACCATCTGGGCGATCCTCTCTCCAGGCTCTATGACGAAATCCTCCTTTGAAAGATTGACGAGGATTACCCTGATCTCGCCCCTGTAATCCGCATCCACCGTACCAGGCGAATTGAGCACGGTGATTCCTTTCTTGGCTGCGAGTCCGCTGCGCGGTCTTACCTGAGCCTCGAATCCGGCAGGAAGAGCGATATACAGTCCTGTAGGGACCATGGCTCTGTCCAGCGATCCGAGAACGATCGGGCTGTCGATATCAGCACGCAGGTCCATGCCCGCAGAAAGGCCCGTAGCATAAGCCGGGCACGCAAAACGCGATTTGTTTACAATCTTTACTTTCATTATTTAGGAGCGATTTTGTAGAGGAATGCGGCTATAAAGGTATATAGCACGTTAGGCAGCCACAGGGCTATGCCA
>JAFZTP010000183.1 GCA_017618815.1 Bacteroidales bacterium | reverse complement strand
CTCGACCTTGCGATAGCCGAGCATCTCGACTTTTACGACATAAGGGCCGCCAGGGGTCACGCCGTTGATACGGAAATAACCGCGCTGGTCAGTTACAGAATAGTAGGTAGCGCCAGTGGCTGTATAGACTGCGATAACTGGGGCTCCTTCAACAGCACCGTCCTTGTCGTTGACACGGCCGGCGATTGAAGCTGTAGTCACCTGGGCATAGGCGACAGTGCTCGCAACCATCGAGATGATCGCAAGCATAACAACTTTAATAGAATTTTTCATGGATTATTAAAGAATTTGTTAATTCAAGGGCAAATATACTACTGATTTTCAATGTGCAAAAATAAAAATCGTTTTACCGTTACATGATTTGATTTTGACAGGCGAATTAGCTACCTTTGCAATTCATTAATATAGTGGAGGGATTTGCACGCTTGCAACCACTATAAAAAATGCTAAGAATCATGACATATCTATTTACATCAGAATCTGTATCAGAGGGACATCCGGACAAGGTTTCGGACCAGATTTCAGACGCAGTGCTTGACGAGTTCCTCCGTCAGGACGAAGAGGCCAAAGTGGCCTGTGAAACTTTCTGTACAACAGGATTGGTAGTCGTAGGCGGCGAAGTCCGCTCGGAGAGCGCATACGTAGACATCCAGCATGTCGTGCGCGACGTCATCGACAGGATCGGCTATAACAAGGCCGAATACATGTTCGACGCCAACTCATGCGGCGTACTTTCCGCGATCCATGACCAGAGCGGCGACATCAACCAGGGCGTAGTCCGCGAGAACCCTGAAGAGCAGGGTGCCGGCGACCAGGGAATGATGTTCGGCTACGCTTGCCGGGACACCGAGGATTACATGCCTCTCCCGCTTGCGCTGTCGCACCTCACTCTCATAACTCTTGCAGACATCCGCAAGAACAGGCCGCAGCTCATGCCTTACCTCCGCCCGGATGCCAAGGCCCAGTTTACCATCGAATACGACAGCAAGACCAACAAGCCTCTGCGCATACATACTATCGTAGTATCAACCCAGCACGACGAATTCGCCGGCGAGAAGGCCATGCACGACAAGATCGAGGCTGATGTCAGGAATATACTCATACCTGAGGTCATCAGCCAGCTTCCTGCGGCTACGGCAGCCCTCTTCGACGGCAATTTCATTCTCCATGTCAATCCGACCGGCAAGTTCGTGATCGGTGGTCCTCACGGAGACACCGGCCTTACCGGCAGGAAAATCATCGTGGATACCTACGGAGGCAAGGGCGCCCACGGCGGCGGAGCCTTCTCAGGCAAGGACCCGTCAAAGGTCGACCGTTCAGCCGCATATGCCGCAAGGTACATCGCCAAGAACATGGTCGCAGCCGGAATCGCTGACGAGATGCTAGTGCAGGTATCATACGCCATCGGCGTTGCCCGTCCGGTCAGCATCTTCGTGGATACCTATGGAACGGCCAAGAAAGGCCTCGAGGACAGCTACATCGCCGAGAAGATCGGAGAGCTTTTCGACCTCCGCCCTGCGAAGATCATCGAGAAGTTCCAGCTGAAGAACCCTATATATGAGCCTACCGCAAGCTACGGCCATATGGGACGCAAGCCATACACCAAGACCCTCACCCTTATCCGTGACGGCAAGAAGGTGCAGCGCGACGTCCGCTTCTTCGCCTGGGAAGACCTCGACTCAGTAGAGAAGATCAAGGCAGCTTTCTAAGCGGCGCACGTAAAGATTCGTCAATCCCGACAGCACAAATTGCTGCCGGGATTGTTTGTTTACTGCATTTTATTCCCTAAATTTGAATGACAATAATACCGCCATGCTGACAAATGACCAAAATGAAACGGCGTGATTTTTTTATTTATTGTTCAACTAAAACTTTATTTTCATGAAACCACTTTTACTTAAAACTTTCATGTGCGCTGCCCTTCCTGCGCTTCTGGTATGCTGTAGCACAAAAGAGGAAATGCCAGTAAGCAAAGACGAGCCTGAAGTCTCCCTGGAAACAAAGGCGATTACACCAGAGGCATTCGACTGGGAGGTCGTGGATTATATGCCGACTCCGGGATCTCAGCGGATTCTTGTTCCTTGGGCACCTGGAAACGGCGGCCTGGATGCTTTCTATGGCACTGACGTGCTTTATGACCATAAGAAAGCTGACGGATGGAAACTTGTCTATTCAACTTTCGTAAGTTCCGGAGCCAACCTGATTGACCCTTTCTTCGTACTGTATAATGTCTATAGAGGAACCCTCAGGGTATATATGTATGTGAACAGTCTTTCCTACACCTCTTCTTCATACCTCGAAAACTCCATTATGGTAAACGGTTCGGAGACCTCAACCATCCTGGACTTCCTTGGAGGAGACATGATCGTTCCTGAGAACTATACCAAGGCTTTCAACTCCATCATGCCTAAGCCACTGAACGGCGGTGCGCCTGCAATGAACAACCAGTGGTATATGATGGAATATGAGCTTGCATATGACATGCGCCTCAAAAATAAGAGCGCAAAGAATCTCAGGTTCCAGCTGAAGAATGACTGCTACAATATCACTTCCATCAAGCTGGGAGGAAACGCCAAGTCAGAAATTACGGGATCCATCGGTGCAACCTCCTCAACCCCTATGGACCTGATCAAGAAAGAAATACCGGGCACCGTGAAAGGTGTAGTAGGAATTGTCGGCGAAAACGTACTGAACAAACTGAAACAAGAGCCGACCCAGACTGACAGCCATAACAACAAGATCGGATTGAAGAACGAGTACTTCACAAAGCTCTTGTCTGGAGCGGCAAGTCTCGCTTCCGCTTACTTCGGAGGACTTCCGGGCGCTGCAGCATCAGTTCTTAATGCCATCATCGGCGGCAAGACCAGCTCCCCCGGACAGGCTGTCTCATTGAAAGCCAATACGACAATCGAGCTGACCGGTTCTCAGACCAGCAACGGCGCAATCAACGCGATTTCTATGTTCATACCTGGAACCAACATCCCGGGAAACATTCAGGGAAGCATTCCTCTGTACGACAAATCCTTGGGAGTCGTCAACTTCTATGGGCCAAACGACCTCTATATCCAAGAGGACCAGTATCTTATCTTCGACGTCGCCGAGATCGGAGGAGGCGAAATACCATTCAGAGAGGAACATTCTCAGAGATATATACTTTTCGATGTAGGCAGGGATAACTACGAACAGAATCTGGTCTTCAACCCTGAAGTAACGAAGATAGCCGATGTCTCAGTTGTTTCCGAAGACCTTATTCTAAGAGATCTTAAGACAGGAAGGATTGATACGAACATCACTACCTTGTACAGTGACTGGTCTGACTGTCCAGGACATAACTATAGCGATCCTTATCCTGAATACGAGTTTGGAGTAAGATTCGTGATCAAGGTTCAGCCTAAGGACGGCTCACCAGCTACCTTAATCTGCAAGACTTTCAAACTTGAAGAACACGTCAGGATTAGAAAGCAGGACATCTGGTCAGCATATTAATCCATCACTCCATACACTTAGCAAGGTCCGCATGGTCAGTCATGCGGACCTTGTTTATTTTTGAGCTTATGGATTAGTCACGTGAGAGCATGTCGCGCTTGAGGTCTTTCTCCTTGATAGACTGCCTCTTGTCGTACTCCTTCTTTCCCTTTGCGAGAGCGATGAGCAGCTTGGCATAACCGTTCTCGGCGATATAGAGCTTGACGGCGACTATTGTGAGGCCTTTCTGCCTTACGGCCTGGCGCAGGTCGCGGAGCTCCTTCTTGTTGAGCAGGAGCTTGCGGTCGCGGGTAGGCTCGTGCTGGCCCCATGAACCCCAGAAATACTGGGCCACGTTCATTCCCTTGACATAGAGCTGCCCTTTCTGGTCAAAGTAGCAGAAAGCATCGACCAGCGAAGCCTTGCCCGCACGTATCGACTTGATCTCGGTCCCGGCGAGCACTATACCTGCAGTATAGGTCTCCAGGAACTCGTAGTCGAACGAGGCCCTTCTGTTGGTTATCTGTACTTTGCTCTTTGCTTTAGGCATATTCTTTAAATTGAGGGATACAAAGATATGCTTTTTTTCGCTAACTTTGGCAAAATGGAACTCAAGACAGAAGAAATACTCCGCGCATACGATGCCGGCGAGAATGACCTGATCTGCGTACTGGGGCCGACAGCCTCGGGCAAGACCAGATATGCAGTCGAGCTCTGCAGGGAAATCACCCGCCTCCGGGGAGCTTCGGAGCCGGCCGCCGAGATCATATCGGGAGACTCCCGTCAGGTCTATCGCGGCATGGACATCGGCACAGGCAAGGATCTCTGCGAATACGGCGAGATCCCGTACCATCTGATCGACATCGCCGACGCCGGTACAAGATACAACATCTACGAATACCAGCACGACTTCGAGGCAGCCTACAGGGACATAGTCGGCCGAGGCAAAGTCCCGGTGCTCTGCGGAGGCTCAGGACTGTACATCGAGGCCGCCACATGCGGATACGCGCTGCCGCAGGTACCTCCGAACGAGAAACTCCGCGAGGAACTCGAGCGGGAGGACATAGAGGAGCTGCGCGAGAAGCTGGCCGAGCTGCGTCCGATCACGGACCCTTCGGTCATGGAATCCAAGCGCAGGATCATCCGGGCCCTGGAGGTCGCTTTCTACGAGATGGAGCATCCTGTCAAGAGGACCAGCTTCCTGCCGAAAAAGACTTTCTTCATCGGCACCGACGTATCCAGGGAGGAGCGCATAGCCAGGATCGACCGCCGTCTGGACGAGAGGCTTGCCGAAGGCATGGTCGAGGAGGTTCGCGGCCTGATCGAGAGCGGGGTCTCCCCTGTGGACCTGATGTACTACGGCCTGGAATATAAGTTCGTCACCCAGTATGTGCTGGGAGTACTCAGTTTCGAGGACATGAGGACGCTGCTCGCCAACGCCATCCACCAGTTCACAAAGAGGCAGATGACATG
>JAFZTP010000182.1 GCA_017618815.1 Bacteroidales bacterium | reverse complement strand
TGGCTCCGCAGCCTCAAGGTGGTCGAGCCGGAATACGACGCCGACGGCCGCATCAAGCCCATCAAAGGCACTGCCGACAAATAACAGCCACCTGCTATAATGAAAAAACAACCGATACTGTCGTACCGGTTGTTTTTTTGTAGCGGGACCCAGGATTGAACTGGGGACCTCATGATTATGAATCATGCGCTCTAACCAGCTGAGCTATCCCGCCATCATATTTTGCGCTGAAGCGGACGACAAAAGTAGGTAAAAAAGTGTAATACACAAAATTATTTTGTCCCTTCGGTCAGACCGTTCTGCTCAAGCAGGGCTTCCGGACGGGGGTCACGGCCTGCGAAATTGCGGTAGAGCACGTCGGCATCCTCGAGATTGCCTTTCGACAGGATGTTTTCCCGGAAGGATGCGGCGACTTCCTTGTTGAAGATGCCTTTCTCCTTGAAGATAGAGAAAGCGTCGGCTTCGAGCACTTCTGCCCATTTGTATGAATAATAGCCGGCAGAATATCCTCCTGAGAAAATATGGTTGAACTGGGGTGAAATCGCGGTGCCTTCAATGACGGGCATGACTGCGGTCGGAGCGAGTACTTTGTGCTCAAAATCGATGGCTCTGCCTTCAGGAACGCTGGTTGAAGTGTACCAAGCCATATCGAGAGTGCAGAACTGTAGCTGGCGCACGAAAGCATATCCGGCCTGGAAATTCTTGGCAGCGACAAGTTTGTCGATCAAATCCTGCGGGATTGCCTCGCCGGTCTTGTAGTGCTTTGCGAATGTGTTGAGCCACTCCGGTTCGAAAGCCCAGTTCTCCATGAACTGCGAGGGCAACTCCACGAAGTCTCTTGCTACCGCAGTGCCGGTAAGGGATGCGTATGAACCCTCGGCCAGCAGGCCGTGCAGGCAGTGTCCGAATTCATGCAGGAATGTGGTTACCTCGTCGTGGGTCAGCAGCGACGGTGTCTCTCCGGTGGGTTTTGAGAAATTGGTGACCAGCTGTATAAGAGGTCTGGTCTCGATTCCGTCCCGGATGCTCAGGTCGCGGAAAGAAGTCATCCAGGCTCCGCCTCGCTTGCTTTCGCGTGGGAAGAAATCCATGTATAGCAGGCCCATGAAGCGCTCACCGTCCTTCACCTCGTACACCTGCACGTCCTGATGATATACCGGGATGTCCTCCCTGCGGACGAATGAAAGGCCATAGAGTGTCCCGGCCAGGCCGAAGATGGCGTCGCGGACAGCTTCAAGCCGGAAGTAGGGCTTGAGCAGTTCGTCGTTCACTGCGTATTTCTCTGTGCGCAGCTTCTCGCTCCAGAAGCTGAAATCCCACGGCATCAGCTGGCCTTCGAACCCGTTGGCTTGGGCATAGGCCTGCAGGTCAGCTACATCCTTGCGTGCGAAAGGCAGGCATCTGGCCATCATGTCGGCGACGAAGGCATTCACGGTCTCCTTGGTCTTGGCCATGCGGTCTTCGGTGGCATAGTCGGCATAAGTGCCGTACCCCAGCATTTTTGCGCTGCGGGTGTGCAGGTCCACAATCTGATGGACGTTGGCGTCGTTGTCGAAGTCGTCGGCTATGCAGCGGGAGTTGTACGCCATCCAAAGTTTCTGGCGCAGATCCCCTCGGGTGCTATACTGCATGAACGGCATGAATGAAGGGCGGTCGAGGGTGAATACCCAGCCTTCCTTGCCGCGGGAGGCAGCTTCGGCAGCTGCTGCTTCCTTCACGAAGTCCGGCAGGCCGGCCAGCTCTTCCTCGTCAGTCAGGTCGAGGGTGAAGGCATTTGTTGCGCCCAGCACATTCTTCCCGAACTTCAGGGAAGCTACCGAGAGCTCTTCAGAGATCTTTCCGAAGACCAGCTTGTCTTCCTTGGAAAGATTTGCTCCGTTACGGGCATAAGATTTATAGGTCTCGGTGAGCAGGCGCATGTCCTCTTTGTTCAACCCCAGGCTGTCCCTTTTCTCATAAACTGCCTTGATCTTGGCGAACAGTATTTCGTTCAGCGAAACGTACATGCTGAATTCCGTCAGTTTAGGGGCCATGTCTTCTGCAATCTGCTGCATTTCGGCATCTGTGCAAGCCTCGTTGAGGTTGAAGAAAATCTCCTCCACTGCAGCCAGTTTCTTCCCGCAGAGCTCCAGTGCGAGCACTGTGTTTTCAAAATCCGGCTCAGCTTCATTTTCAATAATAGCGTCAACCTCAGATTTCGCCTCAGCCAGTGCTGCTTCAAATGCTGGAACGTAATGACTGTTTTCAATTCTGTCAAAAGCCGGCGCTCCGAATGGATTTCCCGAAGGGGCAAGCAAAGGATTTTCGTTCATGTAAAAAAGTTTTAACGACTGACCAAATGTAGTAAAAAAACTGCCCCGTCAGTCTTTTTCAATCTTGACGTTTTTATGCGAATCTGAAGAATATTTGAATTCATAGCATCGATAGGTTGTCTTGCCCAGATGGTTCGTGGAGGAAGAAGTGTAGCAGTCAAAGTCGAACTTCACATCCTCCAGCAAGTTCCTGGACACTTTCTTGACGCCGGCAGAATAAAGGTTCTCCAATATCCTCCTGTTGGCGGCCAGACGCTTGTTTATGTGTGTTATCTGGCGTCTCTCTTCACGATAGAGCCTGTTGTGGTAGATATTGCGGCACATGTCGCAGCAGAATTTCTTGTCGCAGCGCCCCAGGATGGCAGCTCCACATTCTAGACAGTAGGTTCCCATAGTTCTTCTTTTTCTTTTCGCTTTAACTCAAAGCTATCTATAAGCGGAAGACTTTCCTATACCCGCCCGGGCGATTTTTCTGATGACAGAAAAAGGTACGCGATTCTGAATTTTCCGCGGTGAAATTAAACGTATATAAATGTTTAGAGTATGGTTAGCTCGAAATCGACTGCTTTCCTTTGCCCTCGGACATAAAACAAAAAGCATTATGGAAAATTCAATCAACAGAGTGGAGCTTCTGGGCCGGATCGGCCAGAACCCGAAGATCATGATTTGCGGAGAATCGCAGGTGGCGAAGTTCTCCATTGCTACGAACGAGACGTTCAAAGACCGCAGCGGCGTACTAAAAGAAGAGACGACGTGGCACAACGTGTCTGTATGGGCGTCCAGGAATACAGATGATTTCAAGTTGCTGAAGAAAGGCGTGCTGGTGCATGTGGTAGGAAAGATAAGGAATGCCCGCTACCAGAATTCAGACGGCGAGGACAGGTATTATACAGAAGTGTCGGCGACCAGGATGAAAGTGCGCCGCGACGAACATCAGGTGGTCCAAGCGCCCGTGCCCGACATAATGATACCGGCCGGCATGTCCCCCGGATATGCAATCAACTGATATGAAAAGAGGTCTTGTTTCTCTGTCTGTGGCCATACTTTTCGTGCTGCAGCTGTCCCAGGGTGAAGCATTCGCCCAGCGCTGGTCCATAGCTACTAACGTCGTGGACTATCTCAATATGGGTACGCTGAATGTGGAAAGCAGCGTGGCTGTCGCTCAGCATTATTCTTTTAATGCCGGAGTGAGGTACAACCCGTGGACTTTTCATTACGGGAATGAAGACAAGCAGTTCGAGAACAGGAAGAAGTGTATGTATGCTGGTTTGCGGTACTGGCCGTGGCACATCTACTCCGGATGGTGGGCCGGACTCCAGCTTCAGTATCAGGAATACAACAGGGGAGGCTGGCTGATACAGCATGCCGAAGAAGGGGATGCGTACGGACTGGGGCTATCTCTTGGTTACACCCTGATGCTGCACAAGTCGTTCAACATAGAATTCGGAGCGAGTGCCTGGGCCGGAGCTGCCGTGTATAAAGCATACTCATGCCCTTACTGCGGAAAGATAGTCGACCAGGGCAGCAAGTTTTTCTTATGGCCGAACAATGTCATGGTTTCACTGGTATACATCCTTTAACACACTTATTCAAGATATGGACAGACTGGTCTTAACGATTATCTGCACGCTGCTGTCGATGTTCCTATTTGTCAGAGACGCAAAGTCGCAGACTGTGGTCGGCGTCAAAGGTGAAATCGCTTCACCCGCGGTTGCCGGCGCCGGACGGGCCGGCTTTGCCGTCATGGCAGGGAAGCAGATGAAAATGGCTCTGGCCCAGGCGGACTTCGGCTACAATCCGTCGTCGGCGCACTGCGACCTGTCTTTATTGTTGCGGACATACGGCAACAAGGACCATTCTATAAATATGTATCTGGGAGCGGGGTTGACAGGCGTCGTGGACATAGACGGCAGCAGCGGGAAGACTTTCGTTGCGGGAGCATTTCCGGTGATACAGGCAGAAGCCTTCATAAGCAGGAGGATCTCCCTGTATGCAGACGTGCGGATGCCTTTACTGTTCCTGGAGCACGACATCAGGGTCGGTGCCCGTTATTCACTCGGAATAAGATATCTGCTTTATAAGGAGGTTCGTGATGAATAAACTGCTGATGATAGCTGTAGCTGCGGTTTTGGCCGTGGCAGGCCAGAAGGCTTTTGCGCAGAGTGCGGATTCTGCCGCCCTTGTGATAAGTGGCAGGGCGGGATGGACCAGCGTGTACGAGTACTACCGTGACAGTATCTACCGTATCAACAATCCTCAGGGGAAACTGGATGCCATAAAGGAACATAATACCAATGCCGGCATCTCTCTTACCCACGAGAATGCTGTCCCGGATTTGGAATACCGCTCAAAGATGAAAGACACTCTCCAGATATTGGATCTGTATGGGCGGGAAACCTTCCTCATGAAAGCTGTCAGGGATGATGAGACGGGAGAGATGATTGCCAATGAAGAACTAGACGCAGCCATTGTTTCAGCGCGTTTCCGCAATGTGGCGGAACGTCACGGCAAGGTGGCCATCCAGTTCGACATAGTTGTTCCGCACAGCATGATGGACAGCAAGTGGCAGCTCCGCTTCGACCCTGACATGTACATTCAGGAAGACAGCGTACGCCTCGATCCTGTGGTCATAACCGGAAGGGGTTACAGGAAGGCGCAACTGAGAGGCTACCAGCAGTATGAACGATTCCTGTCGAAGATAGTTTCAGATACTACCGCTTTCATAAACCTCAGACAGCTGGAACTGTTCATAGAACGCAACATTCCTCAGCTATATGCTTTCAAGAGAGATTCCTCGGAGGTGTCTGACGAACAGTTCTATTCGTATTACGGGGTAAGTGAGGCGAAGGCTGTAGAGCACT
>JAFZTP010000181.1 GCA_017618815.1 Bacteroidales bacterium | reverse complement strand
TCGTCGCCGGAACCCGGATACTGGGTGCGGGCATGCCCGGCCGACATCGTAAGGAGATGTTCCACCGTCAGGCGGTCCAGCTCCGGAGCCGCCTTTTCAGGCATCAGGTCCGGGAAGAAAGACGCCACCTTGTCGCTCACTTTCAGCAGACCTTCCTGCACGGCAAAGCCAACCGCAGCGCCGGTGAAAGTCTTGGTGGCAGAATACATCGCATGAGGATACTGTGGCCCGTAGGGAGCCCACCAGTGCTCGGCCACGACCTTGTCGTGACGCAGAATCATCAGTCCGTGGACCTCATATCCGCCCTCATCCAGAGCGCGGAAGAAATCTGCGATAGCCTCCGGACGGATGCCCTCCGCCTCCGGAGTGCTGCGCTGCAGGCCATCATCATATTGCTGTGCAGCCATGCTGAGCGAAACACAGACGGCCGCCAAAAAGAGAAATGTCTTTTTCATTTTTTTGTTTTTTAATCGATTTCTTCTTCGCGAGAAATAATGTTGGGATCCTCAAAAATAGATTTTGTTGAACCGGAAAGAAGAGGGTAGCTGTCAATTCTATAGACCACACTAGTGGGTTCAATATATTTTGCTTTCATAATGTCTGGTTCTTATTCATCTTCAGAAAAGAAGGATTGTCCGCTATTATATTTCATCCGATCCATCCGGATATTGAGCACATTGGTTTTACCGAATCCGAAACCATTGGACATCACCAGCGGGATGAATACTTCTTCATAATTATCACTAGTGCCACTGGCATAGGCATCCTCGTTTATCTTATCCAAATAACTTTTCAAGATGACATTCATTTTGTAATCATCGGATGTCGGAACAATCACACGGATTTCCTTGTCATCAAGCCAATCGTCGTTATCCGTACTCAGTTGTCCCTCATAATCATCGACATATGAAACCATCGCATCTAAATACTCTTCTTCTGAAGATTCGTCATCCAAGCCAATCATTTCCGCATAGGTTCTCCCGGTATACTCAAAGAACTGGCAGGTGACACCGATATAGCTGTTGTTCAAGGGATGTCCCGGAGTGCCATCCGTATCCCATGCAGTCGGCTTGTGAGGCATCACATAGATCTCACCAATCCAGTTCTCATCAAGATAATTATTATCCAGTTCCAGGAAGTCTGCGACAGGGGAAGGTACAAACTCGGCCGGCTGTCTCAGTTCGATGGCTAGATCCTTGTATTCCGCATCTTCAGGATCCACTGTCCACGGGTTGGTGGCATAATTCGCAAAATCAAACACTCCCTTCGTGGCAATATGATATAATGTGATTCTGCGGACAGCGACGTGGATGTCCTTGTCACCACCATATTCATTCTCGTCATAGCCGATCTTGAACTTTACCGACGACAGTGCATGCTTGAAGCTTAGGGTGACAGGGGTGCCGCTCTCGTTGTCCTCGCTCAGAGATACCAGCAGGTCTTTCTGGTCTCTGAATTCGTCAGGAACAGTATAGCTGAACTTCCCGTCAGTGATGGTAGGTGCATCTTGCGAATTATCGCTCACAGCATAAAACGTTGACGTGCCTGTGCCACCGGGCCATGTCAGGTTTTCGTGCCCGCCGGCCACCCAACGGTCCTCGGGTTTAGTAAACAGAAAGTTGTCCATCCACAGGTTGGAAGAACCCTGGACACCCACCATATTAAAATGGGTGATTACATTGATGGCCGTTCCGCGGGTCGCACCATTGTCGGCCACGTTTACGACAAACGGAATGCCGGAAACCGGGGACTCCACAATCGGGTCATCGACTGCTGCTTCCTCTTTTGAGCAACTGCCGAAGATTGCCGTTATAGCTAGCAGGATTGCCATCCCTATGCTATTTCTTGCTATTTTGGAGAAAGTCATTGCCATATTTCTATTTAAATATTGACCTTAACGTCAGTTGATTCTACTGCCGTTCTTCAAAATTGCGAAAACTTCGAGACACTTGCAATACCGGCTTCTTTGTTAAAACAGCGACTAAACAGCGACGGAGATATCTAAAAACAAAAAGCACTGGCATTTCTGTCAGTGCTTTTCGCGCTCCTCTTCGGGGACTTGAACCCAGGACCCCCTGATTAACAGTCAGGTGCTCTAACCAACTGAGCTAAAGAGGAATTTTCCCTTTCGGGGCTACAAATGTAGTTATTTTTATCGTTAGACCAAATTTTATTTTACAATTCTTATCGCGAAAGTGAAATCATAGGCTCCAAAAGGCACCCTGTAGGGCTCCAGAGGCAGCGTTCCCCATGAGTTGATGCCGCCAACGCCCATCTGCTTCAGGTCGACGTTCACATAAGTGTCCGGGCGCGGGACGAGCTCCCCTGCGTGCCACTTGTAGTCCTTCTCGGTGATGTCCAGGTCACTCATGCGGTAGTTGATGGCTGAGGCGCTGAAGAGGGTGGGAGCGGTGAGTTCAAGGCCGAAGCCGGTGTTGTCCACCACCTTCCAGCTGCGCAGACCGCTGCGGGTGCCGCTCTCGCCGGGACGCACATAGTCGTAGCTGAACATATCTGCAACCTTCGCCTTGTAGTCGCCCACAAGAGCGCCTGAAGAACGGTCGTTGTAGTTCTCCCAAGGGCCGAGGCCGTAGTAATCGACGTTGGCGAAGCGGTGCGGCATGGCGAACTTCATTCCGTAGCGGAACATGTCAGACTGGGCGGCCCCTTCGGCCGGAGTCATCTTCTCGTTGACTATAATTTCGCCGTCGGCATTGACTTTATAAG
Organism: Bacteroidales bacterium; assembly: GCA_017618815.1. Classification (GTDB taxonomy): domain Bacteria; phylum Bacteroidota; class Bacteroidia; order Bacteroidales; family UBA932; genus Cryptobacteroides. Next base: position 535 of record JAFZTP010000181.1, on the reverse strand, counting down.
TAATCACAATCGAAGCCACTGCGGCAGCCTGCCTCTGCTGAGACTCGAGCAGCCTGTAGCTGGCAGTAATGACTGCGCAGGCGCCTTCCTGCGAAGTCTCTACCTTCTCCAGCTGGATGTTGGGATTCTTCCAGAAAGCATATCTCAGCTGCAGGTTGGCACCCTTGTCATTGTCGGTGGCCGGACGGTAGAAGTTGGGCTCCAGCGGATTGCTGAGCATGTCGACACCCTTGTAGGTCAAGCGCTCCAGATAACCGGTCTTCTTGCTGAAATCGGCCTTGAAGAACGGAGTGGTGGCGAAGTAGTAATTGAAATCTTCACCAAGGGTGACTGTCTCTTTCTCAGCCGCAGCGGTCTGACGGGCGAATTCGGCGGCAGCGTCGTATGCCCTGACAGCCATCTGGTCGTAAGCCACCACAGCGCCGGCGTCCAGCAGGCCGTCAGCCTCTTTGAGGCGGAATTCGACGTCAAGCAGGACCTCGGCGGCATCTGAAGCCTTGGCCAGAGCTGCAGCGTAGGGCAGAGTCACCATCAC
>JAFZTP010000180.1 GCA_017618815.1 Bacteroidales bacterium | reverse complement strand
TCTTCATAATCACTGTCCTCTACTATGACGTCGGTTGTATATGGTGGAATTGTTATCAAGAAGTAATTGGGCATAGTCCGCTCGCAAGTGGTTGCGCCTAATGGACCGCCGAAGCCCGTTGCATAGTCTTTTGATGCACTAGCCATATAAATAGTATCTATAAGCCGGCCATTCTTTGATGTCACCATATAAACATTGACATCATAATCATCTTCATATTCATAACGGCTGACAAGCACAAAAGAATCCACAGAATCTACGACTTCATATTTCCCGACAAGATAGAGGGATCCGTCGACACGCCTGGGATATCTCGCTGCAAAAATAAGAGGTAATAGGTTTCTATTCTTGCTATTTGCAAGTCCATTCAATATATCGTCAGACAATTCATCACCCTTGATGGCAAGAATCTTTTCCTCTGTGGAGAATGCGTCATCCGGAAGGACCTTCACGCCATTCAAGAAATCCTCCGGAAGGGTGAATTCCTTTTCGACTTTCTTAGCCGCAACAGTATCCCGGCTGCTTTGTCGTGGAACGGAATTACATTGACAGGAAACTGTCAGACAGATCGCAAGGATAAGAACAAGATGTTTCATACGCGAATATCAATTAATATGGTCCTCAATCGCAGCAAATAACATACCGGAGCGTGTTGTCCTGAAATAGGTTTACCACGGCGGAGAAAGCAATTCAGGACGCCCGGAATAGTAAGGAATATCCGGAGCGTCCTGTATTTAAGAAGACGATGTCTGTCTGAATTACTTTTCTGAAGGCTTGGCGAGTATCTCGTTCTGGGTCTGTACGGAGGCTTCGTGGATGGCGTTGAAGAATGCCGTCACGAATTCCTCTGAAAGATCGTATTCCTTGCCTTTCGCTACCATTGCGGCGAGAATGGAGTCCCATCTCGCTGTCTGGAGGATGGCGATGTTGTGTTCTTTCTTGTACTGGCCGATCTTGCGGCTGACTTCCATACGGTTCTTCAGCAGGAAAAGCAGGTTTTCGTCGATGACGTCGATCTGGGCCCTGAGCTGGTCAATGTTCTCCTTGTATTCGAGGCTGTCGGAGTCGTTGTCCCTGACGACGATTTCGCCGAGCATGCGGCCGAGATCCGCAGGGGTCAGCTGCTGCTTGGCGTCGCTGAGGGCGCATGAAGGGTCGCAGTGAGACTCGACCATGAGTCCGTCAAGTCCGAGGTCGAGTGCCCTCTGGGAGAGCTCCAGGAGGTATTTCCTGTCGCCGGCCATGTGGCTCGGGTCTGCGAAGAACGGGAGCTCCGGGTAGCGTGTCCTAAGCTCGATGGCTATCTTCCAGCCCGGATCGTTGCGGTAGAGTATCTTCTGGGATGTGGAGAATCCGCGGTGGATGACTCCGAGTTTCTTGACTCCGGCCCTGTTGAGACGCTCGAGGGCGCCGATCCAAAGGTCGAGGTCCGGGTTGACCGGGTTCTTGACGAGTACCGGGATGTCAGTATCCTTGAGGGCGTCGGCGATTTCCTGCATGAGGAAAGGGTTGGCGGAAGAGCGGGCTCCCACCCATACCATGTCGACACCGAACTTTATGCATTCATATACGTGCTTTTCGCTGGCAACCTCGGTGCAGATCTTCATTCCGAGTTCTTTCTTGACTTTCTGCATCCACTTGAGGCCTGGCACGCCCACGCCTTCGAAGCAGCCAGGATGGGTCCTTGGCTTCCATATTCCGGCACGGAAGACGTGTATTCCTAATTCGCTGAGTCCCCTGGCAGTCTCCATGACCTGGTCTTCGGACTCCGCGCTGCACGGACCGGCGATGACCATTGGTCTAGGGGGTGTAAAGAATCCCCATTCGGAAACGGGGATCAGGTCTAATTCTCTGCCCATATCAAATGTCTATTGTTAAATCGTATTTGGACAAATGTATAAAAAAATATGATAGAAGACAAACTGCCTTAGCGGATGATCTTGCGGATGCGGTTGGCCTCTTCGATGAGCTCGCGCACTTTGTCTTCGTCATAGTCGGCTATAGCATCGCGGAAGGCCTTCATCTTGTCGAGATAGGTGTCGATGACGTGGAGGACGTTGTCCCTGTTCTGTGACAGGATCGGAACCCACATGTCAGGGCTGCTCTTTGCAAGACGTACGGTCGAGGAGAAACCGCCTGATGCCAGGTCGAATATGTGCTTTTCGTCTTTCTCCTTGTCGAGCACGGTCAGGGCCAGGGCGAAGGAGGTGACGTGGGATATGTGGGATACATAGGCCGTATGGACGTCGTGATTGTCCGCGTTCATGTACAGCGGCCTCATGTTGAGGGTGTCGTACAGACGCTCTACCGTGCTGACGGCCTTGGCGCCGGATTCTTCGGCGTTGGCGATGATGCACGCCCTGCCGTCGAAGAGGTTAGGCATTGCCGCCCATGGTCCCGAATACTCGGTACCGGCCATCGGATGCGTAGCGACATAGTTCTTGCGCATCTTGTGGTAGTGGACGCAGCGGACGATCTGGCTCTTGGTGGAGCATGTGTCAATCACTATCTTGTCTTTGGCTCCAGACTCTGCGAAGCGGTCCAGCACTTGCGGGAGCATCTTCACGGCGGTGCCAACAGGGACGGCGATGACTACGAGGTCGCTGCGGTCGATGCATTCATCGAAACTGACGATCTCATCGGCGAGACCTATCTTTTCGGCGGCTCCGGCGTTGACGGGATCAGCCTCGACGCCGAGGATCTTTTCTGCGAATCCCCGGCGTTTAAGGTCGATAGCCATGGAGCCTCCGATGAGGCCGAGACCTATGATTCCTACTATCATAAAACTTTCTTGATTCTCTCGTTGGCTTCATCGAGCACTTCCGGATTGGCGCAGAGGGATACGCGGACGTAATTCTCTCCGTTGTGGCCGAAGATGTATCCCGGAGTGATGAATACTCCTGCTTCATAGAGGAACTTGTCGGAGAGCTGCTCGCCGCGGGTCTTCTGTGAGCCGGCGGTCAGGTTAGGGTTGTCTGCCTCAACCTTGCCGAACACGAACAGACCTGCTGAGTCAGGGTTGTACTTCGCTCCGATGGTGTCCATGATGCGGCATGCCGCAGCCCTGCGGCGACGATACTCTTCGTTGAGTTTCTCGAACCATTCAGGTCCCTGGGAGAGGGCTTTGATGGCTGCGAGCTGGAGAGGCTTGAACATACCTGAGTCCATCTGGCTCTTTACCTTGAGGATGAGAGAGATGGCCTCGGCGTCTCCGGCGATCATTCCGACACGCCAGCCGGCCATGTTGTGGGCCTTGCTGAGGGAGTTCATCTCGAG
>JAFZTP010000179.1 GCA_017618815.1 Bacteroidales bacterium | reverse complement strand
TACGGAAGCTCCGCGAGAGTCGCTTCCACGATTTCAGCGGCTTCTTCGGAAAAAGGTTCGAAGAATAACGAAACTTCTATATAGTCGTTACTGTTCATTTTCCTGCTTGTTTTCAGGTTCGGCATTCTCTTCACCCTCGGCATTATCTTCCTCCTGCGCCTTCTCTTCCTCCTCAATCTCCGTACGGGCGGCCTCCATCTGCTCCATCTCCTCGGTGCTCAGGTTCTCGCTGCCGGACGTCGCGTCATAGCCCATGGCTGACTTCTTCGCGTCAATCTCATCCTTTGCATCCTGGTTCTGCTGCAGAGCAAGCTCGACACCCTTGGTAAAGATATTATGGATTGATCCGATAAGGTTTACATGCATGTTGTCGATCTCGGTAGTGAATACCGGGACGTTCTCATTCTTATACTTGGCCTTGCCCAGCCTGTACTTCCAGTCATCGAAATTACCCCACAGGTTGATTCCGAAACGGAATGGCAGCGGCGACTTCAGCACGGATACATGGTATTTGAAACTCTGGTCGAAGCTCTGCGTGCCGCTCATCGCGAGCGTATATCTGTCGATTCCGAGTATGAACGGGAATACCTCCAGCGTATTGTTGCTGATGATGCCCTGGACGGACATCTTGTCGATATATCCTGTCTTCTTGTTCTTGAACATCAGCAGCTTTGTAATCTTCCTGATGGCTCCGTCCTGCTCCACGGACAGGTCTTTACCCCTGATCTTCAATACACCGTTGATGGACGGAGTGATGAAGTTCATGTTGGTGTCAAGGGCCGTGGTCGCTGCAAGCTCGCAGTCAAGCTTTCCCTTGAAAGTCTTGAGCATAGGGATGAGGCTGTCTGCGGCAGGAATGAGAGTAATGACCTTGTCGGCGGTGATGTCCACGAGGTTGAGGTCGAATCCGGCAGTCAGGTCCTTCTTGGTCCTGGTTGCATAGAAGCCCTCGAAATAGATATCTCCCATGTTGGACTCGGCCACCGTGTTGGTAATCTGGAGACACCTCTCCTTCATCGTTATCTCAGAGGCGAACCAGCAGATGTCAAGGTCAGAATAGATGATGTCCTTGCCCATGAGTCTGATGTTCGCTTTCAGGTTGGACGGAAGTACCAGCAATGAGGTGCTCGCCGTAGCCATGCTGTCGCTCTCAGAATTGATGCTGCTCATGTATTCTTCATCGCTGACGGAAGAGTCCGGTCCGGCATCCTTAGGCGAGAATTTGCTTCCGGTATCATATGCCCAAAGGAGCTCGTTCGCATGCAGTCTGTCGGAAGTCACGTCCAGGTCGAGAGTGATGGTCGTGCCCCTTGTCAGAGCATGGCGGAGTCCGGAAAGCTTTCCTTTGGCAGAGATGTCAGACTGGCCGGAACGCATGGTGAAACTGTTGAGCTTCACCTCATTGTTGTTGAATGTGCCTTCGACAGCTTCGACGGTGTTGCGGAGAGGGAAATATGGAGTGATGAAGTATCCGTCCTTGATCTCCATCTTGCCGTTGAGAGACCAGTTGCGCACGTAGTTGGCGAGGGTCTCATCAACCCTGATGTCCAGGTCGTTCTTGCGGAAATCCTTCTCCTGCAGATACGCAGGGAGGTTTGCGGACCTGCGCCGAGCCCTCAGGAACGAAAACAGGGAGTCCTTCGGTACGTCAGGATAAACTCTCTGGAGAGAGTCCAGGAAATGCTTGCGGCGCTGAGAGTTGCGGGCTCCGTTCATCACTGCCGTGGCAGAGAAGCCTGCATCGTTGAGCCCGACCCTGTTCACTCCCTGGCGCATGAAGATTCCTCCGTTCTTGCTGGATATGGACAGGATAGGGGCTGTGCTCTTGTTCTGCTTCTGGTTGCTGTACCTGAAATAGTTGCTGGTATTGTTGACTCCGATGGTCAGGGAGTCTATTCCTGACATCGTAAGGTCTCTTGCGTATACGGTGCCCACGATAGGGTGTACCTCATGACCGAACTCCTCGCTGATTGCCTTAGCAGCATTCTGGGCGGTGAAGTTGATGCCGGCTCCGCGGATGAAAGTGGAAGCTCCGTATGTGGCGTCGAGGCTCTCGATCGTGCCCTTGAGTCCGAGGACTTTGGCCCCGAGTTTCAGGTCTTCGCTCTTGAACTTCGCGATCTTTATGTCGGCGTTGGATATCTTGGCGACGAGGGTGTCGGCATCATCCTCGACTGTTATGCCCTTGCTCCTGATATAGCCTTCCAGGTCGGCGCGTGAGAAGTTGTAAGGGCTGAGGTCGGACATCAGTATGAAGCCTGAGACCTCTGCGTCCACTTTTCCTGACGCTCTCATGCCCTCCGGCATGAATTCTTCCATCTCATCCAGGTCGGCGCCTGCCTTGAGGGCGATCTCGATGAGCGGGTCCTCGCTCATCACGTCCTCCACGAGGCCGGAGCCGGTCAGGCTGAGCCCGGCGATGCTGACGTCGATGTCATCTATGCTGATCCCGAGGTTGCCGTAACTGTCAGTCTGGGCGTTTATGTCCATGCCAAGGCGGCCGGTGTAGTCGAATCCGCTGTATGATACCGAAGACTTAGGAATGAATATCTGGGCGATCAGTTCAGGCAGCCTGCCGTCGGCTTCGACGTAGTTGCCGTCGCAAAGGGCCGTGACTGATATCTTGGCGTCCGTGTTGAAGCCCCGCAGCTCTTTCGGGAGAATTCCGGCGAAATAGTCAAGCACCTCCTTTACCGGGATCTCGTCGATTGACGCTTCCGCGCGGATGTATGTAGAATCTTCTTCCATGCGCACGTCCGCTTCGCCATTCATTTCCAGCATAGCGGCTTTCAGTTTAAGGTCGCGCAACGAAACATCATTGTAACCATCCCCGTGGAATGAAATCTTCGCGTCAAGTTCCAGAGGAAGCCTGGCCCTGCCAAGGTCGGCGATGGCCAGGAAGGTGTCTGCCGTCAGGCCTAGCTCGTAGGTCTTGTCCCTGTCCTTCAGGTCGAGCCTGGCGATGTCCAGCCTGTATGCGTCCGTCTCGCTGGTGAATACGATGTGCGGGTCTCCGGTGAGGGCTGCATGGGTTACCCTGATGTCCGGAATGGACAGGGTAGAACTGTCCTGGGCAGCTTCTTCTTCGGAGAGGAAAATGTCCCAGTTGGCGGCAGTGGAGTCGTATTGATGGAGGAAGATCCTCGGCTTGTCAAGATAGAGGTGGCGGATATTTATCCTGCCCCTGATCAGCGACAGGTAGTTTACCGATACGGTCAGGTTGCTGAAAGAGGCGAGCGTGTCTTCGACCTCTCCGCGGCCTTCTTCGCGGAGACGGCCCTGGACGCCGATGGTGTCGTAGGCTGCGAATTTCTCGTGAGGGTAGGTGATCGTTGCGTCTTCTACCGTGAGGTTGAGGTTAGGGAAGCTCTTGAACACGGAGGCGCTGATGTTGCCGAAACGAAGGTTTCCGTCGATGAATTCGGCTGCGTATTTGTTGGCTGTGTTGGTCAGGAAGGATGAGTCCAGCACTATCTGAAGCGCGATTATGAGCAGGACCCATAGTCCGACGATTATCCCGAGGACTGCCTTCAGCCCCCTGAATCGTCTCTTTTTTGTGGTTTCGGTCATTATTATATATCCAATGAGATACAAATATACGCAAAACCTTGGCTAAATGGTACAAAAAAAGGAGCCAAAATTACTTGACTCCTTTTTATATCGTATGCAGATGGGTGATTACTGCTCGTCCATAAGCTGAAGGTGCTGTACATAGATAGCCTTCTGCATCTGAATTCTCTTCTTTACAGATGGCTTCTCAAAGTTCTTCCTTGCGCGAAGCTCGCGGATAGCGCCAGTCT
>JAFZTP010000178.1 GCA_017618815.1 Bacteroidales bacterium | reverse complement strand
TACGGAAGCTCCGCGAGAGTCGCTTCCACGATTTCAGCGGCTTCTTCGGAAAAAGGTTCGAAGAATAACGAAACTTCTATATAGTCGTTACTGTTCATTTTCCTGCTTGTTTTCAGGTTCGGCATTCTCTTCACCCTCGGCTTTCTCTTCCTCCTGCGCCTTCTCTTCCTCTTCCATCTCAGTACGGGCGGCCTCCATCTGTTCCATTTCTTCCGTACTCAGGTTCTCGCTTCCAGACGTGGCATCATAGCCCATGGATGTCTTCTTTGCATCGATCTCATTCTTTGCCGACTGGTTCTGCTGAAGAGCCAGCTCGACGCCCTTGGTGAAGATATTATGGATCGAACCGATAAGGTTTACATGCATGTTGTCGATCTCGGTCGTGAATACCGGGACGTTCTCGTTCTTGTACTTGGCCTTGCCCAGCCTGTACTTCCAGTCGTCGAAATTCCCCCAGAGGTTGATTCCGAAACGGAACGGAAGCGGCGACTTCAGTACGGAAACATGGTACTTGAAACTCTGGTCGAAGCTCTGCGTGCCGCTCATCGCGAGCGTATATCTGTCAATTCCGAGAATGAACGGGAATACCTCCAGAGTGTTGTTGCTGATGATGCCCTGGACGGACATCTTGTCGATATAGCCGGTCTTCTTGTTCTTGAACATGAGAAGTTTGGTAATCTTGCGCAGCGCTCCGTCCTGCTCCACGGAAAGGTCTTTTCCCTTGATCTTCAATACTCCGTTGATGGACGGGGTGATGAAGTTCATGTTCGTATCGAGGGCCGTGGTGGCGGCAAGTTCGCAGTCAAGCATGCCTTTGAATGTCTTCAGCATCGGAATGAGGCTGTCTGCGGCAGGGATGAGGGTGATCACTTTGTCGGCCGTGATGTCCACGAGGTTGAGGTCGAATCCTGCAGTCAGATCCTTCTTGGTCTTGGTGGCATAGAACCCTTCGAAATAAATGTCGCCCATGTTTGACTCGGCCACCGTATTTATTATCTGGAGGCAGCGGTGCTTCATGGTGATTTCTGACACGAACCAGTCAATGTTGAGGTCCGAGTAGATTATGTTCTTGCCCTCCAGGCGGATGTTGGTCTTGAGGTTGGACGGCAGTACCAGCAGCGAGCTCGTAGAAGTGGCGAGACTGTCGCTCTCTATGCTGTCCATATATTCCTCGTCGCTGACGGAAGAGTCCGGGGCTGCTTTTCCCGGATTGTATCTGCTTCCGGTATCATACGCCCATAGCAGCTCGTTCGCATGCAGCCTGTCGGATGTTACGTCCAGGTCGAGAGTGATGGTAGTGCCTCTTGTGAGCGCATGGCGTAGTCCTGAAAGCTTTCCCTTCGCGGAGATGTCCGACTGGCCGGAGCGCATGGTGAAGTTGTCGAGCTTTATCTCGTTGTTGTTGAATGTTCCTCCGACGTTTTCGATGGTGTTGCGAAGCGGGAAGTAAGGTGTTATGAGATATCCGTCCTTGATCTCCATCTTGCCGTTGAGGCTCCAGTTCCTGACGTAGTTTGCAAGATTTTCATCGACTCTTATGTCAAGATCGCTCTTCCTGAAATCCTTCTCCTGGAGGTAGTCAGGAAGTTTTTCGGTCCTGCGCCTGGCCATCAGGTAGGCGAACAGGGAGTCTTTCGGCACATCTGGGTAAACCCTCTGGAGGGAGTCCAGGAAATGCTTGCGCCGCTGTGAGTTGCGAGCTCCGTTCATCACTGCCGTCGCCGAGAATCCTGCGTCGTTGAGTCCGACCCTGTTCACTCCCTGGCGCATGAATATTCCTCCGTTCTTGCTGGATATGGAAAGAATCGGGGCAGTGCTCTTGTTCTGCTTCTGGTTGCTGTACCTGAAATAGTTGCTTGTGTTGTTGACGCCGATGGTCAGGGAATCTATCCCCGACATCGTGAGGTCTCTTGCATATACGGTACCGACGATAGGGTGTACTTCGTGGCCGAATTCCTCGCTGATAGCCTTGGCGGCGTTCTGCGCGGTGAAGTTGATCCCTGCCCCACGGATGAATGTGGATGCCCCGTATGTGGCGTCTATACTCTCGATGGTGCCCTTGAGGCCGAGGACCTTTGCTCCGAGCTTGAGGTCTTCGCTCTTGAACTTCGCGATCTTTATGTCGGCGTTGGATATCTTGGCCACGAGAGTGTCGGCATCGTCTTCGACAGTTATGCCCTTGCTCCTGACATAGCCTTCGAGGTCGGCACGGGAGAAGTTGTATGGGCTAAGGTCCGACATCAGGATGAAGCCTGATACCTCTGCGTCTACTTTTCCTGAAGCTCTCATGCCCTCCGGCATGAATTCTTCCATTTCGTCCAGGTCGGCTCCGGCCTTCAGGGCGACCTCGATGAGCGGATCATCGCTGAGTGCGTCTTCCACGACTCCGGATCCTGTCAGGCTGAGACCTGCCAGACTGATGTCCACGTCATCTACGCTGACTCCGAGATTGCCGTAGCTGTCGGTCTGGGCGTTTATGTCCATGCCGAGGCGTCCGCTGTAGTCGAATCCGCTGTATGATACCGACGATTTTGGAATGAAAATCTGGGCGACCAGCTCGGGCAGCCTTCCGTCAGCTTTGACATAGTTGCCGTCGCAAAGGGCCGTGACTGATATCTTTGCGTCCGTGTTGAAGCCTCTCAGTTCTTTCGGAAGAATGCCGGCGAAGTAGTCGAGCACTTCTTTTACGGGAATCTCATCGATTGATGCCTCAGCGCGGATGTAGGTGGAATCCTCGGCCATGCATACGTCGGCCTCTCCATTCATCTCCAGCATTGCGGCTTTCAGCTTCAGGTCTCGCAGGGAGATGTCATTGTAACCGTTTCCGGGGAATGAAATCTTCGCGTCGAGCTCCAGAGGAAGCTTGGCCCTGCCAAGGTCGGCGATGGCCAGGAATGTGTCGGCGGTCAGTCCGAGCTCGTAGGTCTTGTCCTTATCCTTGAGGTCGAGCCTGGTGATGTCCAGCCTGTATGCGTCTGTCTCGCTGGTGAATACGATGTGCGGGTCTCCGGTGAGGGCGGCATGGGTGATCCTGATGTCGGGAAGGGACAGGGTCGAGCTGTCCTTTGCGGCTTCTTCCTCGGAAAGGAAGATGTCCCAGTTGGCAGCGGTCGAGTCGTATTGATGGAGGAAGATCCTTGGCTTGTCGAGGTACAGGTGCCTTACGTTGATGCATCCGCGCAGCAGCGAGAGGTAGTTGACCGATACCGTGAGGTTCCTGAAAGAAGCAAGGGTGTCTTCAGGCTCGCCCCTGCCTTCCTCGCGCAGGTGCCCCTGGACCCCGATGGTGTCGTAGGCCGCGAATTTCTCGTGAGGGTAGGTGATCGTCGCGTCTTCTACCGTGAGGTTGAGGTTCGGGAAACTCTTGAACACGGAGGCGCTTATGTTGCCGAAACGGAGGTTTCCGTCGATGAATTCGGCTGCGTATTTGTTTGCTGTGTTGGTCAGGAAAGACGAGTCCAGCACAATCTGGAGTGCGATTATGAGCAGGACCCATAGGCCGACGATTACCCCGAGGACTGCCTTCAGCCCCCTGAATCGTCTCTTTTTTGTGGTTTCGGTCATTATTCTTATGTCAATGAACTACAAATATACACAAAACCTCGGCTAAGTGGTACAAAAAAAGGAGCCAATTGCTTGACTCCTTTAGTATATTTTTCATAGGGTGGGCAAATTACTGCTCGTCCATAAGCTGAAGGTGCTGTACATAGATAGCCTTCTGCATCTGAATTCTCTTCTTTACAGATGGCTTCTCAAAGTTCTTCCTTGCGCGAAGCTCGCGGATAGCGCCAGTCTTCTCGAATTTCCTTTTGAATCTCTTGAGAGCTCTCTCTATGTTTTCGCCTTCTTTTACAGGTACTATGATCATTTGCTTATATCACCCCCTTTTTGCTTTTTTCTTTTTGCGGCTGCAAAGGTAATAAAACTTTTTTCATTTCAAAAATTATTTCTTATTTTTGCTAACAGAATTGTTTTCAAACCATTAACGATCATGGAAAGTCCATTTGTTTACTACAGGTATGTGACCGGGAAAAACTTCCTTGGGCGCAAGGAGGACTGCAGGATCCTTGGGAATCTTTTGTCTCAGGGCGAGCATGTCTCCATCTATGAAAGCCCCAAGTCAGGAAAGATGTCTGTGATTCAGCAGACCCTGCTTAACATCCGTGTTTCAGGCATGCAGTTCGTAGTAGGGCAGTTCAATCTGCTCAATGTCCGTACTGTCGCCGCGTTTCTCCAGCGTTTTGGCTCCACTGCCATCCGCACTGTAGCGTCCACTCCGGAAGAATATGCTGAAATTGTATCCGAATATCTTGGCGGTACTCATTTCGTATTTGACCAGAACCGTTATTCCTCTGACGACGAGATCCTTTCTCTTGGCTGGGATCTCGATGACAACGACATCGCCGCTATATTGCGGCTTCCTTTCAGACTGTCGACCGACAGGGACATCCGTCTCATAATGATCATAGACGAGTTCCAGAACATCGATTACACCGAGGACGGCGAACGCCTCCTCAAGGCCATGGAAAAGCTCTTCGCTGAAATGAGGGCGTCCGGATGGACCAAGTGTGTATTCCTGCTCTGCGGATCCATGGTCAATGCGATGAAGGATATCTTCGAAGTCCGTCATTTCTTCCACCGGCAGGTCGAGCATCTCGAGCTCAGGAAGATCGACGAGCGCGAAATCATAGAATATGTCCACAGGGGCTTCATGCTCAGCGGAAAGGAGATCGACCGGTCGCTGCTCCACGGGACCTGCAAGCTCTTCAGATGCAACATGTGGTACATCAATCACTTCATCGCTATTTGCGACTCGCTGTCGAAAGGCTACATCGTCGAATCAACCCTCATAGAGGCACTGAATATAATATTGTCCATCCATGAGCCGAGGTTCATCGCCACCATGGCGAGCCTGACTACATTCCAGGTGAGCATGCTGAAAGCCATAATTGACGGTAACGTCAGGTTCAGCGCGGCCGAAGTCATAAGGAACTACGGGCTCAACTCTTCTGCCAATGTCAAGAGGGTCAAGGATGCCCTGATCAAAAAGGAAATCGTCACCTTCAACGAAAAGGACGAACCAGTCATTCTGGATCCGCTCTTCGAGTACTGGGTGACCAAATATTATTTCGAGAAATGAAAAAGAACTTAGCTGTCCTGACCGGCGCCGGAGTGAGCGCCGAGAGCGGGATAAGCACTTTTCGCGACAGCGGGGGATTGTGGAAGAACTATGATCCCCAGGTGGTTGCGTCGATAGATGGCTGGTATCGCGACAAGAAACTGATGCTGGATTTCTACAACATGCTTCGCAAGGACCTTGCTGCGGCCAAGCCGAATGCGGCCCATGTCGCCATTGCCGAGTTGGAGAAGGACTACAACGTCACCGTAGTGACCCAGAACGTGGATAATCTTCACGAGAGGGCCGGCAGCACCAGGATCATCCATCTCCATGGCGAACTTACCAAAGTCCGTCCCGAGCACGGGGTGTATGACGAGCTTTTCTCCGAGAAAGAAGTCTTCGATATCGGATATGAGCCCATAAATCTCGGGGACAAGGCTCCGAACGGGGCCCAGCTGCGTCCCCATATAGTATGGTTCGGAGAGGCCGTGCCTAAGATAGAAGCGGCCATCGACGTCATGGAAGCCGCCGATATCGTGCTGATAGTGGGTACGTCGCTGCAGGTATATCCGGCCGCTGGACTTTATCGCTATGTCAGGCATGATGTCCCTATCTATGTAATCGATCCTAAGGAAGTGATGGTCAGCGACCCGCGCTTTACCCTCATCCGTGATGTGGCGACCAGCGGAATGCAGACATTTATGAAGATTTTGAAGGAGAAATAGTTGCAATCCCAAAAAGTTTTGCTACCTTTGTGGTCCCAAAAATGTAAATGGCCGTCGAGCAAGTAAAGACCTGACGTATTGGGCAGGCGCTTACGGCTCTGAACTTTAAGAGTTTATAAACAATGTACGCAATTGTAGATATCGCAGGACAGCAGTTCAAAGTAGAGGCTGGTTCCGTGCTTTATGTAAATCGTCTCGCAGCAAAGAAAGATGAGGCTGTAGAGTTCGACAAGGTGCTCCTTCTCGACAACGAGGGTGCAGTTAAGGTTGGCGCTCCATACGTAGAGGGTGCTGTAGTTAAGGCGACTGTCCTTAAGGACGACGTCAAGGGTAACAAGGTGATCGTGTTCAAGAAGATCCGTCGTAAAGGCTTCCAGAAGCTCAACGGCCATCGTCAGAAACTTTCCCTTATCAAAGTGGACGCTATCGCATAAATTGAGGAGGATTTAAATTATGGCACATAAGAAAGGACAATCAAGTTCAAAGAACGGTCGTGAATCACAAAGCAAACGACTCGGACTTAAGAAATTCGGTGGCGAGGTCGTAAAGGCCGGTAACATCATCGTTCGCCAGAGAGGTACAGTCCACAACCCTGACAAGAATGTCGGCATGGGCAAGGACCACACACTTTACGCTCTCATCGACGGTACCGTTAAATTCACCAAGAAGAGAAACGACAAATCTTACGTTTCGGTTCTTCCTTTAGAGAACTAAGACTCGGAGGTTTATGAATAGAACGAAAGGACAGCACTTCGAGCCGATGTGCGGTCCTTTTTTTCATTATAAAACAGAATACAGATGCTTACACTGAAATTGCTCCGTGACGATCCGGAGTTTGTGATAAAGAAACTTGCCGTCAAGAACTTTGACGCAAAGGAGATTGTAGCTAAGATTCTCGAACTCGATACCAACCGCCGTTCCCTCCAGACCGAGAGCGACGCCCTTCTCGCACAGCAGAAGCAGAAGGCAGCGGTTATCGGATCCTTAATGAAAGAAGGCAAGAAAGCCGAGGCAGAAGAAGCCAAGAAGGAAGTTGCCGCACTTAAGGAGCGCTCCAACGAACTTCTTGCCAAGGCAGAGGAGAACAACAAGGAACTCGAAGCGCAGCTCGTGCTTCTTCCGAACATCCCGTGCGACCTCGTGCCGGAAGGCAAGACTGCAGAGGACAACGTCGTTGTCAAGATGGGTGGAAACGATCCTGACCTGCCTGAGAACGCCCTTCCTCACTGGGAGCTCGCTAAGAAATATGACATCATCGATTTCGACCTCGGTGTGAAGATCACCGGCGCCGGATTCCCTGTGTATAAAGGAAAAGGAGCCCGCCTCCAGAGGGCTCTCATCAACTTCTTCCTTGATACCAACACAGCTGCCGGATACAAGGAAGTTGAGCCGCCGGTGGTAGTGAATGCCGCTTCCGGTTTCGGTACAGGCCAGCTCCCTGACAAGGAGGCCCAGATGTACTATTGCGGTCTCGACGATTTCTACCTCGTTCCTACCGCAGAGGTTCCTGTGACCAACATCTTCAGGGATGAGATCCTTTCAGCAGGCGAGATCCCTCAGAAGCTTACCGCATATACGCCTTGCTTCCGCCGTGAGGCCGGTTCTTACGGAAAGGACGTGCGCGGACTTAACCGTCTGCACCAGTTCGACAAGGTTGAGATCGTTCGCGTGGAGAAGCCTGAGGATTCATACAAGGCCCTTGACGAGATGGTAGCGCATGTAGAGTCAATCGTGAAGGCTCTCGGTCTTAAGTACCGTATCCTCCGTCTCTGCGGCGGCGACATGAGCTTCACCTCTGCAATTACCTATGACTTCGAGCTTTGGTCTGCAGCACAGCAGCGCTGGCTCGAGATCTCTTCAGTATCCAACTTCGAGAGCTACCAGGCCAACCGTCTCCATCTCCGTTACAGGGATGAGAATGGCAAGACCCAGCTCGCCCATACTCTCAACGGAAGCTCGCTCGCCCTTCCACGCGTAGTGGCAGCGCTTCTCGAGGACAACCAGAAGGAAGACAGAATCGTCATTCCAGAGGTGCTCAGACCATACACTGGCTTCGATTACATCGACTAGTCTGTCATGGCGGAGAACCTTCAGGAAAGAATTATAGTCGGCATAGACCCCGGAACCAACATACTCGGTTTCGGGGTTATCCGTGCCGTCGGCCGAAAAGTCAGCTATGTTGACATGGGTATCCTGGACCTCCGCAAAGAAAAGGACGCATATTCCAAGCTGCGTCAGATATATGATACCGTCTCCGAAGTCTGCCGTACTTACCATGCCACAGAGATGGCCCTGGAGTCTCCTTTCTATGGGAAGAATGCCCAGGTGATCCTTAAGCTGGGCAGGGCGCAGGGTGCGGCCATGATTGCCGCGATGGAGCAGGGGATAGGTGTCACGGAATACGCTCCGCGCAAGGCCAAGGAAGCGATTACCGGTAATGGAGCCGCATCTAAGGAACAGGTCAGCACAATGATCCAGAAGACTCTGGGTATGCCGCTGGATGACAAATTCCTGGACGCGACCGATGCGATAGCCATCGCGTTATGCCATTTCTACCAGACGACCAGTCCTCTGGCTGCGGTCAAGGGCGCATCCAGCTGGGAGAAATTCGTTGCGGCCAATCCTGACCGCGTCAAATAATCTTGGAGTAGATATCTTTTACCACCAGCCCTGAAAGGGTAAATCCGAAAATTGCAGTTACGGACGCCGTCGTGCCGTTTGCGACAACTTTGTCGAACGTGCATGAACCGTCATCTTCGGCCTGGCCTACATTGGGCAGGACCTCATCATCATAGACACATAGGAACTTGCGTGCAGGACTGAGTTTTGCGCGCTTGAATTTTTTTCTGAGGGCGGCTCCTAGCGGACAGCCGCGCACATCCCAGAATTCGGCGACCCTGATCTTCGTAGGATCGACTTTCAGGGCGGCGCCCATGGACGAGAAGAATGTCGCTTCCGTTTCGCATGCGCGCAGCATCAGCAGCATCTTGTTGCTGAGACTGTCGATGGCGTCAATTATATAGTCATATTCCGACAGGTTGAACTTGTCAGCCGTTTCTTCGCTGTAAATTTCCGGGATGGCCGTGATTTCGGCCTCCGGGTTGATTTCCAGCAGCCTTTCCTTGAGGGCGTCCACCTTCGGCAGTCCGATTGTCTTGGTTGTGGCCATGAGCTGTCGGTTGATGTTGGTGACGCAGACTTTGTCCGAATCCACTATCGTCAGGTTGCATATTCCGGAGCGTATCAGGCCTTCGGCGCACCAGCTGCCTACGCCTCCGACTCCGAAGATTATGACCTTGGCCGAGGCCAGCTTCCCGAGTCCTTTTTCCCCGAACAGCAGTCCTGTCCTGTTGAATATGGAGTTCCCTGCAAGGCTCATTTGCGTAAAGATTTAGGGATGAAGCTTCTGGCTATCAGGGCAAGCAGGAGAAGGCAGAACAAGAAAGTGCTGAATTTCCCGACGATGTCTCCGTTCTTGACAAAGAAAGTGATTTCGTCGTTAAGATTTATCCTGCCTTCGATCACGTCTCGTTCCCACCATTTCGTCCTGACGATGATGTCGCCTCTCTGGTTGATGATCGCGGAGATGCCGGTGTT
Organism: Bacteroidales bacterium; assembly: GCA_017618815.1. Taxonomy (GTDB): domain Bacteria; phylum Bacteroidota; class Bacteroidia; order Bacteroidales; family UBA932; genus Cryptobacteroides. The sequence goes on along the minus strand of JAFZTP010000178.1, from coordinate 72 downwards.
TGCGCAGCGGGCTATGTCCCTTCTGGTCTCGATGGCCCTGAGCGCCGCGAAGTTCAGGTGCTGGCGGTAGCC
>JAFZTP010000177.1 GCA_017618815.1 Bacteroidales bacterium | reverse complement strand
TAGGAGGATATCCGAGAGGCAGGATAATCGAGATCTACGGACCGGAATCCAGCGGTAAGACAACGCTCGCCATCCACGCCATCGCGCAGGCGCAGAAGCAGGGTGGAATCGCAGCGATGATCGATGCCGAGCACGCATTTGACAGGACATACGCGAAGGCTCTCGGAGTTGACCTCGAGACCCTTCTCATTTCACAGCCGGACAACGGAGAGCAGGCGCTCGAAATTGCCGACAACCTCATACGTTCAGGAGCAATCGACATCATCGTGATCGACTCTGTGGCCGCGCTCACGCCAAAGGCCGAAATCGAGGGCGAGATGGGCGACAACAAGGTCGGTCTCCAGGCTAGACTCATGAGCCAGGCCCTGAGAAAGCTCACGGCCAACATCAGCAAGACCAATACCTGCTGCATCTTCATCAACCAGCTCCGCGAGAAGATCGGTATCATGTTCGGAAACCCTGAGACGACCACCGGAGGTAACGCCCTGAAGTTCTACGCTTCCGTACGTATCGACGTCCGCAGGACCACCCAGATAAAGGATGGAGACGAGGCTCTCGGAAACCGCACCAAGGTCAAGGTTGTCAAGAACAAGATGGCACCGCCATTCAAGAAAGCTGAATTCGACATTGTCTATGGAGAGGGCATCTCTCACTGCGGAGAGCTCGTCGACCTTGGAGTTGAGCTCGGAATCATCACCAAGAGCGGTTCATGGTTCAGCTACAACGACTCCAAGCTCGCGCAGGGACGCGAAGCCGTAAAACAGCTCCTAATGGACAACTCAGAGCTCGCTGACGAGATCGAGGCAAAGCTCAGGGAGGCCATGAAAAATATCCAAGACTAACGGAAGATGATTTACGACGGACTTACAGAACTCATTGGCAATACCCCTATCGTCAGGCTCGGAGGCTTCGAAGGTCTCAAGGCTGAGGTATTGCTGAAGCTGGAATATTTCAATCCGGGCGGAAGCGCCAAGGACAGGATCGCGCTCGCAATGATAGAGGATGCAGAAAAGAAAGGCATTCTCAAGCCGGGCGCAACCATCATAGAGCCGACAAGCGGCAACACCGGCGTCGGTCTGGCGTGGGTCGGCTCGGCGAAAGGCTACAAGACCATCCTCACCATGCCTGAGACCATGAGCCAGGAAAGACGCAATCTGCTGAAGGCTCTCGGCGCAAGGCTTGAGCTGACTCCGGGCTCCGAAGGCATGAAAGGCGCCATCGCCAGGGCAGAAGCCCTCAACAAGGAGATTCCGGGCTCAGTGATTCTGGGACAGTTCGTCAATCCGGCCAATCCTGCAATGCACGAGCGCACCACAGGAGAGGAGATATGGAGAGATACCGATGGCAAAGTTGACATCCTGGTTGCCGGAGTAGGCACGGGAGGCACTGTCAGCGGAAGCGCCAAGGCTCTGAAAAAGCACAATCCCGCGTTACGCGCAGTTGCGGTCGAGCCGGCAGACTCCCCTGTCCTTTCGCAGGGCAAGGCCGGGAAACATGGAATACAGGGAATAGGCGCCGGCTTCGTTCCGGCGACCTATGATCCTTCCGTGATCGACGAGGTCATGACCGTGACTGATGCAGAAGCCATTCAGGCCAGCCGCGACCTCTCGAAAAAGATGGGCCTTCTGGTGGGCATTTCCTCCGGAGCAGCCCTTGCAGCCGCACTCAAGCTCGCATCCAGGAAAGAGAATGCAGGCAAGACTATAGTAGTGGTACTTCCGGATACGGGTGAGAGATACCTCTCTACTCCGCTATTCGCATAATCATACGGACATGGCAGCACTGACATCCACAGACATACTCCAGAAGACCACGCAGGCCCTTTCAGAGGTTTGGCAGGAAGAAGAGCAGATGAATCTCAGGACGGGATCCATCCTTCCTTCCAATGACGACCTCAAGGAGCTTATGCTGCTTATCAAGGGAGTAGTCTTCCCGGGATTCTTCGACAGGTCGAGGATCACGGAAAGGACCCGTCTTTATCACACCGGAGTTGCAGTAGAGAAAATCTACTGCATTCTCAAGGACCAGATAGCGAAAGGTCTGGTGTTCTGCTGCGACCGTAACGAAAGTACAGTGTCCGCCGAAGCCAAGAAGCTCGCGCTGAAATTCATCTCCGGCTTGCCTGAGATAAAGAGGCTCATGCTTACGGACGTGGCTGCCGTAGCCCACAACGACCCAGCCGTCACCAACTATGGCGAGGTTGTCTTCAGCTACCCGGTCATCTCCGTCATGCTGCATTACCGTACCGCGCATGCCCTTCTTGAGCTGGGCGTGCCTATCATCCCTAGGATAATCACCGAGCTCGCGCACTCCGAGACCGGCATCGACATCCACCCTGCCGCGAAGATCGGCGAATACTTCAGCATCGACCACGGCACAGGCGTAGTGATCGGGGCTACCAGCATCATCGGCAATCACGTAATGCTCTACCAAGGCGTGACCCTCGGAGCAAAGAACTTCAAATATGACGAGAACGGACTGCCGATGAACATACCGAGACATCCGATCATCGAAGACAACGTCACGGTATATTCGAACACGTCCATCCTGGGCAGGGTGACCATAGGTCATGATACCATAATCGGAGGTAACATCTGGCTCACCCACGACGTTCCGCCACATTCAAGGCTGCTCCAGAGCAAGGCCATGTATGATCCCGGATTCTCCGACGGAGCCGGAATCTAAGGAGCGGCAATCCTGCATTTCTCCAGCTTGGGTGCAAGCACCGGATCCAGCACTCCAGCCTCTGCGAGCGCTGCGACCGTCAATTTGTCCGCATCGTTGTTCTCCCTGAACACCACTATCCCATGAGCGGCATATGACCGTATGTACGGATGTTTCCTAAGGGAATCCTCCGGAAGAGTCCAGAGTCCGTACGGCTCCGACGGGCCGACTTCGATCAGGTCGGCCAGCCCGGCATATTTCTCCGCATCGAAGCGATATATGTCCATAAGCTGCTCCGGATATGAATATCCATGCAGTTCCTTTCGGTATGAGACCATACGCGCGGCATAAAACGGCCCGATTCCCGGCAGGGCATCGAAATCCGCCGAATCAGCGGCGTTGATGTCCAGCTTTGGAATGTCCATGTATTCCTCAAGCCGCCGATAGACCGAATCCTCGACCACGTATGATTTCTTGAAATCCTCCTTCCTGTGGAACCTCCCTCCTTTCTTGCGATAGTTGTCTATGGCCTCGGCCTGCCTTGCGCTGAATCCCAGACGCTGCAGGTCCTCGAGGGAGACGGTATTAGGGTTGAACCGAAAATTCTCATATGTCCGGCAGGAAAGTGAGCGCCGCGCCCGCCCTGCCCGCTCCGTTCTTGTCCCCTGGCTGCGGAACTGGCCGGGACAAGAAAATTCCCCTGACGATGCAGGCCCTGATACAAGATAGACGGTATCGGGATGGTCCATGGACTCGGCGATGCGCAAAACAGCCGCCCTGTGCATGAACAGAGCTGTCTGGTAACCTATTGCAAGGAAAACAAGGGCTATGGCCCCGATGACGAATGATGCGGAAAGCTTATTCCCGCCCTCCTTTTTCTGATCCATATTTTCTCGCGCCTCTTTCCTC
>JAFZTP010000176.1 GCA_017618815.1 Bacteroidales bacterium | reverse complement strand
GCTGATGATCTTGTAATCGTCTCCTGTCATTGTTGTATTCCGTTTTTTATCTTTTTTTCTTGAAAAACTCCGTCACCATGGAACCGCATTCCTCTGCGAGCACTCCGGCTTCTACTTCGGTCTTCGGGTGCAGAAGCGAAGGAGTGAAAAGCGAATGCCCCCGCTTCGGATCGATCGCTCCATAGACGATCCGGCCGATCTGGGCCCAGTTCAGCGCTCCGGCGCACATCGGGCATGGCTCTACAGTTACATAGAGCGTACATTCGTTTAGGTATTTGCCTCCGAGCGCCTCCGTGGCCGCCGTGATGGCTATCATCTCGGCGTGGGCGGTGGGATCGTTCAGCCTTTCCGTCATGTTGTGGCCTTTTCCTACTATCCTTCCTTTGCATACGATTACCGCTCCGATCGGAATTTCGTCTTCCGCCAGGGCTGCCCGCGCTTCCTTGAGCGCTTCCTTCATGTAGAGTTCGTCTTTTTCCATAATCGAAGGCAAATATAAGAAAACTTATACTGAAATGATACTTTTTTGACATTTTTATACTATATTTACGGAAAATTCAATGTAACTCACTGTTTATGAGTACGGTAATTACGGAAATACCACCTCTTTCGGAGAAAGATTGCTTTTATATAGTGGAAAGGCATAAGACGGAGTTCATGTTTCCTCTGCACAGGCATAAGGAATACGAGCTGAACTTTGTCGAACATGGACGCGGAGTCCGTCGTGTCGTAGGAGACAGCGTCGAGGAAATCGGGGAATATGAACTTACCCTTATAGCCGGAGGCGATCTGGAACATGCATGGGAGCAGGGCAACTGTACTTCGGAAGATGTGCGCGAGATTACCATCCAGTTCGCGCCTGAGATATTCTCCGAAAGCATCCTTGTGAGGAACCAGTTCTCGTCTATCCTGCACATGTTCGAACTGGCCAGGAACGGGCTGACGTTCTCGATGTCGACAATCATGAAGGTCTATTCGGCTCTTGACGCCCTCCCGCATGAGACGGACAAATTCGATCAGTTTCAGCACTTTTTGAGATTGTTGTATGACCTTTCGCTTGCTCCTGACAGCAGGGTGCTGGCCAGCTCGGCCTTCGCCCGCAGTGTGTCGGATACCGAAAGCCGGAGGGTGCTGAAGGTGAAGCAATATGTCGGGGCCCACTATTCGGAACAGATTTCCCTGGAAAGCCTTTCCTCGCTGGTCGGCATGAGCCAGTCGGCGTTCAGCCGTTTTTTCAAGGCCCGTACGGGAAAGACGGTGATCGACTATATCATAGACATCCGTCTCGGAAATGCGGCCCGGCTTCTTGTGGATACGACCCAGAACATCTCCGAGATCTGCTATAGCTGCGGGTTCAACAACCTGTCGAATTTCAATCGTCTTTTCAAGTCAAAAAGAGGCTACACGCCGCGTGAATTCAGGACATTGTTCAGGAAAAACAAGGTATTTGTATAGTAGGCGGAAAAGTATCGGTTTTTGATAATTTTGTATTTGTTGTATAAAACGTTGCATGCTAAATTTGCAATGTACTAAACAAGTATGGATTTATCTTTAAACCACATGATTTTAAAGAGATTGCTCCCGGCTTTAGCCGTATTTTTCACGATCTTTTCGTGCCAGCCTATGAAAAAAGACATCGTCAGAGTTGACGATGGCGTTTTCGTTCTTGGCGGACATCCTTATTATTACATAGGTACCAATTTCTGGTATGGAGGCATTCTCGGTTCCGAATATGGAGACCGTGACAGACTTGCCGCAGAGCTTGATTCGCTTCATGCCCTGGGGCTTGACAATCTTCGCGTCCTCGTGGGCGGAGACGGTCCTGACGGCATTCCTACGAGGGTGGACCCTACCCTGCAGAAGGAACCGGGCGTCTATGACGAGAAACTCTTCGAAGGCCTTGACTATTTCATGTCCGAACTCGGAAAGAGGGGAATGAAGGCTGTCCTGTATGTAAATAATTCATGGGAATGGTCCGGCGGCTATGGGATGTATCTGGAGTGGGCCGGTGCCGGTAAGGCCATCATCCCTTCGATCGAAGGATACGGTCCGTTCATGGAGCAGATGGCCCAGTATGCCACGAATGCCAGGGCCCAGGAGCTGTTCGAGAATCATCTTCGTACCGTGGTGTCACGAGTGAACAGCATTACCGGGAAGCCTTACAGCGAGGATCCGGCAATCTTCTCGTGGCAGATCGGTAATGAACCGAGGTGCTTCTCGTCCGACCCGGAGGTGCAGGATGGTTTTGTCAGCTGGATTTCCAGGGCTGCCGCCATCATAAAGTCAATCGACCCGAACCATATGGTCTCTACCGGCAACGAGGGTATCTGGGGCTGTGAAATGAGCCCTGAACTCTTCCGCCGTCTGAATGAATGTCCTGACATCGATTATATTACCGCCCATATCTGGCCATACAACTGGAGCTGGGTAGGGAAGGAGGCTCCCCAGTGGGATATCGAGACTGCCGAGAACAATACGGCCGAGTATATTGCGGCCCATCTTGCGGTTGCTGACAGTCTCTGCAAGCCCCTTGTAATAGAAGAATTCGGTTTTCCCAGGGATGACATGAAGTTCGCCCCGGGATCTCCGGTCACAGGTCGCGACAGGTATTACGACTTCCTTTTCTCCAAGGTCATCGAGAGCAGCAAGACTGGTGGCAAGCTCGCTGGCGCCAATTTCTGGAGCTGGGGCGGCCTTGCAGTGCCTGCCCACAAATACTGGCAGAAGGGAGACGACTACGCGGGAGACCCCGCCCAGGAGGAGCAGGGGCTGAATTCTGTGTTCCTCAAGGATAGCAGCACTCTTGCGATCATCCGCAACGCCACCTCGGCCCTTGCCGCCGGGGCGAACGTGGAGGCTGTCCTTGAGAATGACTGGATGTTTACCGAAGAGGACCAGAAGCCTCTCAGAGTGGCAGTCAACTCCCAGAACGGTTTCAAGGGCCGTGTCCAGATATATGTAAAGGTGTCCACTGACAAAGGGGAAAGCTTCGCCGATTTCAGTCAGACCGCCAACCTTAGGAAGGGTGTCGACACTCTCTGCTTCGACCTCGGACTCAAGGCTGGTTTTTATAAGGTGGTCGCAAGTTTGAGTGCTGACAACCCGCTCGATAAGTGTTTCATTGTAGGTTGCGACCCGGAGAGAATAGTATCTCCACAGGACAGGCAGCCGGACTTTGACGAGTTCTGGGAGGATAATCTAAAGCAGCTTGCAAAGGTTCCCATGAATGCCAGGATGACATTGCTGAAGGAGCATTCCAACGGCGACAGGAGCGCTTACCGTGTCGACATGAAGTCGTTTGGAGGCAAGGAAATCTCAGGCCTGCTGTATCTTCCGAACAAAGAAGGAAAGTTCACTGCCCGTATCTCCTACATGGGATACGGCTCTGATGTCTGGTATGCCGATCCTTCGGCTGAGCCGGACGTGATCGAGTTTACTCTCAGCGTGCGAGACCAGGGCTTCAACCGCACTCCCGGACAGGGATGGGTGACCCGCGGCCTTGCTGACAAGAATACATATTATTATCGCGGAGCATTCCTGGACTGCGTCCGCGCCATTGATTTCGTGGCATCCCTGCCACAGACTGACATGGACCATATTTACGCCGAAGGCGGCAGCCAGGGCGGAGCGTTCACTCTCGTGGCGGCTTCCCTTGACAACAGGCTGCGCGCCATCGCCCCTTTCGTGCCGTTCCTCTCGGATTTCCGTGATTATTTCGTGATTGCCGAGTGGCCGGGCGAGGAAGTTCTCTCTGCGGCCAGGGCGAAAGGTATTCCGGAAGAAGAACTCTACAAGACTTTGTCATACTTCGACGTGAAAAACTTCACGGACAGGATCGGATGTCCTGTGCTCATGGGCTTCGGCCTCCAGGACTCCGTCTGTCCTCCCCATACGAACTTCTCAGGGTTCAACCACATAACCTCGGAGAAGCAATGGCTATGTGTGCCGTTATCCGGTCACCATCTCGAGAGATATCCTCAGTGGTGGGCTGCCAGATCGGATTTTTTCAATAAAAATATATAACACACCTAATTATTAACAACAAAAATCAGTAGCATGAAAAGACAGCTATTAACATGTATGCTGATGCTCTTCGGAGCATTCTCGCTTATGGCGCAGAACAAGGTGACCGGTAGAATTACAGACAACTCCGGTCAGGGCGTCATAGGTGCCAGCGTAATGGTGAAAGGCACCGGTAACGGTGTCGTTGCAGATCTTGATGGACGCTATGAGATTGCAGCTGGCCCAGAAGCCACGCTCGTGTTCTCGTCCATCGGTTACAAAGCACAGGAAGTTGTTGTGGGCTCACGCAGCCTCATCAACATCGTCCTCGCTGAAGATGCCGAGCTGCTCGACGAAATCGTCGTAGTCGGTTATGGTACTATGAAGAGAAGCGACCTCGCAGGCGCCTCCGTCTCAATGAAGGAGGATGACCTCAAGGGATCAATCATCACCAACCTCGACCAGTCCCTCCAGGGACGTGCCGCCGGTGTGACTGCAGTGCAGACTTCCGGCGCACCTGGCTCTTCTTCAAGCATCCGCGTCCGCGGACAGGCTACAATTAATGCCAATGCAGAACCTCTCTACGTCATCGACGGCGTAATCATGCAGGGAGGCGGTAACTCCGGTGCAGACTTCGGTCTCGGAGACGCCCTCGGAAACGGTAAGGTTTCTACCATTTCCCCTCTGTCAACCATCAACCCTTCCGATATCGTCAGCATGGAAATCCTCAAGGATGCCTCTGCAACTGCGATCTACGGAGCCCAGGGTGCCAACGGCGTAGTTCTCATCACTACGAAGCATGGTAAGAAAGATGATGCCAAGATCTCCTATGACGGCATGACCGCCTACTCTCAGCAGACCACGCGTCTGGACATGATGAATCTCCGTGAATTCGCCCAGTACTACAACACTCTCGTGGAAAGCGGCGAAATCTATCAGGCCAACCCATATTACTCTACTCCTTCCCTTCTCGGAAAGGGTACCAACTGGCAGGATGAAATCTTCCGCACGGCCTTCCAGCATCAGCATCAGCTCAGCGTGCAGGGTGGTTCGGACAAGATACAGTACTATGTGTCAGGTTCATATATGGACCAGGAAGGTACTATCATCGGTTCCAACTTCGACCGTCTTACCCTCAGGGCTAACCTAGACGCCCAGGTGAAGGAATGGTTCAAGCTCGGACTCAACCTTACTTTCGCGAATACGAACGATAACCTCAAGCTTGCCGACGGTAACGAAGGTATCATCACCTACTCTCTTACGACCATTCCTGACATCCCTGTATATGATGTCTATGGCGAATTCTCTTCAACCGTGCGTGAAGGCTATACCAACCCTAACCCGGTTGCCCTCGCCATGATGGATGAGATCCTGCTCAACCGTAAGAAACTCAATGGTAACGTATTCGCCGAGCTTACTCCTGTCAAGCATTTCACTTTCAGGACTGAGCTGGGTTTCGACGTCAGCGGCTCTACAGCCACAAGGTTCAAACCTACCGTGGATCTCGGAGGCTGGACAAGGGATACCAACAGCATGAGCTCCCAGAAGAACAGCAACTTGTTCTGGCAGGTGAAGAACTACCTGACATACGTCAATACTTTCGGAAAGCATAGCGTCACCGCCATGATAGGACAGGAGGCTTGGGAGTCATCTTGGAGCTACCTCCAGGGCGCCCATACGAAGCTTCCTTCAAACGATGTCCACAATGTGGCCCTCGGTGGTGGAACACCTTCTATATCTTCTGGATTCGGCAGCGCAGCGATGGCTTCATTCTTCACCCGTGAGACCTACAACTACGACGACCGTTATCTCCTTACCTATACCTATCGTTATGATGGTTCATCCAACTTCGGCCCTAAGAACCGCTGGGCAGGCTTCCATTCTGTTGCAGTAGCGTGGAAGTTCACCAACGAGAAGTTCCTCGAGGGTCTCAAGGGTATCGTGGACAACGGAAAGCTCCGTCTCGGATGGGGTCAGACCGGTAACTCCAATATCGGCGGATATGCATGGGGCGCTTCTATCAGCCGCATGCCTTCAGCCCTCGGTATGGGTTACAGACCTGCAAATATTCCTAACACCGGTATCCGCTGGGAGAGCCAGACTCAGTATAACGTAGGTCTCGACCTTAGTTTCCTCGAGAACAAGCTCAACCTTACCGTCGACGGTTACTATAAGAGATCTGACGACATGCTCATGTCCATGCAGCTTCCTTCATACATGGGTACCCAGGGTAACAGTTCTTCTGCACTTGCAGCTCCTAAGGGCAACTTCGGTTCTATCGAGAACAAGGGTCTTGAGGTTACTCTCGACACCCACCCTGTTTCTACGGGAGTCTTTGCTTGGGACAGCAACTTCCAGATTTCCTTCAACAGGAACAAGCTCCTGAGCCTTGCCGGCACCGAGAACGCTTCGCTCGTAGGTTATGGCCAGTGGTCAGACGTCGTATGTATCTCCGAGATCGGCAAGCCTCTGTACAACTTCTATGGATACAAGGTGGCCGGTGTTTATACATCAGTCGAGGATATCGAGAACTCTCCTAAGGCTGAGAAATATCCTTCAAACGGCGAATACTCACGCAGCAACACCGTATGGGTCGGAGACCTCAAGTTCGAGGACCTCAACAAGGATGGCGTGATCAACGAGAAGGACCGTACCGATATCGGAAATCCTCTTCCTAAGTTCACTTTCGGATGGAGCAACACCTTCACCTGGAAGAATTTCGACCTCAACATCTTCATCAACGGAAGCTACGGCAACAAGGTGCTCAACTACACCTCAATTCCTCTTACCCACATGAACAGCTCATGGACCAACCAGATCAACGGCGGTGTGGCTGACAGGGCCATCCTCGCTCCGATCGACGAAAGCGTGGTCTATGCAGACGGTTCGAAGTGGTATGACCATATCGACAATGTCAAATTGCTCAATCCTGGAACCAAGACTCCTCGTGCCAGCATCAACGACCCTAACGACAACGACCGCCTGAGCGACCGTTACGTCGAGGACGGATCATATATCCGTATCAAGAACATTACCCTCGGGTACAATGTTCCTAAGTCGTTCCTGAACAGGCTCAAGGTGGAGAATCTCCGCGTATATGTAAATATCCAGAATCTCTACACCTTTACGAAGTATACCGGATTCGACCCTGAGGTCGGCGCAAGCACGCAGGACTCAACCGGTCTGACCTATGGCGTGGATAACGGCCGTTATCCTTCACCAACCATCTATTCTTGTGGTTTGAACATGACATTCTAAAATGCGAAGGAATATGAAAATCTATAATATCATCAAAGGCCTTACAGCAATTGCCGCAGCTTTTGCTTTCGCATCCTGCGAGAAATTCCTGGACAGACCTGCTGAGGACAATTACAACGTCAGCAACTTCTACAAGACTGACGAACAGTGTGAACAGGGTGTCAACTACCTGTACAACTCTCCTTGGTATGATTTCCAGCGCGGCTTCATCAAGATCGGTGAGGTCATGTCAGGAAACATGTACTGGGGCTCATCTCCATATATGGATTTCTCTACCAACGGTACCGACCAGGATCTGGTCAACATGTCCTACTCCCTCTGGGCAGTGAACGGCCATGCCAATACCGTGATCGACAACATACTGAATGCAAGCGGCCCTTCACAGGCAGCCAAGTCGAAGTATATCGGTGAGGCTCTCACATGGAAGGCTTTCGCTTACTTCTTCATGGTGCGTACTTTCGGCGAAGTTCCGATCATACACAACAATACCGACCTCCTCAACAGCGGCGGATACAATACCGTGACCAAGGTTGAGCGTGCCGACGTATATGAGTATATCATCATGACTCTCGAGAAGGCTATGGATCTTCTTCCTAAGAAGACTTCTGGTTTTGCCAACTATGAGAGAATCGACTACTATGCAGCAGAGGCTCTCCTCGCAAAGGTATATCTTACCAAGGCCGGTCTTTCCGGATCTTTGAACCAGGATGACCTCAAGCAGGCTGCCAAGTATGCCAAGGACGTGATCGACCATTCAGGACGTACTCTTCTTCCTGTTTATTCCGATCTCTTCCGTCTTTCCGGATTCAACGCCACAGGCGAGTGCCTTATCTCCTGGGAATGGAGCGTAGGCCGTAACCCTTGGACACAGCAGAATACTCTCCAGAGCGACCTCGCTATGGTTGGATTCAGCGACCAGGGTGACTGCTGGGGCGGCTGGGGCGGTCCTTCAGTGGATCTCGGCGATGCTTTCGGCGTGAGCGCAGTGCAGAATCCTGCAGAGCGCGTAGGCGAGAAGGACAGCCGTCGCAAGGCTACCATGATGCTCCCTGGCGACAAGTATGATTACTTCTGGACTGACAGGGGCGGTTTCGATTACCTCCGCTTCATCTATGATACAGAATATGGAAAAGGTGGTCCTGGCGGTTCAATGCAGTGCCAGACCGGCTCAAACAACGTTAAGCATCTCTATGGAGACAACTACGACCATGAGCAGGCCGGACTCGGAACTCCTCAGAACATGGCTTATCAGCTTCCTACCCACCTCCTCCGTCTCGCTGACGTATATCTCATCTACGCTGAGGCAAGCCTTCTTACCGGCAATGCTCCTGCAGCTCTCGAGTATATTAACTACGTACGCGAGCGTGCCGGCGTGGATCCTCTCGCATCCGTAACATTCGATGACATCTGGAAAGAGCGTCGTCTCGAGCTCGCCGGAGAGGGTGACCGCTGGTATGACTATGTACGCCGTTCATACTACGACATGGATGCCTGCATCGCAGAGCTCAAGGCTCAGAGAAGGTCCCACTGGGATGGTCTTGACGATGTATGGAAAGCCTATGTCGGAGACGCCTTCGATTATTCCGGCACCTGGGATGCTTCTTCAGTGGAGTATAACAACGCCGAGGACAATCCTAACGTGACAGCTTCAAGCTTTACCCTTCCTTTCCCGACTGAAGACGTGGTGTTCAACAAGAACATGGCTTCCGATGCCGTTGCGTCCCATGTTGACGTTCGTGAGGAGTATCATTATAACTTTTAATCTGACGTAATGATGAAATCTATAAACAGAATTATTACAGGTCTTTCGGCAGTGCTCGCGCTTGCTTCCTTTGCAGCTTGCGACAGCATTGACTATCCGGACCGTTACAAGGTGGCTGACGGAAAGCCTACCGTTTATTCCGTCAGATATGCCGACAAGGACGTCAACATCACCCAGGCTTACATGGATGAGGTAGTATGCCTTCTCGGAAAGAACCTCAGAAGTGTTGTGGAGCTCTGGTTCAACGACCAGCAGGCTACCCTCAACACAAGCTACATCACTGACAATACTCTCCTGGTATCCGTGCCTAAGAACATGCCTGCAGTGCAGACGGACAAGATCTACATGATCACCTCCGCTTCCGATACGGTTACTTTCGATTTCGCAGTCCTTCCTCCGGTTCCGAAGGTGAACTCGATGTCCAACGAGTGGGCAGCGGAAGGAGAGATGGTTACTATCTACGGTGATTTCCTCATCGATGATGCAGCAACACCTCTGAAGATAGCCTTCGCAGGCGCTGAGGTCGCTCATGATGATATCGTATTCAACGGTTCCACTTCAGTCAGCTTCCCTGTTCCTTTCGGCGCTCAGCCTGGCTATGTAAACGTAACTACTCTCTCCGGTACTGGAAAGAGCCGCTTCATGTACAAAGACAGCAGGAATATCCTGTTTGACTGGGATGGAAGCCACGGCGGTCTTGCTGCCGGTCACGGCTGGCGTAACGGTGTCGTCCATAATTCCGGAGACGATGCATGGGCAGCCATTGACGGTGCATACCTCTACTTCGGTGGCGCGGATCTCGGTCCTGGCAGCACTGACGCATGGGCTGAAGACCAGTTCTGCTTCAACTACTGGCCTGAGGAAGGAACAGACACAGATGCCCTTTCTCTCCGTCCTGAGTTCGCCGAGTATATCAACACGTACGGAGTTTCAGGACTTGTGCTCAAGTTCGAGGCTCTCGTGCCTTCGACAAACCCTTGGATGGCTTCCGGCATGCAGCTCATGTTCTCAAATGACGCCAGTGTCACCTACGGATCGGCTAACAACAACTACTATAGCGATGATTCATTCCCTCGTGCCATCTGGCAGCCTTGGACAACCAATGGCGGATCTTACGACACTGCTGACAAGTGGGTTACCGTGAGCATCCCTCTGTCTTCTTTCACCAAGACTCCTGACAACAAGGAATGCGCTACCAACTTTGACAAGTCATACCTGACCGGTCTTTCATTCTTCGTATGGAACGGTGGCGTCGACGGTACTGCATGCTCGCCGCAGATTGCTATCGACAATATCCGTGTGGTTCCAAATGAATAATATTAAATGAAGCTCATTATGAAAAAGATATTCAGTATTTCAGCCATTCTTGCCGCCTGCGTGCTGGCTCTCGGGCTCTCTGGATGTGATTCCAAGGAACTTGATACCGCCCAGTATTCCGACAAGGACGTGAAACTGGCGTCATTCGGACCTAATCCGGTGATGCGTGGAGCTACACTTCGTTTCTTCGGAAGTAACCTCGACAAGATCGTGGAGGTATCCGTTCCCGGACTCGAAGCCATCACTGACATAGAGGTGGTCAGCTCCGGCAATCCTTCAGAAATCCGCATCCAGCTCCCTGTAGAGGGCGCAGAGGTCGGAAAAGTCACCCTTAAGTCGAAAGACGGAAAGGTGCTTACCACCCAGTCGGAACTCACCTATACCGAGCCTATAATCTTTGACAGCTTCTCACCTCTCGAGGCTATGCCTGGCGACGTGATCACTGTCAAGGGCGACTATATGAATCTCGTCAAGAGCGTTATCTTCGAAGGTGGCGCCGTCGTTTCAGAGATCAATCATAACGGCCGCCATGAGGCTTCTTTCGTAGTCCCTTCAAAGGCTATTACCGGAAAGATCGTCCTTTCAGACGAAGGCAAGATTGCCAACCTCCTCTATTCAGAGGCTGACCTTACGATAGGTGACCCTACCGTGAAGTCTCTCGCTGTCGAGGTTGCCAAGCCTGAAGGTGCTGCTACCATTACCGGTTCATTCCTCGACATGATCGACAAGGTCGTGTTCGAAGGCGGAGCAGAGGTTTCTGCCCTTACCCTCAATGAGGATGCTACCGAAATCAGCCTCCAGATTCCGGCCACTGCTAAGACAGGTGATGTCAAGGCTGTCAGCCATGCCGGCAAGGAGTTCGTGGCCGGAGCAATTGAGATGGTAATTCCTACCGGACTCGCTGCTGCTCCTGCACCTGTCAAGGCCGGCGCAAATCTCGTAATCAGCGGCTCTGACCTCGATGTCGTTACCGGCGTCGATTTCCCTGGCGCTGCCGGATGCGAGTTTGAACTCGGCGAAGACGGAATCACAGTCGCAGTGCCTGCCAAGGCTACCGAAGGCGACATCGTGCTCAACATGGCAAACGGAGAGAGCGTGACGGTTGCATATACCCTCGTTCATCCTGCTGTCACTTCAGTTGCTCCTGTCGAACTCATGGCCGGAGGGACCATCACCGTAAGCGGTACCGACCTCGACCTCATCACCAAGGTTACCCTCGGTGGAAAGGATGTCGAGTTCACTGCAGAGGCTGAGAATCTTACCGTACAGACAACCAATACATCCGTCTCAGGCAAGCTCGTGCTTACTCTTGCCAATGGCGAGACCGTGGAGCCTGATGATGAGATCACCCTCAGCTATGATTCATTCATCATCGTAAATGAAATGCCTTCTGCTCAGCACATCGGTGCAGCAGTGACCCTCAAGGGCGAGAATTTCATGATGATTGACCGAATCTATGTGGGAGAAGCCAAGGTTTCTCAGTATGTAGAGCGTACCGACAATGTACTGACGTTCATAATGCCGTACAACAAGGTTGGTACATACAGCATTACCTTCGAGCTCCTCAGCGGCGACAAGGAAGTATGTCCTACGACAATAGAGGTACTGCTCCAGCAGAACATTTCAGTCCTTTGGGAAGGCAATGTGGATCTTGGCGCATGGTCTATCAACTGGGAGATCCCGGCCGATACCTTCACCAAGACTGACCTCAAGGTTGGTCAGGAGATCCGTTACTATGTAACTCGTACGGCTGACTTCTGGCAGATCCAGTTCTTTGACGGACATTGGAGCAAGCTTGTCGTAGATGAGAGTACTGACGGATCCAACAATATCAACACCAACAAGATGGATATTTCTGCGGGCTATGTACATGTCAAGGTTACTGAAGATATCCTTGAAAAGTACACGACGCTCACTGACTGGGGTTACTGCGGTATCATCCAGGGCGAGAGCCTTATCCTTACCAAGATAGAGGTTGTTGAGGAAGTACCTCAGGAGATTACCATCTATGAGGGACCGACCATGCTTACATGGGGTGATGACGGACGTTTCGGACTTGCCATGACTTACTTCGAGGCAGCAAAGCCAGGCTCTCAGCTTATCTTCTACCTTGAGCAGACCGAAAACTGGGGTCAGGCACAGCTGAATGATGGCTGGTGGGCCAACGCCAACATGAACTTCCCTGAGATCGGCGGTGCATACATTACCACCGACAACCTCGGAGGAAAGGATGTCACACGTATCGCCCTTACCCTTACTAAGGAAGTGCTCGACCATATCCTGGCTACCGCCGGAGACTACTTCGGACTTAACACCAATTATCAGGGTGACGGCCGGGTAGGAATGGTCGTTCAGGGCTCCGACATGATCATCAACAAGGTTTGCATACTGTAAATCATAAACTTATTTGCCGGAGGGGGGTGATACCGCCTCCGGCAGCCAAACACATCTGAAGAGAATATGAAAAAGTACTTTAATCTGCTGGTTCTGGCGGCCATGTTCGTTTCGCTG
>JAFZTP010000175.1 GCA_017618815.1 Bacteroidales bacterium | reverse complement strand
CTCAGCGGCGAAGATTTCATCAAGGAGACCTTCCACATGCCGAAGGCACTGGCGGGCAAGTTCTGGGAGCATTTCGCACATGCTTATTTCGGCAGCGACAGGCCGCTGAAAGATATAGAGGAGGAGATAATGCCATTTGCCGGCCTCAAGACACTTATAGTTGAACGCGACACCCGGTGCCCCATGCCGGAGTTCAGACAGGCACTAAGGAGCATATTATGAAGATACACGACATAGACAGGAAGTTTCTCAGCCGTTCCAGATGGACGGGAGCGCTGCTCATACTCGTCGCAGCCGCAACCCTTGAGGCCACGGGGCTGGTCCAGTACTTCTTTTCCGTAAGGGGACTCCGTGAGGAGTCCGAACGTCGGGCTGAGAGTGAAATGGCAGAGGCCCGCAAGGAGATCGAGAACATTACTATCTCGGTGGAAAGAAGCGTAGAGTCAATGGCGTGGTCCGCCGTACGATCGATCGACGATCCTGACTCGCTGTTCGTCTATATCCAGCGCCTGATGGAATTCACCCCTTCAGTGGCAGACGGGGCGTTTGCTTTCATTGACGGCTACTATCCATCAAAGGGACATTGGTTCGAACCTCTGATCGCCCGCAGGGAGGACGGCTCATTGGAGCATCTCGTCCTGGGTTCGGAGTCACACGACTATTTCCAGACCAGTTGGTTCACTGAGCCCGTCAGGACTGGAAAAGGCCAGTGGAGCGAGCCGTACTATGACGAAAGCGGCGGCAAGACCATGGTTGTCACCTACTCCTGTCCTGTCCGTAACAAGGCGGACAGTATCATCGGAGTCGCCGCAGCGGACCTGTCCCTGGAGTGGCTGAATGAGCTGATGGGCAGAATCCAGCCATATCCCGACTCGTACAGCACCATTGTCAGCCGCGATGGCACGTTGATAGCAGCTTCGGAAGATACGTCGAATGTCAGGAAACCTATCCGCTTCCAGACACCCGTCCGCAGTATCGGCTGGAATCTTTCCGTCGTCATCCCTGAAGAGTCGGTGTATCACGATGTCAAGCGAACTAGCTTGCTGGTGATGCTGCTCCAGCTGCTTGGCCTGTCGATGCTGGTGCTCATCCTCCGCGGTGTGGTAAACAACCAGATGAAGTACAAGGCCCTGAACGACAAGAAAGAAAGGATGGAAAGCGAGCTGAAGGTGGCGCACGGCATACAGATGGCCATGCTGCCCAACATCTTCCCGCCTTTCCCGGAACGCAGCGACATCGACATGTTCGCCTTCCTCGATCCCGCCAAGGAGGTGGGAGGCGACCTCTATGATTTCTACATAAGGGACAACAAACTCTATTTCTGTATCGGAGACGTTTCCGGCAAGGGCGTCCCGGCCGCCCTCGTGATGGCCGTGACGCGCAGCCAGTTCCGTACCGTCTCCGCACATGAGAGGAGTCCTCTCCACATAGTCACGGCCATGAACGACAGCATGTCCGATATCAACGAGGACATGATGTTCGTGACGTTCTTCTGCGGCATCCTCGACCTTATGAACGGACATCTGCGCTACTGCAACGCAGGGCACAACAGTCCGCTGCTGATCGGGAACGACGGGGTCAGGCAGCTGCCCGTCGTTCCGAACCTCCCGCTCGGCGTCATGCAGGGCATGGCATACAAGGAGCAGGAGACCGACCTCGTGTACGGCGAGTCTATTTTCCTGTACACCGACGGCATCACCGAAGCCGAGGACAAGGATCACACGCTGTTCGGCGAGAAGCGGCTCAAGGAGGCTCTCTCAAATGCTGCAGGCACTGCCGAGGAGAAGCTTTCCTCGCTGAAGGCCGCACTCTCATCCTTCGTAGGAAGCGCTCTCCAGAGCGATGATATGACCACAATGCTTATCCAATATATGAATGACAAGAATCCCGACACATTCGAGCGTCATCTGATCCTGCACAACGACATCAAACAGATTCCCCAGCTGGCAGGATTCATAGAGACGATCGCTCAGGACGCGCGTCTGGACAAGAGCCTCGCGATGTCCCTCAACCTTGCGCTCGAGGAAGCTGTGACCAACGTGATTATGTACGCCTATCCAAAGGGATCGGACGGGCTGGTGGACATCGAGGCGATAGTCCGGAAGGACTCCCTCGATTTCCTTGTCGTAGACAGTGGAAAGCCTTTCGACCCCACCGCGATTCCCGATGCCGATGTCGACGCCGCCCTCGAAGACAGGCAGATCGGAGGCCTGGGCATCTTCCTTGTAAGGAACATCATGGATACCGTGTGCTATGAGCGCCGGGAAGGAAAGAATTTATTGAAAATGACCAAGAAAATCTAAAGTATATGAATATCGAGACCAACAAACTAGATGATGTGACGACCGTGAAGATGATCGGCCGTCTGGACACCGCCGCGGCCCAGGAGGCCACGAAAGACATCGAGGCTATCGAAGCAGAAGCCGCCGGGACCATCGTCCTCGACTGCTCGGAGATGACATACATCTCCAGTTCCGGACTCCGCATCTTCCTCACTTTGCGCAAGGCAGCGGCCAACAAGGGAGGGAAGGTCATCGTCAAGAGCATCTCCAACGACATCCGCCAGGTATTCATGATGACCGGTTTCCTTAACCTGTTCGAAATCGAAGACTGATGCTGCCCCTTTCGATCTTCTCCGTCAACCTGCTGTCCGACAACCTGCTCCTCCTTGCGTCGATCCTGGTGTTCTTCGCCATCCTGATCACCAAGGTCGGGGCACGCTTCGGAGCGCCCTCCCTCCTTTTGTTCCTTCTTCTGGGAATGCTTGTAGGAGCCGACGGAGTGGGACTGGAGTTCGATGACTACGAGGTGGCCGAGTCCATCGGCCATTTCGCGATGACCATCATCCTGTTCACGGGCGGACTTGAGACATCGATGCGCGAGACCAAGCCCGTGATGAAGCAGGGCATACTGCTCTCCACCCTCGGAGTCCTGCTGACCTCGGCGCTGACGGCATCGTTCATCTATCTGGTCGCAGGGAGATGGATAGGCCCGCTAGGAGCCTCGTTCCTGGGCTGTTTCCTGCTTTCGGCTGTGATGGCCTCGACCGACTCAGCCTCGGTTTTCTCCGTTTTGCGCGGCAAGCGCATGCACCTGAGGGAAAACCTCAGCCCGATGCTTGAGCTGGAATCCGGAAGCAACGACCCCATGGCTTACGTCCTCACGATCATCCTCGTGCAGGTCCTTTCCTCCACCAAGCATACGGGAACCTGGGCGATGATCGGTACCGGAGTCGGAGTGCTGCTGCTGCAGATCGTGATAGGATTCCTCATCGGAGTCGCCGTGGGCTATGGG
>JAFZTP010000174.1 GCA_017618815.1 Bacteroidales bacterium | reverse complement strand
TTGAAAAGCTCCGAATAACCGGCGACGCTCAGGATAGCCTTGTCCCTGTCGAAGATCCTGTCAAGGAACTGATTCACCAAAGGCTTGTCCGGCATCCTGTTCTCCGGAGTATCGGCATCGATCTGCTGGAGCATGACATCCAGACAGGACGCCACCACCCTGAGGTCCTCTTTCTTCCTGAACAGCTTGTACATGAGTTCATCGACAAAGCCCCCGTCATCCGCGCGCACGGAAACCCTCAGCGGACGCGACGCCTGGAGACACACATAGCTGCGGTCTTTCAATATACCTTCATCGAAACCGCCCATGTAGCCGATGCTGTCCCGATACCAGCTAATCTTGAACGGGACTCCCGGAGGCACGAGCACGAACTCATGGCCACGGATGAGATATGAATCAGGAGCCGATTCCATGAACACTTCTCCCGATATGAGGTAGAACAGCGACCACTGGTCGAAGGTCCTTTCCCCGACAGGAGGCGAGGTCTTGTAGCCGAGAGTGTTCAGGGCATGCAGGGCGAAGGATGATGAGAGATACTGTTTCACGTCAATGATTCCTGTATTCGCTCGGGGTGAGTCCGGTGTGTGACTTGAAGAACTTATAGAATACGCTCTGGTTAGGGAAATGGAGCTTGTACACTATCTCCTTTATGGAAATCTCCGAATACCTGAGCAAGTTCTTTGCCTCAAGTATGACAAAGGAGTCTATCCATTCAGGAGCCGAACGGCCGCTCACGGATTTCACCAGCTTGGAGAGATATTTCGGAGTAAGGCAGAGCTTGTCGGCATAGAATTTCACGTTCCTTTCGGACACATGGTAATCGGTCACGAGCTGCAGGAAATGGTCGAATACCAGCTTCGCCCTCGCGGAGATCACTTCTCCCTGGTCGCGGCGGGCCTTGGAGAGCTTGTCTGCCCATACTCCTCCAAGGAAGTAACATACAGATGCTATCAGTGAGCTTATGGACTCCTTGTGGTATGGGCGGGAGCCCTTGAGTATGTCGACGGCAAGCGACATGTAGTTTGCGCAGATCGCAAGCTCTTCCTCCTCCAGCTTGATGCATGAATGCGAGAGTACGCTCATGCTCTCGTTGAACAGCCTGGTAAAGTCCATCCTCATGCTTGTCATGAATGAACGGGAGACTGCAATCACTATGAAACGGAGATTCTTGAGCTCATCCGGACCGACGTCGGATACCCTTATTATATAACCGGGGACGCTGAAAAGGAGGGAATTCTCGCTGACGCTGTAAGTGTTCAGGTTGATGTCCATGTCAAGATGCCCGTGCACGCAGAATATGCCAAGGAATCCATCGAATCTGGTAGGATACTGAAGCATCCTGAGGGCCTTGTCATACTTTATGTCCGCAATGAAGAAGTCATCTCCCAGTTCGGCGTCATATTCCATCGGGAAAAGGGACTTGAATGCCTTTATGTCTATTGTCTGTAGTGTTTCTTCCATCTCTGAAGGAACTTTGTGTTAATTCTTGAAAAACCGGTTTTTTCAGGTGCAAAATATGTGCAAAAATTTCAATTATTCGCATTATTCGACCTTTTGAATAATAAATGCCCTGTTTCTATCTTTTTTAGGGCACAAATAGGCAACTTTTTTGCAAGGGATATTGTCCGATTAAATTGAACTGAACGAAATATGAGAAAATTCTGCATCACCCTTATAGTCCTCGGCTGCGTCGTTCCGACCGGAATGAAAGCGCAGCAGGTCCTCACTCTCGACGATTGCCGCCAGATGGCCATCGAGAGCAACAAAGACCTCAGACAGGCCAGGACAAAGGTAGAGATGGCCGGTTATGACAGGAAAATTGCAAGAGCCAATTACTTCCCTGAGATAAGCGCTACAGGCGCGTACATGTATAACAATAGGAATCTCGCATTGGTAAACGACGGACAGTCCGCCATTTTGTCAAACCTTGGCACCATAGCCCAGGGAACGCTGGACAACAGCGCGGCGGCCCTGTCAAACGGCATCAACGGAGCTGTGGCACAGCTCAAGACTGCAATCGCAAGCGACCCGGCCCTGGCTGCCGAATACATGGGCAGCCCTATGTGGCGTACCATCTTCGGCATGCTTGAAGGCTCCCGCAACATCACCGCCCCTGACATAGCAGCCCCGATCAACGCAATAGGGCAGGAAATCGACAAATCCATGCATCTCGACATCGAGAATGTTTTCCTGGGCGCAGTGACCCTGAAACAGCCTGTATTCGTCGGTGGAAAGATCGTACTGTCAAACCAGATAGCCAAAATGGCAGAAGAACTGGCAGAGGCAGAATATGACATGAAATATGCCGATGTCCTCGTGGACATCGACCAGGCCTACTGGCAGATAATTTCCATCGCCAACAAGAAAAGGCTTGCCGAGTCTTATTCGGACCTTCTCCATCAGCTTGAGAAGGACGTGGAGATATCCGTAAAGGAAGGCGTTTCGACCAAGTCTGACGAACTCCAGATAAAGGTCAAGGCCAACGAGGCAGACATAATGCTAACCAAGGCCATCAACGGCCTCAAGCTTTCAAAGATGCTTCTCTGCAAGGAGATCGGACTTCCTCTGGACAGTGAGATAATGCTCGCGGACGAGTCTCTCGACGCGATTCCGACACCGATGCCCGGCGAGGCAAAGGACATGGAGACAATCTGGAATGACCGCCCTGAGACAAGGAGCCTGGAACTGGCATCGAAGATCTATGACAAGAAGATAGGAATCGCGCGCGCGGACATGATGCCTAAGGTCGCCGTAGTGGCCGGTTATTCAGTGACCAACCCGAACGCATTCCATGGTTTCGAGAACAAGTGGAACGGAGGTCTGTTCAGTGCGGGAGTCATGGTCAACGTACCGATATTCCACGGAACTGAAGCGCTCCAGAAGACCAGGAAGGCCAAGGCTGAGGCGACCCTCTACAAGGACCGTCTCGACGAGGCTCGCAACATGATCAGCCTCCAGGTTGAGCAGAGCCGCCAGCACCTCGAAGAGGCCAGGGAGAGGCTGGAGATGAGCGAGAACAATCTCAGCAGCGCCGAAGAAAACATGAGGATGGCAACGATCGGATTCGAGGCCGGAGTCATCGAGACAAACACAGTGCTTGCAGCCCAGACAGCCTGGCTCAAGGCACATTCAGAATACATAGACGCAGGCATAGACCTGCAGATGGCAGACGCCAACCTCCGCAAGGCTGAAGGCAAATACAATAATTCGGAAAAATAAAAATAGACATATACCATGACAAAGGAACAGAAAACCTACAACCTCGTAATCGGTGTAGCAGCCCTGCTGGGCATAATCCTGATAATATCCGTAGCTGGATATTTCGTATCAAAGCCTAAGCCGCTGGTAATCCAGGGCCAGGTAGAGGCCAGCGAATACCGCGTTTCCGGAAAGGTTCCGGGAAGAGTCGAGGAACTCTACGTAAAAGAAGGACAGGAAGTCCACAAGGGGGACACAGTAGTATATATAGATTCCCCTGAGGTAAGGGCCAAGCTCGCCCAGGCCAGAGGCGCAGTGGCTGCAGCCCGCGCCCAGAGGGCAAAGGCCGCAAACGGTGCGCGCAAGGAGCAGATCACCGGAGCATATGAGCTCTGGCAGCAGGCCAAGGTCCAGGAAGAGGTGATGCGCAAATCTTTCGAGAGAGTGCAGAAGCTCTATGACCAGAGCGTGATTTCCGCCCAGAAATATGATGAGACCAAGGCAAAGTATGACGCTTCAGTAGCCCAGGCAAACGCAGCCAAGAGCCAGTATGACATGGCCGTGAACGGAGCCAGGTCCGAAGACAAGGAAGCCGCAGAAGCTCTCGTCGAGAGGGCTGCGGGCGCGCTCCAGGAAGTCGAGGGCTATCTCGGAGAGCTTTACCTGACATCTCCGGCTGACGGAATAATCTCCGCCACCTTCCCTAAGGTCGGCGAACTCGTCGGCACAGGTTCCCCTATCATGACAGTTACCGACACCCACGATATCTGGTTCACCTTCAACGTGCGCGAGGACTATCTTCACGGGATGAAGCAGGGCGACATGATCACCCTTACAGTCCCTGCCCTCGACGGCAAGGAGATTCAGGCTAAGGTAAGCTACCGTGCCGTGCGCGAGTCGTACGCCACATGGAAAGCGACCAAGGAAACCGGCATGTATGACGCAAAGACATTCGAGATCAGGGCAGTCCCGACAGAATACCACGAAGGCCTGTACCCTGGAATGACAGTGATACTTAAGAGATAGTCATGGGAGTCTGGCATAACATATTCGCGGTAACGGCGAGGGAACTGAGGATCTGGAAGCACAGGCCGATATACCTCATAGGCTCCATCGGCGTGATCGCTTTCTGCGCCATATTCTTCCTGACGTTCTTTACGGACGGTCTGCCTTCCGACCTGCCGATAGGCATCGTGGACAACGACCGATCCTCCCTTTCGAGGAATTTCATCCAGCAGCTTGACGCTACCCAGATAGGAAAGACTGTGATGTACGACGACTTCGAGCAGGCCCGCCTGGCCATGCAGAGCGGCAAGATCACTTCTATCTGCGTGATTCCGGAGCACATGTATGCCGACGTCAGCGCCAATCGCCGTCCCGTCTTCACATACTATCTCAACAGCATGTATTTCGTAGGAGGCGCGCTTGCATACAAGGACATACTCACAATGATCAACCTCACCAACGGAGCCGTCCAGAGGCAAGTCCTCAGGGCGAAAGGAGTCAATGAGAGGGAAATCATGGGCAGGATACGGCCGATCGACGTCGACACCCACCAGATAGGAAACGTCTATACCAACTACGGCTACTATCTCACCAACATCATACTCCCGGCAGTGCTCGAGCTTGTCATAATAATCGTGCTCATCTACTCGCTCGGAGCCGAGATGAAATACGAGGTCTCTCCGGAACTCATGAGGACGGCAGGGGGCTCGATACTGGATGCCATCACCGGCAAGCTGGTGCTCTATACCACCCTGTTCACCATCCTTGGAATACTGATAGTGACCCTGCTTTACCACTGGATGCATTTCCCTATCGCAGGTTCGATATGGTACATGATAATGGCGATATTCCTGATGGTGCTCGCCAGCGAAGCGATAGCCATATTCATCATCGGCTGCCTGCCGGTTCCGAGGCTCGCGCTGAGCATAGGCGCCCTCTATAGCGTGCTGGGATTCTCGCTTTCAGGATTCACCCTCCCGATAGAAGCGATGCCTGCGTGGATCCAGGGCTGGTCCGCAGCCTTCCCGATCAGGCATTACTACCTGTTCTATGTCCAGGAAGTGATATTCGGAGCAGGTTTTGCCGGATGGTGGCAGGAAGTCGTCCATCTGCTTTTGTTCGTACTCCTTCCTCTGCCTATACTTGGCAGGCTCAAAGGAGCGTATGTAAACCTTAACTTCCCAAAGAATTGACGGATATGAGAAAAGAAACATATTTGAAGATCTGGTTCCATGACTTCAGAGGCATCTGGATGCATGAGCTGAGGCAGATTTTCTCCGACTGGGGAGTGATGCTGATATTTTTCGTAGCTGGACTCATATACCCGCTGCTGTACAACGTCATCTACCTCAACGGAGTGCTCAACGACACCCCGATAGCCGTAGTGGACGATGCCGACTGCAGCGTCAGCAGAAGATACATACGAGAGCTCGACGCCACCCGCGAGGTATCGGTGGAGTATCGCTGCACGAACATGGCGGAAGCCGAGAAGCTCATGCAGGAAAGGAAGGTAAAGGGAATAGTGATGTTCCCTGCCGACTTCGAGGACAAGCTTGCCCGCATGGAGACGGCGACCCTTTCCGTCTATTGCGACATGAGCAGCTTCCTCTACTACAAGAACGCGCTCATGGCCACGAACCATGTGATGCTTGACGAAATCGGACATATCCAGATCGAGAGATACGCTGCCGCTGGCTTCTCCGGAGAAGAGGCCGCCCAACTGGTGCAGGCCGTCCCATATGAAGAAAACAATCCGTACAACAGCGCATTCTCCTACAGTTTCTTCCTGATTTCGGCGATACTGTTCCTGATCATCCAACAGACAATGTTCTATGGAATGTCCCTGCTGGTGGGCACGCTGAGAGAGCAGAACAGAAGTTTCGCTTCCCTGCCGGACAAGTTGTCAGGCATCGGAATCGGGCGTTCGGTCCTCGGCCGCGGAGCCGCATACTGGCTGGTCTACATGGGCATATCCATATACATCGCATTCATCGTTCCGGCCATATTCGGGCTGCCGCAGAGAGGAGCCTTCGGCGACATGATGGTATTGCTGCTGTTCTTCGTGACAGACTGCGTGTTCTTCAGCATGACCTGGAGTACCATGGTCACAAGGAGGGAAACGGTATTCGTACTGTTCTTGTTCATGTCTCCGATCTGCCTGTTCCTGACCGGAACCTCATGGCCTGAGACGGCATTCCCGACATTCTGGAGGATATTCTCATATATCTTCCCGTCTACCTTCGGATGCCAGGCCTTCATCAACCTCAACGCAGCCGGCGGAGACTTGTCTTCAATACAAAGCCAGCTGGGTGCCATGACGATACAGACCGTGGTCTATTACTTCCTGGCATCAGCCGCGATATTCGCAGAAAACAGGGTCCTGAAAATCAGCCGAGCACGACATCAAGCACCATCATCAGCGCAAAGCCTATAGCGAAGCCTATGGTGCTGACATTCGAGTGCTTCCCGACAGAGGCCTCTGGAATGAGCTCCTCTATCACTACATAGAACATGGCTCCGGCCGCGAACGCCAGCAGATATGGCATCATCGGAGTCATTACGGAGGCCAGGAGCAGGACGAGCAGTCCGCCGACAGGCTCGACTGCCCCGCTGAGGCTTCCGATCATGAACGAGCGCATGCGGGAGTTCCCCGCGGCCCTCAGCGGCATGGAAATGATGGCTCCCTCCGGGATGTTCTGGATAGCAATACCGAGAGACAGGGCGAGAGCCCCGGCCAGGGACATGCCTACTTCGGAACTGAGGGCGCCGGCTATGGCTACGCCGACAGCCATTCCTTCAGGGAGATTATGGATTGTCACTGCAAGCGACAGCATCGTGGTCTTTGACAGATGGCTCTTCGGGCCCTCGGCATCGCCGTCCAGATGCAAGTGCGGAGTGATATAGTCAATCAGGAGGAGGAAGGCAAAACCGGCAATAAGGCCTATCGTGGCCGGCAGCACGGAAAGTTTGCCCATGTCGGAACTCATCTCCATGGCAGGAATGAGCAGTGACCATACGGACGCCGCCACCATCACGCCGGAGGCAAAGCCGAGGAGGGCCTTCTGCAGTATCGTCGACATCTCCTTCTTCATGAAGAAGACGAAGGCCGAACCGAGGACGGTTCCTGCCAGAGGGATAAGCAACCCTGCCGCTATGCCGCCAATGCCGAGCATCGTTTATTACTTCTGCGGGAAGAGGCCGAACATCTGGCCGTCGATCATGTCGGTCACGGTCTGGAAATCTTCAGGCTTGTTTCCGAACTTGATGCGGTCAGCGTCTATCACGAGCAGGTTGCCCTTGTAATCCTTGATCCAGTTCTCATATCTCTCGTTCAGACCGGTGAGATAGTCGATACGGATGCTCTTCTCATACTCGCGACCCCTCTTCTGGATCTGGGACACGAGGTTAGGAATCGAACTCTTGAGGTAGATGAGCAGGTCAGGCGGATTGACGAGGGACATCATCAGGTCGAACAGATCCGAGTAGTTCTCGAAGTCCCTGGTGCTCATCAGTCCCATCGCATGCAGGTTAGGAGCGAAGA
>JAFZTP010000035.1 GCA_017618815.1 Bacteroidales bacterium | reverse complement strand
TCCGGAGAAACGGAAAAGAGCCTCGGTCTCCTTGACTTTGATATCGAGCTTGGAGAGAAGTTCGTCTTCCTTCAGGGCCCTGTCCAGAAGCTGCTGCAGGTCCTCCGGTCCCAATGACTTGAGCACATAGACCTGGCAGCGTGAAAGCAGAGGGTTTATGACCTCGAATGACGGATTCTCGGTAGTCGCGCCGATAAGCACGACAGTGCCGTCCTCGACGGCGCCGAGAAGCGCGTCCTGCTGGGACTTGCTGAATCTGTGGATCTCGTCGATGAAAAGGATAGGGGAGCCCTTGTCCCGGCCGAATACGGAGACCCGGTCGGCCTTGGCCTTGTCGATGACGTCGCGTACGTCCTTTACGCCGGCGCTGACGGCTGAGAGAGTGTAGAATTCCCTGTCCAGGGCACCAGCGACTATCCTGGCGAGAGTGGTCTTGCCGACTCCCGGAGGGCCCCAGAGAATGAATGAGGACAGGTTGCCGCTGTCGATCATGTTGCGGAGCACGGCGCCTTTTCCCACAAGATGAGACTGGCCGACATACTGGTCGAGAGTATGCGGTCTCATTCTCTCGGGAAGAGGAGCGAGTACCCTGCTAGATATCTCTGACATAAATCCTGCGGCGCTTGGTCTGCTTGTTTTCAAACATTCCCCACTGGGACTGCATGGCGAGGTTGGATTCGAGCTCGGCGTTGCTTTCACCGTACTTGAACCCGCCCTTTATATATCTTGGGATAAGGTCGTCGAAGATCATGGCCATGAGGCCCTTGTTCTTATGCTCCGGCTTGACGGCTACGAGAAGCAGCTCGATGGCGTCCTCGTGCTTGAAGTACATTGACTTGAGGATATGGTACCAGCCGAACGGAAAAAGCTTTCCTCCGCATTTCTGGAGGGCCCTGGTGATGGACGGCATGGTCACAGCGAGGGCGGCCACGTCTCCGTTCTGGTCCTCGATGAGGGTGACGTAGGTCAGGTCGATGAAGGAGAGGTAGTTGTCAAGCAGCTGGTCGACGGTCTTCTGCGGAAGCGGAGTATAGTTGTAGAGGTCTCCATATGCTTCGTTTACAAGGTCGAATATCTTTTTGCCGTAGCCCTGCTTCTTGACCTGTCGCTTTGATATCTTCTTGACCCTCATGCCATAGCGCTGCCTGCATATCTCGGCAACCCTGGAGATCTTCTCCGGGAGCACTTCCGGAATGAATATCTTGAGCTCGATCCAGTCGACTTCCTTGGTGAAGCCGAGAGCTTCGAAATGTTTCTTGTAATAAGGATAGTTGTAAAGGAGGAAGAGGGTGCAGAGCTGGTCGTAACCATCCACGAGCATGCCTTCAGGATCGAAGTCGATGAAGCCCAGCGGGCCTGCTATCTTTTCCATTCCATGTGCCTTTCCGAATTCCACGACCTGGTCGACGAGGGCTTTGGAGACTTCGCGGTCATCGATGAAGTCTATCCAGCCGAAACGGACTTCCTTGTGATTCCACCTTTCGTTTGCGATATTGTTGATTATAGCGGCAACACGACCTACGATTTCGCCGTCTTTGTAAGCGAGGTAGAGCGCCCTGTCGCAGAATTCCATGACAGGATTCGAATCAGACAGCGTCGCTTTCTCATCGATGTAGATTTTAGGTACGTAGGCTTCGTTCCCTTTGTAAAGACGATTAGGAAATTCTATGAAGGCCTTGAGGCTCTTCTTGTCCTTGACTTCCTTAATTGTTACAGCCATAATTAGGTTTGGTTTTAGTAAGTATTTCTTATCATCAAGACACAAAGATACATTATTTTTTCTAAATTTGTACCACGTACTGAAACCAGCCCGCAGATGACCAATGCCACAAGAATATTTCTTGCAGCCTTTATTGGATGCGCTTTCGCGTTATCCGTTCAGGCTCAGGGTATTACATCTTTCCTGAGCAGAAGTTCCGAGCTCGGAGCCCATTTTTCCGCAAAAAACACAGGACTTACGGTTCTGATCCCATACGATGAAGACACGATGGGGGAGATCAGGCTCGTGGCCGACCTGGAGGGTATTATTTCCGGCAGGGAGAATGTCCCCGGCGCAAAGCTTTCATATCTCCATGACAACGTGATCCATCGCTGGAATCCATCGTCCGGCCTTCAGGTGAGGCTGCTGTTCTGTCCGGGAGTCAGCGTCGGAATAATGAGGGACCGACACCTGGACATGGGACTGGTCATAGCTCTCACCGGTGACGCCGGCTTCGACTTCGTGTTCAACGAGAGTCCGGTCACCATTTCTTTCCGTTTCAGCGGAGATGCAGGATGTCATCTGTCCGATTTCAACAGGGATGGATGTAGCATGAACCTGTATAAGAATGGATTATATAGATTATTCTATCCTGAATTAAGCATAAGATACAGATTCTGATGAAATTACGTCATATCATCTCAACCATCGCAATAGCGTCTTTGCCGTTTGTTTCCACGAAGGCCGAAAACCCTGTAAAAAGGTTCTCGTTTGGTCTGGAATGGGGGATTGCAGAGTCGATGTGGGGGAGGTATGACTATCAGTACAGGACACTGGAGAATTTCAGGGCAGGAAAGACCTATGATGCTTTCGAGAGCCATATAAACGGAATGGTCCTGGGATTTGCCGGAGTCAATCTCTCCAGGAGGATGAACCTCGGGATCTATTCTGGCTACCAGGGGCTCACGAACAAGGTCAGGATAGTACCGGTCGAGCTGAAAGTCAAGTATTTTACCGGCAGGGAGCCGGGAGTCCGGGGCTGGCTGCTTACGGCTGGCGGCGGAGTCGGCCTGAATCCATCCGGGAAGATGGACATTTGCGCGAATCTGGCAGAAGCCGGTTTCGGTCGCAGGATATACGTCGGATGCGGCGTTTCAATGGACATTACACTTACTTTTTTGGCCGGAAAGTCACATCCTCCGGTGTTTAACAACTATGACGATATCATGGTGGACACGGACCATCTTGAAAAAAGTAACAAGATTTCGCTTTCTGGTGCGCTCAAGATATCATTGAATCTTTAGAATGAACAAGGCACTAAAACTATTGACAATCGCATCGGTTGTCCTGTCAACAGGCATCCTGCACGCCCAGGAGGGCGTTTTTCTGAAAGGGGAGGGCCAGGGAGCCTTCGCTCTGGCGATGGAAATCAAGGACTCCGACCGTATTCCTGAGAATGTAGTCATGGTCAATCCCGTGGGCTTCGACAAGACAGCCTGCAACTCTGTATATCCTGCAGCTATGCCTCCGTATAATCCGGAAGGCAGCAATCTGGTTATGGTCCTTGAAGAAACCGTTCAGGATAAGGATAGGGAAGCGGCATTGCAATATATGAAGACATGGAAGGGCTGGGGTGGTAATGTGGCCGTCGTAGGGTCCAGGGACAGCGTCGAGGTTGCCCTGTACGGCCTGATGACGAAAAAGAAGGCTGAAGTGCCAAATCCTGCGGCCATTCCTGCCAGAGGCTGGGCGAAGGCACGCCATGAGGCTAAGGCAAAATTGATCTCGGAGAATGCATACAAGGTCATTTTCATAGGCAATTCCATCACCAATAACATGGAGAAGCGGGATTATGTGCCTATTTGGAACAAGTATTTCGGGGACAGAATGGCCCTGAACCTGGGCACAAGCGGCTACAGGACGGAAAATCTCCTTTGGGAGCTCGACAACTTCGACCTTGGCAGGCAGAAGCCGGAACTC
Organism: Bacteroidales bacterium; assembly: GCA_017618815.1. Lineage (GTDB taxonomy): Bacteria > Bacteroidota > Bacteroidia > Bacteroidales > UBA932 > Cryptobacteroides. The sequence goes on along the minus strand of JAFZTP010000035.1, from coordinate 26,636 downwards.
TGCATTATCGGCATCGGGACCAACAATGTGGATGAGAAGAATTATCCATACAGATGCACCTCAGAAGAGCTTGCGGGCGGCATAAAGGCCATCCTGGACCGGGTACGCACGGCATGGCCGGAGTCTAAGGTCATTTTGCTGAGATGTTTCCCCGGAAGCTATGACGGGCCGCTGCCGACGTCGCACAGGATGATTCTTGACAAGGCGTCGGATATCGTCTCGACATTTGCCGACAATGAAAATATTTTCTTCTGCGACGTGAATCACAATTTCCTGAATGAAGACGGATCTCTCCGCGAGGATATGTTCTATGACTGGCTGCATCCGTCTGTCAAAGGCGCCGAGGCATGGTTCTCAGAGATGGAATCTCTCGTGTGCAGGATTCTTGGGGACAAAGACCACAGGGAAGTCTCAGAGTAAGATCCCGGCTTCTCCCGGTCCGTATTTTCATTAAGTAGGGCATTGGAATTTACATTCTACTTAACATAATATAAATTGTGTAACAACCATGGATTGCTCGATTAATCTTGCATTATCAACTGAATTCATGAATACTGAACCGGTCTCTGGATCAGGCCCACGCGAATCATACAGAGATTAGCGTGAAATGGATGTCTTTGTTACATAGAAAAATACGTATTTCAACCTAGGCGATTTCGCCTAGGTTACTTTGTATAAGTCAGTGTAAACCAGCTATAACAATTTCACGCTCAATACTTTGCGGGTTGACTGAGACGGGTCCGGAGGGCGTGTCCATCCGCGGACACGGGTAGCGGAAGGGGCCCGCAAGATGCAAGTTATCGCGAAGCGATGACGCAGCAGATTGTGGGAAGGCCGGAGACGCGAAGCGTCGGAGTCCCTCCGGACCCGCCTCAGTCAGCCCTGCAATGACATATCGGCAATGGACAGCTGAGAAGTCTGTCAGAAAATGACGGCAGAAAATCTGTCGGCAAGCGACAGCAGAAAAGGCTGCCAGCAACTTCGACAAGGACAAAGACAGAGACAGAGACAAAAAAGACGACTGCCGGAGGGCAGCCGTCTTTCTTGTATGAATGAAGTTTTATGGGTTGTTTTATTTCTCAGCAGGCTTCTCTGAAAGCTTGAACTCAAGAGTTCCGCCCTGAAGCAGCTCATTGTAAGTGATGAACGAAGAGTTCAGCAGCTTGCCGTTGAAGCTGACCTCAGAAATATACTCACACTCAGGATGGTCAGCAGTAACAGTCAGGACCTTTCCGTTGCCAAGCTTGATGGTAGTCTTGCTGAAGATCGGCGAAGTAAGCACGAACTCGCAAGAACCAGGGCATGCAGGATAGAATCCGAGAGCTGACATCACGTACCATGCAGACATCTGGCCGCAGTCTTCGTTTCCAGAAATGCCTTCAGGAGTAGCTGAATAGAGCTCGGAAAGAATTCTGCGAACATAATGCTGAGTCTTTGCAGGCTCATCAAGATAAGCAAAGAGATATGCCATATTATGGCTCGGCTCATTTCCATGGGCATATTCACCGATGAGACCGGTCATGTCCACGATATCATCCGTCAACTCAAGAGCCTCATAAGTGAAGAGCGAGTCAAGAGCCGCAAGAGTCTGTTCCCTACCGCCCATGAGAGTCTCGAAGTTCTTGAAATCATGAGGGACAAAGAACCTGAACTGCCATGGAACAGCCTCGGTAAAGTCATGAGTCTTTACGAGCGGATTGAATGGCTCAACCCAGTTGCCCTTGCTGTCCTTTCCTCTGAAGAAACGTGTTGCAGGATCGAAAAGATTGACATATCTCTTGGAACGCTCGTAATACTTTTCGGCAACATCCTTTCTTCCGAGATCCTCGGCCATCCTGGCGATGCACCAGTCATCATATGCCATCTCCAGAGTCTCTGATACAGACTGGCTGTAGAGGTCAGAAGGTACATAACCGTACTGGTTGTAACCAGGGGAAGTCTCATCCTGGTCAGAAGAAGAAACCATGGCGTCGAGAGCCTTGTTGCCGTCGAATGTGCGGATGCCGCAGAGCCATGCGTCAGCGATCACAGGAATGCTGTGATAACCGATCATGCACCAGGTCTCTCCATGTGCGAGCGGCCATACAGGCAGGATGCCGTTGCGGTCGTATGACTCGAGCATGCTGTCGATCATGCCTGAGATAAGCTCAGGGTTGATGAGGTTCTGGAGCGGAGCCCATGTCCTGAAGACATCCCAGAGAGAGAGAGTCGAATAGAACGGATCGGCATCGCAGTCGCTGATGAGGTTAGGAGTGATCATGGTGTGGTAAAGCGAAGTATAGAAGATCTTGCGAAGATCCTCGCTTCCGCCCTCGACCTCGATCACTTTTAACTTATTCTCCCAGGCCAGGGCGCTCTCGGCTACGATCTTGGAGAAGCTCTTGCCCTCTGTCTCCTTGATCCTGTTCTCCCGGGCTTGAACCTCGTCGGTCATGGAGATACCGACAAACACGTCGAGGTCTTTTACCTTCTCGGAGAATGTAAGCAACACCTGAGGATAATCTGTTGTCTCGATGTTCTCGATAGGCTCGGAGAACTTGGCGTTGAAATATACGCCACGATTAGGAACCCACCATGACTGCACCTTGATACCAGAAATCTCGTCTTCTGAGATCTGGCCAAAATTGACGTTGTGGATCTCAGGCTCGCCCATTCCGTGTATGAGATCGATGAGGATATGGCGCTTGCCTTCACCGGAGAAGTGATATCTGTGAGCTCCCGTACGTGCGGTAGCAGACAGTTCTACTGCCACTCCCCTCTCAGGGAAAGAGACGCTGTAATAGCCTGGGAGGGCTTTTTCGTTCTCATGAGAGAAAGGAAGCGGCTTGATCACATATTTCCCGTCAACCTCATGGACATCGCCGACAGCCGGAGTGAAAAGGAAGTCTCCGAGGTCTGCGCAGCCGGTGCCGCTGAGATGGGTGTGGGAAAAACCGAGGATTGCATTGTCACTGTAATGGTAGCCGCTGCAAGCGTCCCAGTCCTCTGTACGGGTGTCCGGGCTGAGCTGCACGAGGCCATTAGGCGTGGTTGCGCCAGGGAATGTGTGACCATGGAATCCTGTTCCGATGAAAGGATCAACTTCAGTAATGTGCGGATTGCTACATGCTGCAGCTCCGATAAGGAGCAGACAGCCGGCTAAATAGTTGAATGGTTGTTTAAACGACATAAAAAATTATGATTGTTGTTATGTATATTAGTCTCTTGCTTTTACCCAGAAATCAGTAGTCGGGCTGATAAACCAAAGATACGAATGATTTTCATCATCTTCAACGCCATAGTCATGAACCATGATGAGACCATCCTTATGGAAATATCCACTCATGAACTTTGGAAGCGTATTCCAGATTTCAGGGGCATTGTTGATTTCTTTGCCATTTTCGTCATCCCAGCCACCGTAAGGCATATAACCGTCCGACTTTGACATATAGATAATGTCATTGTATTCAGAAGATACGTTTGCGCCGTCTTCCTCCTTGAAACTGTCGAAGAAGGTGTACCAGTAACGTTCCTTGTCATTATCAGGACAGAACACGAGAGGCCTTGTCTCACGCTCGTTGAACTCGATGTCACCCCACTCGTCATGAGGCGTAATCTCGTCGATGATGTACTGGACGGCATCTCCCCTGCCATATCTGAAGCTGATGGCATGGATTGGATAGCCATCGGCAAGGAAGTAATGTCTTGACTCGGCGTTTGATACGATGTTCATGTCGCTCACGCCCTTGAATGCCACATCTCCGTTGGTGAGAACAATACCTGTAGGATTCTTTCCGTCGAGAGTAATCGACGTCTTGAAATCAAGGTTTCCGTCCTCGTCTACGGCAACATCCACATTGTTATGGGTAAGGACGCCGTCAGCGATCACGTCAAACTTTATATGACCTTCCTGCTGGTTGATAGCAAACCTGCAGACAAAATCGCCGTCTGAATTATGGACGGCAGCTGTCTTGTAACCGGCTGCAATGAATTCCTGGCATGCCCTCAAGGTGACAAGAAGAGCCTCTTTCTCAGCGGCGATCTTGGCCAGGGCATCTTCAGGAGCCGGCTCGAAGGTAAGCACCCTTCCGCTATCCTTTCCGGTAGCAGTAAAGGAAGCGCTTGAGTATTCCTTGACAGTATATGCCTCGTCGGCGTCTTCAAGAAGATATGAGAGGTGTCCAGCTCCCAAAATCATCAGACGAAGCGCATCTGCCGACTCGGACATGATGTTGTAAGTAGAGTTAGTAGCAAGTTTCTCGAGTTCGGAATCAGAATTGACCGACCAGTCCTTGCCAAATTGGAAATAGACATCCGTCCCCTCGCAATCAACTTTCCATGTCCCTACATCACAGAGTACAGCTTTGAATCCGGAAGGGAGAAGCCTGTCTTCCCCCTTGACTCCTTCATCAAGCCACTTTTCGTAAGGATTTGTGAGGCCGCATCCGCCCAGTACAAGGCAGAAGGCCATCATCGCGGTTTTAACGTAGCTATTCATAATAGATTATAATAATATTGAAAAATATTACCATACCGGTGGAGTATATGGCAGCAGGTACGGCTGCTTATACTCAATTGCAGCACCAGGATTACATGTCCTGATATCGATAAGAGGCTGAGTCCTTCCGTCATTGACGATAGGAGCCACACCATCACGGGCGTCATTGTCTTCAGTTCCACTTGAGTGTCCCCAAGGATTCCTCATGCCATATGAAGCTGAGGTAGAGGAATCAAAGACGAATGTAAATGCATGAGCGCTAACGGTCTTGCAAGGACCATTGCCTATGACGACGCCACTCTCCCTGAAACCACCTACTACAATCCAGCCTCTGTTAAGAAGCACGTTGACAGCCCTGTCCATCTGGCCATAGTCGAGTACTCCGGAATCAAAGGCAAAGCTTTCTCCATTGCCGACGAGCAACGGTGTGACGTGCTCGGTACCGATTCCGTCAATCATGTCGTTGCAATGGTAAATGCTGTTCCATTTCATGATTGCCTTTTCGAAAATTGATGACCAGCAGATGACTCCATTCTTGCCTGTGACGCCGCTGTCGAGGAATTTTGAAGAAACGGTAACGTCGACCTCTTCACCTTCAGGATCGTACATCTTTACAGTATACGTGTTGTTGCCGTTGTTGGTAATGATGTCTTCGATGAAGGAAGGATATAGATAAGCTATTGATGCGAAGACGGCAAGTGCGCTGCAGTCCCCTATTCCGTGCTGGTTGACATCGGCCGGAACCGGAGTTCCGAAAGGATAAAGAGTCACGTTCTTGGAACGCCACCTGTGATCTCCGTTATCGACGGCTACCGTAGGCTCGTTGGCCGGATTGGCCAGCCATGCCCTGTCGGAGCTTGTAGTCTTGTGGCGATTCTCGCAGAACCTTCCCATAGGAGTCACGTTGCTATATGTATTGTCTCTTATGAGGCCCATAAGGTCGCTGATGTCATCATAGTTGACAACTTCTCTCTCCCTGAGCTTGATCTCGGCGATGGCGGAACTGCTGCGAGTAGTCTTGAACTTGAACATATAGTACTTGTAGGTCTCAGTAGAAGATACGCTGTACTCCCTGCGTTCCTTGCGCTCGGTAAAGTTCTCGTCTTCCCTCTTGTCGATCCTGGTCCATGTCTCGTTGTCGTTGGAACCATAGAGTTTCCATGATTCAGGGACCTTCTTGCTGGAATCAGATGAGTAAATCACATAAGACTTGAGAGAGAAAGCCCTGTCTCCGTTCCAGACAATCTTGTACTCCTTGTGGGAGGAAGCAAAATAAGTGGACCTGCTATCGTCCGCAACCTTGGCGATACCATGATCGGAATAATCAGAATAATTAGTGGATATAGTACCACCGCATGGCATGTTCTTGTTACCGGACGACAAAGTCGCAGAAGAACTGCCCTTAGTATAGACCACCTCCGGATTTTCGATAGAGTCCAGAGAATAAAGTTCATCCTTTTCGCAGGATGCAGCCAACATCAGTGCCGAAATAATGGCAATAGAATAAAAGTAAGACCGTCTCATAGATTAATGATTGATTATTATGGTGTTATTAAAAAATGGTTCTGTTAAAAGGTCGGCGGTGTATATGGGAGCAGAGTTCTCTGCTTGTACTCGGCTGCGGCACCAGGGTGGCAGACCCTGATGTCAATCATAGGCTGTGTCTTCCCGTCATCAACGATCGGGATGACTCCGTCGTCCGGGTCAGGATTAGGACCGCCATCCGTGAATCCCCATGGGTTTCTCATGCCGTAAACGGCCAGAGAGCTGGAACAGAATACGAAAGTGAATGCATGGAGAGCAATAGTCCTGTATGGACCGTTTCCGATCAGTTCTTTGTCGTCATGGAAACCTCCTGCGAGCACGTATCCCTTGTTGAGAAGCACTGTCACGGCCCTTTGCATCTGCTCATAATCCATGGCGCCTGGCCTGATAGCGAAGCTGTCGCCGTTTCCGAGGAAGAGCGGAGCAGTGTGCTCGATGCCGATTCCGTCTATCATGTTGTTGCAATGATATATGCTGTTCCATTTCATTACAGCCTTCTCCAAGATCGATGACCAGCATGCTACATCGCCCTTGCCAGTGACACCGGTGATGTTGTTGTCGACGTCCTTAGGGAATTTAGATGAAAGCGTGACTTCTATCCTCTCGCCCTGAGGGTCGAACATCTTGACGGTATATGTCCTGTTGCCGTTGTCCGTGATGATGCTCTTGATGAATTCAGGGAAGACATAAGCGAACGAGCCGAATACTGCGAGAGCGCAGCAGTCCCCTATTGCGTGCTGATTGACATCGGCAGGGACCGGCGACCCGTGAGGATAGAGATCCACGTCAAACTCGCCCCAGGAGATGCTGGAATCATCAAAGGCGATAGTTGGCTCATTGCTTGGATCTGCCAACCATGCAAGGTCGCTTGCAGTTGTCTTGTGGCGATTTTCGCAGAACCTGCCCATTGGAGTCAGAGTACTGTGGGTATCGTCATCCGTGAGATACATCAGATCCTTTATGTCCGTAGCCGTTCCGTCAGCGAAATAGATCTCGGATATGGCCGATACGCTGGCAGAAGAGGTGAACATGAATCTGTAATACTTGTATGTGGAAGAAGAATAGACCCTGTATTCCTTGCGGATGTTGGAGCCAGCGAAAGACTGTCCTGTCTTCTTGTCGATCTGGACCCATGCCTTGTTGTCGTTGGATCCTGAGAGAATCCATGATTCAGGGACAGAAGCCTCGCTTCCGGCCGGAGAAACAATGGTATAGGACTTAAGGGAGAACGGTTTGTTTCCGCTCCAGAGTACGTAGAAATCTTTATGTGGTGTCACGAATGCAGTGGACAGGTCGTTGTCCATCAGCTTTCCGATATCCGAACCGCTTGGAGAATCCGAATACTGGGTTGAGACAACTCCGCTTCCCGGGACGTTCTCGTTGTCTGAAGAGATTGACACATAAGGATATACATGTTCTTCCGGGACATCCGGCGTATCCTTGCTACAAGATGGGACAAGCAGCATTGAAAGGATTGCGGAGGCAGTTATTAGGTAAGAGTGCTTCATTTTTAAATGCTTATTATTTATTTATCAGTTTTCCATGTAATGACCTTGACGGCTTCGGGCTCATTACGAACTCGATTTCAGCGCCGTCCTTGATATCGTCCCAGGTAATCCAAGGCTTGTCACAGATCTTTCCGTTGACCTTCAGCTGCTTGACATATACGTTCTTTGCAGACCAGTTCCGGGCAGTCATCTTTATCTTCTTTCCATTGGACATTGTCACTGAGAGAGCCTCGACGCATGGCGAGCCGATGCTATAGACATTGCTGGACGGAGCGACCGGATAGAATCCGAGGCAGTTGAACATATACCATGCGCTCATCTGGCCGCAATCATCGTTGCCGCTGAGAGCGTCAGGAGTATTTCCATAGAACCTGTCGGCAATCTCACGGACGCGCTTCTGGCATTTCCACGGCTGTCCGAACCAGTTGTAGAGATAAGGCACATGGTGACATGGTTCATTGCCATGCCAGTAGGCTCCTATGCGTCCCTGGATATCATGGGCTCCCGGAATATCCTCCGGAAGGTCATATGCAAACAAGCTGTCGAGCCTTGAAAGGAGCTTCTCCTTCCCTACCATGTCGATATAGCCCTGGAAATCATGAGGCACATACCAGGTATACTGGACTGTGAAGCCTTCGGTGATATCGCCCCATCCATTCACGGAGCCCGGCCCCTGATAATCCAGAGGAGAGAACGGAGTGCGCCAGTCCCCTTTGGAGTCGCGGCCTCTCATGAAACCAGTCTCAGGATCGACCAGATTGCGGTAGTTCTTAGACCGTCCGATGTAATATTCATAATCCTCATCATGACCGAGAGCCTTTGCGGCCTGAGCTATGCAGAAATCGTCATATGCATACTCCAGAGTCTTGGAAACAGACTCAGCTTCGGTATCGAACGGAACATATCCGATTGTCCTGTACTCTTCCAGCTTGTCATAATTCGGGTTCATGGCCGTCGTTTTCATGGCTTCGTAAGCCTTCTCGCGGTCAAAGCCCTGCACATCCTTGACAATCATGTCGGCGAGCACGGAAACGGCATGATAACCAATCATGCACCATGTCTCATTTCCATAGAAAGACCATATAGGCAGCATCATCTCGACACTCTTGTCATAATGTGCAAGCATCGATGTAGCAATATCTGCGTTGATGTCCTGATGGACAAGGTTCATCCATGGATGGAATGCCCTGTACGTATCCCAGAGCGAGAACACGGTATAATTAGTGAAGCCGTCCGAAGTGGCGATGTTCTTGTCCAGTCCCCTGTATCGCCCGTCGGCATCCTCGAATACGAACGGATGCAGGGCGGCATGATAGGCAGAGGTATAGAAAGTCTCCATTGTCTTGCGGTCAGCCTTGAGCTCATATCTTGAGAGTTCCTTCTCCCAGAGGTCCATGCCTTTCTTGTGAAGGCTGTCAAAGGTCTCCCCTTCGGTCTCGGCAAGGTTCTTCAGCGCACCTTCGAGGCTTACGCCGGAGACGGCTACACGTACCGTAACCTGCTCTCCCTCAGCGGTCTTAAGATTGACCTTGACGGACAGTTTCCGTCCCCAAGCTTCGCTTGAGCTGCGGAAGCGCATCGTATTGTATATCACCGGCTTGCCTTCCTGATAGAAGAGCATATCCTTAAGGCTGCAGGAGAAGGTTGCGGCGAAATATACATGTCTTTCCGGTCCCCAGCCGTCGACCAGCTTGTATCCGGTAATGGTGGAGTCATTTTCCATGCGCAGGCTCGCCCAGACGCAATCCTGATAAAGAGTATGGTCCAGGTCAATGGCAATGAAAGCTGAATCGGATTCAGGGAATGTAAAACGGAAGATACCGCTCCTGAGTCCGGAGGTCATCTCGGCCTTTACGCCATAGTCGTCCAGGACGACGCTGTAATAGTCTGGAGTTGCGGTTTCCCTGTCGTGGCTGTATGCCGATGCCGGCTTCTGCTCACCCGTTCCCGGGATGAACATGAAGTCTCCCAGGTCAGGGATTCCGGTACCGCTGAGATGGGTAAGGCTGAAGCCCTGTATTGTGTTGTGGGAATACTTGTACCCGGACGCAGCATCATAGAAATGGTCGTCCGTATCCGGACTTATCTGTATGCCACCGAACGGAATCTGGGCGCCCGGATAGACGTTTCCATATCCGTCAGTGCCCACGAGAGGCTTTACATAATCTGTCAGCCCCTGTGCCGCCATCGGTGTGATGCCGGCAAGAAGGCTGCAGATAACCATTGTCAGTTCGTATCGTCTCATTTTGTCAAAGCTTAATGTCCCCTACTGCCACCTGATACTCGTGCCAGAGGTCATCGATGTCGGCATTCTCCCCGAATATGTGCTTGATTGCACCATTGAATGACCATGGAATCACTTCGAGTGTGCTGGCATTGAACTTCCTGAGGAAGTCCGGATCCTTGTTGTCCCTGAGCCATACGAGGAAGAAACCTGTGATGCGGTATCCGTCCATATAGTTTCCGCCCCTAGGCCTGTCCTCCGGACCGAAACCACCGTTGGCTACGCGTACGGCATCAGCCATTCCTTCGATGAAGCACCAGTTGACGCGGTCATCTTCGTAGCTGCCGATTCCCTGAGGAGCAAGCTGGTACACATGCGTAAGCTCATGGAGAAGAACTCCGCGGGTCTCGAAAAACACTTTGGCGGTATCGTTATCCACGAAACTCTGTTCGATATGCCTGGTGCTGTAGAAAACGAACGCATCGTTGCCCTCGTCACCCTTGGCGGAGATTCCTTCTACGTCCTCGAGGGTATAATAGATATTCTCTACTGGAGGGATGCTGTCTGCCGGAGAGTAATAAAGGGTAGCAAGCACGTCCCTGGCCTGTTCTGAGATATAGGCTACAGGGTCCTTTATGATTCCTGCATAGATTGCAGAACCTTCGGTGCCCTTGGCCTTGTCTTCGAATATTACGTTTCCGATATTATATTCTGACCAGTCTCCGGATGTCTTTCCGGTATTCTTCTGTCCGCAGGCCGCAGTGGCCGCAGCTATGATGCAAAGCGGGATAATGATATATCTCTTCATATTTTGTTATTAGTTGTTGTCTGACATTGAATATGGCTTTTCAAGCCTGTTGTTTTTGGAAGGTCTGGAGCCCATTTCGAACTCCCATACGCCGCCTTCGAGGATCTCCTTATGGGTGACGTAGCTCCTGTCCAGAATTTTTCCGTTAATTCTTATTCTTCTTACATACCGGTTGGTATCGCTGACGCCTTTCGCCTTGATCTCAAGTGTCTTGCCATCAGGAAGGGCTATCTTTATGTAAGGAAGATACGGGGCTCCGGTCACATACTGGTCGGTTCCCGGGCATACAGGATAGAATCCCATGGCCGAGAAAAGGTACCATGCGCTCATCTGGCCGCAATCATCATTGCCGCCGAGACCGTCAATACCCTCCCTGTACATCCTGTTGATTATCTCACGTACCCAATACTGGGTGAGCCATGGCTTGGAAGTCCATGCAAAAAGATACGGCACATGCTGGCTCGGCTCGTTTCCATGGACATATCCGCCCACGAGGCACTCCTTCTCGATATCCTCGTTATCGGCGTAATACTTAGGATCGAGGTCCATAGCGAAAAGGTTTTCCAGCTTATTGAGGAATACTTTCTCCCCGCCCATCAGGCTGATGATTCCCTTCACGTCCTGAGGGACATGGAAAGAGAAGTTCCTGGAATTGCCTTCGATGAATCCTTCTCCGTAAGTCTGGTCGATATCGAATTCCTTCTTGAACGAGCCGTCGGCATACCTTGGACGGGCAAATCCGATAGATTTGTCATATACATTGGCATAGTTCATAGCCCTGCCGGCATACTCGCTGGCAATCTCTTCCGCCCCGATCTTCAGCGCGGCGGCATGGATGGTCCAGTCGTCATAGCTGTATTCCAGAGTTGTAGATGCTGCTGTCCCGCTCTCGTCAAGAGGTACATATCCATGGTCAATATAAGAGCCCAAGCCCTCATATATCCTGACCTTGGAGGTCGCTGTCATGGCGGCCAGGGCCTCTTCGGCCGAGCCTTTGTATGTTCCCTTGACTATGGCGTCTGCGAGCACCGGGACGGCATGATAGCCGCTCATGCACCAGTTCTCATTGCCCATCAGGCTCCATACCGGGAGCATGCCCACGGCATTCTGCTTCCAGTGCTCTACCATCGATCTTACCATGTCAGAGTTCTCATCGGGCCAGAACAGTCCAAGGAACGGATGCTCTGCCCTGTAGGTATCCCAGAGCGAGAATATGGTGTAGTTGGTAAAGCCTTCGGCCTGGTGGATGTTTCCGTCCACTCCCCTGTATTTTCCATCTACGTCCATATAGACAGACGGATGGATAAGGGTGTGATATACTGATGTATAGAACATCGTCTTTTCGGCATCGGTTCCTTCCACCTCGAACCTGCCAAGCGCCTTGTCCCATTCGGCCGCCGCGCGGGCGGCAATCTCGTCAAAGGTACCGGCAGCCTCGGCCTGGAGGTTGCGGACAGCGCCCGCAGCATCGACTGCCGATATTGCCACTTTTACAGTGAGCGGTTCTCCTTCGTCGAATGAGAACCATGCCGATACGTCTCGGCCGGCCATATCGGGGAAATTATGGCCAATGTCGAAACGTCTCCAGAATCCGCTGTAGGTAGAAGGTCTCTTGTCTTCGTAACCATAATCTCGGATCGGCTTGGAGAATGAAATTGCAAAGTATGTGTAGTTGGTTCGTGCCCATCCGTCGGTGAGACGGAATCCGGTGACCAGAGTATCATTCTCGACTCTCAGGGTCGCCCTGCATACTTTGCCGTCGTATCCGTAAATGCTGTGTGTTAGGTCTAAAACAATGTTTTGTTTTTCGGTTGATGGGTATTCGTAGTTGTGGACCCCGACTCTTTTTGTTGCTGTAAGACGGGCCTTGATTCCATAATCCGCAAGAGTCACGGCGTAGAGACCTGGTGATGCTGTCTCGCTGTCATGCGAAAAACGGGACCTGTAGCCGTCTTCAGGGTGATCCGCCGTTCCCGGAGTCAGCCGGACGGGACCGGTGGTAGGCATGATCAGTATATCCCCGAGGTCTGAATGACCTGTTCCACTGAGATGCCTGTGCGAGAAGCCTACGATAGTGCTGTCGGAATGTCTGTACCCGGCGCAGTAATCGTAAGTTCTGTTCTGGTAGACACCATTGATGTCATGAGGAACGATATCGGTATCAGGGCTCAGCTGGATACTTCCGAAAGGCACGCATGCGCCCGGGAAGGTGTGCCCCATCCCGTCAGTCCCGATGAACGGGTTGACATAATCGGACGGATGCGCTGAAACTATCATTCCTGCCATTGCAAGGGATGCTGATACCAATATTTTCCTCATAACCAAATAATCTTATTAAAATGCTTTAAATTATCTTTCAGTAGCCTCGGATGTCCAGCCATAGTTCTGCACCATCTTAGGATTTCTTCTCAGTTCCGCGTCAGGAATCGGGAAGAGATAGTGCTGCTTGGCGAAGACTCTGGTCTCAAGCTCGACCTTCTCGAAGAACTCTGGTGGATCGGACATGAAGTTCATGGCATGGATTGCACCACCCTCGCCACCTCTGTGGTAAGATGGATATATCCAGTTGTCACCTACAGCCATGTCAGCAACCTTCCAGCGACGTACGTCGAAGAAGTGGTTCCATTCGAAAGAAAGCTCTATCAGCCTCTCGCGACGGATCCTGCTTTCGATTTCCTTGCGATTCTCCGGATATGGGATATATGCCATTCCGTTGGCATCCGTGCCGCCTCCGTTGCCATAGCATGGGACACCAGCCCTGGCGCGGATAAGGTTGACATATTTGATGGCTTCAGCATATTCGCCGCATGCGTTGAGACACTCTGCATAGCCAAGGTACATGTCACCGAGACGGAGAAGAACTGCGCAGTGCGAACCGTCCTCGTCACCATTGATAGGAGCCATCCTACGCTCGCCGTAGCCGGTATAAGGGGCATCCCAGTTGGCTGCGTTGAAGCCAGAGTTTCCGTTGACGTTGAGCTCGGTGGTGACCTCGCCGTCATTGGTGTTGGTGTTGAGCCATGTAGAACCGTTGAATGTCACGCAAACATAGAAACGAGGCTCACGATGTGCCCACTGCTTGAGGGTCTTGTCGGTATTGGCCTTGAAAAGGGTTCTGTCAGGGTTGAACGGATCCTTGTAGTCGGTCGGCCATCCGTAATGAGAAGCGTCAGGCACGCCCGTGTACTCGTCATAGTCAGGATCGTCTACGATACGGAGACCCTTGTCAGTGAAGTAAAGGTCTACCATCTCCTGGGTGGTACCGAAACCGAGACCGCCACGGATGCTTTCGTCCTGGCATCCCTTGTGGTAAGGGGTGGTCTGGTACTGGATGAGGTCATGGTCGGACAAGCGGATGAGAATCTGCTCGGTGTTGCGTGTAAAGTCAGAGATTGAAGCGGCCTGACGATATGACTCGTAATGGTCGATAGTACCGTCTGAATTCTTGACCGTCTGGAGAGAATAATACTTTCCGTCAAACTCGTCGAGGAACTCTTTGTAGGCTGTCTTGGCCCTTTCCCACTTAGCCTGCTCCTGAGAAGCGTCCTGAGGGAAAAGCTGGGTACCGTCCGGATTGGTGATGTTGGCGTAATCTGTGTTGCAGTTGAACAGAGGGCTGGCTGCATACAGAAGCACCTTTGCCTTGAGAGCCTTGCAGGTACCGCGGTCGATACGTCCGAGGTTTGCGTCGCCATATTTAGCAGGGAGGTCCTCAGCGGCCTTGTCGAGCTCGGAAACGATGAAGTCGATATTCTCGTCTACAGTGTTTCTCTCCTTCAGGAGCTCATCGAGAGGAGTGTCCAGAGCGACAGGATCCTCACCGAGAATCACCACAGGTCCGTAGCAACGGAAGATGTTGAAGTAATAGTACGCACGGAGAGCCCTTGCCTGAGCTTTCCAGAGAGTGCGGTCTGAGGCGCTTGCCTCTTTGCAGTCATCAATCCTGCTGATGAAGGTGCTGGCCTTTGATATGGCCTTGTAATAACGCTCATACCAGTAGCCTATCCAATCGGTAGAAGCATAGACGGTACCGAGCGACCAGCTGGAGGCCTGCTCGCCATCGCCGCTCCAGGTGATGTCGCATTCTATCGAACCTCCGGTCCATATACCGCCAGCGTAGTACGTCGGCCAACGCTCGCAGGTCTCGTCCGGGACATAACTATAGATATTGTTGAGGAACTCCTCAGTCTTGTTACGGTCAGAGAAAGTGTCATCAAGGTCATACTGCGTTCCCGGGATTGACGGGAAGAAGTCGTTGCAGGAAGCAACAGATGCCATGACAATAACCGCAACGGCAAGTTTTAATATTTTTTTCATAACTGACATCCGTTTTAGAATTTAACATTGAGACCGACTGAAATCGTCATCGCGTTAGGATATGAACATCCGTTGTTGGTGTTGAGTTCAGGATCCCAAAGCTTGAAGTTGGAGAAAGTCAGGAGGTTGGATCCGGTGATATACACGCTTGCCTCCTCGAGGAATGTCTTCTCAACCAGCCTTGAAGGGAAGTTGTAAGAGATTGTAGCCTGCTTGAGACGGAGGAAACTTACATCCTTCTGCCACCATGTACTAGACTTGGTGTTGTTGAGGTTGTCCGTCTTGCTGAAACGGAGTCTCGGATAGAACACGTCCGTATTCTCCGGATGCTCAGGAGACCATCTGTCAGTGATATTGCTGAACAGGTTGGAAAGACCGGCCTGGTCTGAGAAAGGCTGGATACCGTCACCCTGAAGCATACGGTCAGCAAATGCGTTTCCTGAGAAGATAACGCCTACTGAGAAATGTCCTACCTGGAGGTCGGCGCCGAAGCCATAATAGAGCTTAGGGACGTCGCCCTGGCCGATTACGCACTTGTCGTAGTCATCGATCACTCCGTCACCGTTGAGGTCCTTGTACTTGATGTCACCCGGCTGGGAGATCTGTCCAGGATATTCCTCCCCGAACTGTCTTGCATGGTCGATAATCTCGTCCTCGCTAGTGAAGAGGCCTTCTGCTATCCAGCCCCAGCGTGCGAGCACGTTGGTTCCGCGGGTCTCCTGCCATGGATATACAGGTGTCGGCTGGTCGTCTTCGACGATGCGGTCCTCGTTCCATGTAAGGTTGCCCCTGAGGGTAAGGAAGGTCTTGCTGCCAAGCTGCTTGTTGTATTCGAGATTCATGTCGATACCCTTGTTGTCAACAATACCAAGGTTTGCGTATGGCTTCTCGATGAAACCGCTGTAATCAGGAATCGTGGCACGCTGGAGGAAGATTCCGGTGCGGTGCTCCTTGAAGAGTTCTACGGTGAGTGAAAGCTCATCCTTGAAGAACTTGAAGTCAAAACCGAGGTTCTGCTTGAGAGAGGTTGACCAACCAACGTTAGAGCCATATTTCTTGTATGCCCAACCGTCTTTAGGGCTGTTGGAAGTACCGAAACGGGTACCGTCTGCGCTGCCCATCTCGTCCTGATACATGAATCGCCTGTCAGTAGCGGCGTCGGATCCTACAAGACCGATGGTATAGCGGATCTTGAAGAATGACCATGTGTCCTTGAGTGATTTCCAGAAGGATTCGTTGGATACTGCCCATCCGAGACCGGCTGCAGGGAAGAAACCGAACCTGTTCTCAGGCGCGAAGTTCTCCGATCCGTTATATCCGGCATTGAGTTCTCCGAAATAGCGGTCGCTGTAAGAGTATGTAGCCCTGGCTGCAATACCCTGCTGCTTGTAGTCAAGAGAAGCAATAAGATCATCTGGATGACCTTCTGCATAGATGTTCTGGTTGTAGAGCAACAGACCGGTTACGGCATGTTTTCCGAATACTCTCTCATAATTGAGGGAAGACTCGAAATAGATGTTGCGGTCCATGGACTGTCCCCTTTCATAAGTGAGCTCGCGGCTGCCAGTATATGTCCTTACAAGATTCCAGGTACCGTCCTCATTGTAAACATCTCTGTTCCAGAGGCCGGTCTCGGCATTCTTCGTACCGGCGAAGAAATAGGTATCGTCGCGTTTTGAGTACTTGTTGTCTCGTGCGTTGTTGACGTCGAACGCAAGGAGGGCATGAGCGGAAAGGCCCTTGCTCCATTCAGTGAAACCAAGGTCCTGGGTAATCCTTATGTTGGAGTTGAGCTGATTCCTGATCTCATTCCTGTAACCTCTCTTGGTAAGGTCTGCAAGAGGGTTGCGAAGGTCGCCCATCGATGAAATACCCGGGATGGATCCGTCCGGCATCTCCTTAGGAAGATATACCGGGTTGATCTGCAGGGATGCGCCGAAAAGGCTTGATGTAGACTGCTGAGGATAATTACCCTCCGAGAGATAGCCACTGAAACCGAGATCCACGGTCGTAGTCTCAGTAGGACGAAGATTCAGGTTGGCTGTATAGTTGTACCTGTCATAATGCATGTTGGCATTGTAGTTCTCCATCCTGGCATCGCGGGTAAGACCAGTCTCTGAATAATAAGTGAGGGATACGTAGTATGTAGCGTTCGGGACACCACCCCTGACGCTGATCTGGGCGCGGCGGTTATGGCCGAACTGCTTGAACATCTCCTTGTTCCAGTTCACATTCGGATAAAGGAAGCTGTTGTATGCTTCAGGGTCATCGTTAGGAATCACTCCGGAAGCCTTCTTCGTTGCCTCTATATACTGAGGAGTATAGAGGAGCGAACCACGGCTGTTCATGTAAGCCTCGTTCGCAGCGTCCATATAAGTAAATGCGTCAGCAAGCTTAGGAACTCTGGTAAGCCTGGTGACACTCTCGTAATAATCAACGGTAAATTTAGGCTTGCCCACCTTTCCCGGCTTTGTCTTGATGATGATAACGCCGTTGGCGCCTCGTACACCATAGACTGCGGTTGCGGAAGCATCCTTGAGGACCGTGAAGCTCTCGATATCCTCAGGGTCGATATTGTTGAAGCTACGCTCGACACCATCGACGAGGACGAGAGGACGGGAATGCTGGTTCGTGAACGTAGAAATACCACGGATCCAGATATCGGTCTCGTCATGTCCCGGCTCACCTGTCCTCTGGACAGATACGACGCCGGCGAGTCGGCCTGCGACAACTGATGAAAGACTACCTGAAGGCATCTTGATCTGGTCAGACTTGATGGACGCCTGGGAACCGACGACTGAGATCTTACGCTGGGTACCATAACCCACGACTACGATCTCATCAAGCTCGTTGACCACAGTGACAAGCGCAACGTCGATGAGAGTACGTTTGCCGACTTCAATCTCTTGTTCCTCGAAACCGAGGGCGGAGAAGACGAGAATAGGATCAGAGCCTGTAAGCATAAGGGTATACTGACCGTTGTTGTCGGTAAGGGTACCATTGGTCGTACCTTTTTCGTACACCGCTATACCTTCAAGCATCTCACCCTTGTCATCAGATACACGTCCGGATACGCTTGTCTGGGCAGACATGATTATACCCGACGTGAAGAAAATCACTACTGCTAACCAGATCTTACTGGCAAGAAGTTTGTTTGTAGATAATTCCATAAATGGGTGTTTTGGTTATAAAGCTATGTATGTGTTAGGCAATCATTGCATCGTAAAGTAAAGAAGATAAAACATGAAACTTTTCCTCCTTCGCGACAAAATAAGAAGGGTGTCCGTAATGAGGACACCCTATCAAAATTGAGCACAAGGCAACAATATGTATCTCAGAAGCTTACTTCAGCGACGCGTCATTTTGAAGACATCTGTTCAGCACTCCCCCCGCGAGAGTTTTTCCAGTTGCCCGGAGTCGTTCCGAAGCGAGCCGTGAACTCCTTGTAGAAGTACGACCTGCTGGAAATACCTACCTCGGCAATCACGTCAAGGATCTGCTTGGAATCTTCCAGGAGCAGGCGCGAGGCCATCTCCAGACGATATATCTTTATCAGCGTTCCCGGAGTGATATGGGAAATGCTGCGGAATCTCCTGTAGAATGAGCGCGGAGTCATCGCCATCCTGTCGGCGATCAGGGCTGTGCCCAAGTCCTCCCTAGCGATATTCTCCGAAAGCACCTTGATAGTCTTGCGAACGAAAGCGATATCATCTTCGTTCGAACATATGATGTCATCGGCCAGACTGCCCAGCTCTTCCATCTTTATCCTGCGGAAATCCTTCTTGCCATCGACAGCCCTGGAGATAACCTCTTTCAGCAGAGGAATGCCCTCAGGAGCATATGCATAGCTGTCAGACCAAGAAATCAGCTCGGAGCCAAGCCCCAGGCCAGGACGTCCCTCTCCAAGGATCACCACGAACGGAATATCCGAAATGGCAGTCCTGTTCTTGGAAACCGTATCCCTGAACGAGTTCTCATCCTTTATGCCCAGATGGGCATCGACCACTATCAGACTGACATCGGAATGCTTCAGGGACCTCAGTGCCGATGCCGTATCGGTCGCATTGATTATTTCATAATCAGCTGAAAGCAGGTCTGAAAGCAGCCAGAACATCTCCGGACTGCTCTCCAGCAGCAGAAGCCTTTCTTTCTCCGGAGAAGCGGCATTGCGCGCGACCGCCGGACTCATTACGAAATCAATCGACTTGCCGTCATATACCATCTTCTCAGGCACTCCCAGCCCGGCTGAAACAGACAGGAAATCCATCTGCATGGTGCTGTCTTCGCAGAACTTCATGGTCAGATTATGGGCAGAACCGCCAGAAAGAGCCCTGTACAGCGGCGCCAGCAGGCTCTTTTCTGCTTCAAGGACCATGTGCAGGGACTTTTCTTCAACTGCGCATGAAAGGCTGGCAGTACCTCCGGAGGACAGTATATGATCATAAATGACCATGAGCAGACGCTTCATGTAATTTGTATGGAGCGGGAAAGGAACATCGGAGCCGATGACCCTGATCCCGTCGGTCGCGGCGCCCCTTCCGGCAAGGATGCCGAGCACGGAATCTGATATCTCACGTACAGTCATGCGGGATACAGCAGCATTGTCGAACGTGTCTGCATATGCTATCGAAAGCCTCTTCCTGAAATCAGCCATGTCCTTGTCCATGTCCCTGGCGTCTCTTTTCTTGCGCTGGTCATTCCTGTAAGAGAATATACTGTAGAGCAGCAAGGCCGCAAAGATGATTCCAAGGACAGTTAGGAAAAACGGCGACTTGAAGAAGCTCCGGCGGATCCTCACCTTTATGCTGTATTCCTCAGGAAGGGTGTCATATACGTCCTTCTTGTAACGTATCCTGAGCGTATATCTGCCGGCTGGCACATCTGTATAGGACACGGTGTTGTCCAGAGTATAGACAGACCAGTCCTTGTCATATCCCTCAAGTAAGGCGGAATACTCCACCAGTCCCGAAGCCTGATAATCAGGAACCGCGAAAGTCACGGCAAAGGATACTTCTCCTCCATTGAATACGAGGTTACCGGCCTTGTCCGTATAGTCGGACATCCGCACTTCCTCGTGGGCGACCTTCAAGCTCCTTAGCTGGATGTCGCTGAAGTACTGCACCATCTCCGGAGTATGGTCCGCCAGGCTGATGAGTCCGCCGTTACCGCCAAGGAAAAGCCTGCCGGTACGGGGATCCTTGTAGTATGCGTCATCGCTGAACTCCCCTATTTCCAGGCCTGCAGTGAACAGATATGTCTGCGCCAGACCGTTAGCCGGGTTATATTTCACAAGGCCCCTGTCGGTGCCGAGCCAGAGCATCCCGTCGCCATCCTCGAGAATGCCATGGATCATATCATTGACCAGACCATTCTTCTTGCCTATGTGCTCAGCATGGATATCCTCGCCAGAGTTGTATAGCCTCAGCAGGCCGGAAACAGTACCCACATAGAGGCTTCCGTCTGATGCCGGGCAAAGGCTGAGGATATCATCGATCGCCTCGTTATACAGGTAGCGCATGGATATTACGCTGTATTCCTCCGTCTTGATGTCCAGCCTGACAAGTCCGTCTCCACGGCTTCCCGCATACAGCAGGGAGTCTCCGACGGCTTTCATGGAATAAAAGAGATCGACTTCCTTTCCTTCGAAATAGAAAGAATACTTCTTGTCGAACGTCACCCGGTCTCCGCGAATCGTAAGCTTATGGATACCCATGCCTGCACTGGACACATAGAGGGTGTTCTCGTCCATCTCGTAGATATCATGTATCTCCATCGGCGCATCTGCGTCGTCCGGATAACGGACAGGCGACGGAACACCTCCGTACGGGCAGAACATCAGACCCTCTTCTCCCGCGCCAATCCACACTCCGTTGCGGAAACGGCTCTCCTTGATCGAGTAGACCTTGAACTCCCTGGATTCCCTGCGGTATCCCGATGCCGGACGGCGTCCGGACGGCGTTATGATCTCGCATCCGGCAGTCCCCTTCTTCCAGTCAGGAAAATAGACGATGCCGTCGCCCTTGGTTCCGACCCACATTCCGCCATGCTTGTCGGTCAGTATGGATCTCACAGGACGGGAAAGGTTGCCGGAAACGGAAGAGAATACTATGTTGTCGGCAATCGAATACTTCTTGGCATACATCAGGGCTCCCTGGCCGTCAGAGCCTATCCAAATGACGCCCTGGTGAAGGTCATGGTAGAGGCAGAATATCCTCAGGTTCCTGTCTATAGGCTCCGCCTCATATTTGCTGAAGGCCTTCAGCCTGAACAGGCCGTTCACATGGAAACCAATCAGGAAGTCCTCATAGAAAGGCACGATTCCGCCTATGGCGCCATATTCCTTGATCAGGGAAGAGAGATTCCTTATATAAACCTTGGTCTTCCTGGCTACGTCATAGAGGTAAAGGTCATCGTCCCGGTCCACGAAACACATCATTCCGGTCTGATAGAAGATGTCATTGATCGGCTTCGGATGGAAGCTCTCTTCCTTCAGTCTTACCTGGGTCGAAGTGGAATCCGCGTCCCAGGAAGAAAGGGAATATCGGCTTACACTTCCGTCTTCCCTGCCGAAATACATCATTTCTCCCTGCTCATTCACGAAAAAACGTCGCTCAGGCAGATAGTCAGGTTCGACGGGGACGTCGGTCCTTATGAACTTCTCATGGACAGTACTGTAATAATAGAGGGTATTGTCAGAAAGCAGCCAGGTATTTCCTTTGGAATTCGAAGAAAGATATGCGTCTCCGCCAAAAGAGAAGGTCTTTGTGATCTCGCCGGAAGACTTGGAAAGACGGTTGAGAGACTGGAAGGTATTGACCCACAGATTGTCGCCGTCCGCCTGGCATATAGAGCTGATAATATTGTTGGTCAGGGCTCCGTCAGCCGAGAAATCTGACCTGTACACATGCATGGACGCTCCGTCATAACAGTCCAGTCCGTCATATGTTCCCATCCATACCAGGTCTGTGTTATCCTGAAACAACGAGAGCACTGCGCTATGGGACAAGCCGTCAGTATAGCCGACCCTTCTGAATACATACTCCCCGTCGCCGGAGACGGCGGCCGTCGGAAGAACGCAAACGAATAGGTTTAGAACTGCCAGAAAGAGTTTGGAGGTGCATTTTTTCATAACGGATACAAACTTACACAAAATATTTTTTTAAAAAAACATGTTACATTTCGTATCTTAGAGTGTTATTTAGGTAGAATGGCTCAAGAATTTTTGACATCAGCTTTCATCAGGCTCAGACAGAAGCTCAAGAACGTCTCCGGCAGGATTCTGTCGGACTCTGATGCAGCGGAGGATATATTGCAGGACTCATTCGTCCAGTTGTGGAAAAGACAATATCCGCTGAAATCTGAGAAAGAAGCCGAGGCCCTGCTGGCCAGGACGGTCAGAAACGCCAGCCTGAATGAAAGAAGGAAGATCAGGCCGGAGCCTATATCCAGAGATTATGAAGAGGACTCCCCTCGTGACCATGTAGAGAAAGAACGGGCATACAATCAGCTCAGACAAAAGATATACAGCGAGCTGACTCCGCTTCAGAGATATATAATGGAAGAGAAAGAATTCGGGGGAAGGACATTGGAAGATATCGCACGGGAGCTGGGGATGGATGCGGCAGCAGTCAGGATGCAACTATCACGTGCAAGAAAACAAATTAGAGACAGTTTTAAAGATGGACGTCAAGATTAAATACATGGATTTGATGCAACGCTATTTTGAGGGCGAGACTTCTCCCGCGGAGGAAAAGGACCTGGCCGTCTATGTAGCATCAAGCGATGATCCTGCTTTCGACGAACTTCGGGGAACCCTGGGCTTCCTGTCCATAGGCCGGGAAATAAAGAAACGCAAAATCCGGAATGTACGTTTCTATAGCATTGCAGCTGCTGCATGCGCCGTCGTCGTGCTATGTATCGGCCTCTCGGCAAAAGTTGACCGGGCCCCAGTACTAAAGGATGGATGTATCGGATATTATTACGGAGAGAAAATAGAAAACACGGCGCTGGTCATGAATTCTATAGATGCCTCTCTTGCTGATTTCTTCGGTGCAGAAACTCCAGCACAAACAAACCTCACAGAAATGTTCAAAAGATGAAAAGAATAATCATTATCCTATTGTCGCTGTTCATGGTCGGCGGCGCCGCGCATGCCCAGCGAGACCTGGAAAGCTATCCGGTCTTTCAAGGGAAGGTAGTTCCCGGAAAAGAGATGGTTGTATCAGAAGCCAACGGCTTTGTGTTGTCGGACTATAAACTGAGTTATTACAGAAGTGTCAGCTTCACTGTCGGTCCCGACACCTTCTCAAAGGTAGCGGCGATGGTCGAAATAGACGCTGTCAATGCTCCTTTCAAGGAGACAGAAAAAGTCGGCGGGATGCTCACCTATGCCCTGGTACAGCCTAAGTCTGCAGGAAAGAAGAACCGGTATCTTTGCTATCAGGCAAGGAAAGAAGAAGACAAATGGAAAGTTACACTCATGTATCTGGAGGGTTCCGCCACTTTGGACGAATTACGCAAAATGTTTGACAATCAATAAGCAACTAATAATATCATGAAAAGTTTTTTAGCAATCCTTCTTGCCTGCGTGGCAGTTCATACGACATCAGCCCAGGAGACAAACATAGAATCCACTGTAGAAGGCAGCAAGATGAATTTCGAGGCCCCTATATTCGGAGTAAAGCACCGTGACGTGAAAAACACATGGAATCTGGTAGCTATTAATGAAGTTGTGATAGGACTAAACTATATGCTTGATACTCCGGAAGGAATGAAGCCATACGGTCTATACGGGACAATATCTCTCACAGAACTGCAATACAGGCCTGGCAAGGGTGGAGATGTTTTCAGCGCAGCCATCTCTTATTCGTATTGTTTGAATTACCTTGACAAGAACAAAGCTTATTCATCAGATGCAAGTATCATCGACAAACCTGAATCCTGGGCAAAGTCAAGACGATCCCTGCGTTCAGACTGGATATTCGGCATCACGGCCGGATATACGAGAGAATTCAAGAATATCAAGACCGGCATCTATGTCAATCCTGGATTTGGCGTAACGGACCTGACCAATTATTACAAGTTAAAGGATTATCCCAACATATCCAGAAGAGACTTTATCTCTAAAGAATACAATGGATTCAGGATGAGCTTCAAGACAGGAATATGGTATGACTGCGCAGGCGTTGTTTTTGAGTATGAGCCTGTTTTCGGAAGAAACTCTGGCCCGATCAAGAGGTATGAGGCTTTCAAGATAGGATTCTCCATCAAATTCTGACGACCGAAAGAAGCATAAAAATTTGTTTTGCGGCTAGAGTTGCCTAACTTTGCATATTCTATTATCACAACAGAAGACATGTCAAAGAAAAAACAGGATATAACTCTCGAAAACGTTGTTATTGAAGCCGTTGCAGCAGAAGGAAAAGCACTGGCCCACGTAGATGGCGCAGTGCTTTTCGTGCAGTTCGCCGTTCCGGGCGACGTCGTCAACGTAAAGGTCTTCAAGAAAAAGAAAAACTATATGGAAGGCTTCATCACAGAAATAGTGAAGCCATCCCCAGACCGGCTCGAACCGTTCTGCTCGCACTTCGGAATATGCGGAGGCTGCAAATGGCAGCCGCTTCCATACAAACTGCAGCTCGAAGCCAAGCAGCAGCAGGTCTATGACCAGCTCGTAAGGATAGGCCATCTGGACGTGCCGGAGATATCCCCTATCATCGGTTCCGACAAGACCGAATACTACAGGAACAAGCTGGAGTATTCCTTCTCCAGCAAAAGGTGGCTCTACAACGACGAGAACCCTGAAGGCATGGACTGGAAAGACCTGGCCGGCCTAGGCTTCCACGTAGGCCGCTTCTTCGACAAGGTGCTGGATATCAAGCAGTGCCACCTACAGAAGGAGCCTTCCAACGGAATCCGTCTTCATATAAAGAAATACGCTCTGGACCACGATCTGGAGTTCTACAACATCAGGGAGAACCATGGTTTCCTGCGCAACATGTTCATTCGTACGACAGAGGACGGCAACGTGATGCTGATCATCGTCTTCGCCCATGAGGACAAGAAAGCCCGCACTGCCCTGCTCGACTCGGTACTCGCAGAATTCCCGCAGATTTCGTCGCTCTATTATGTCATCAACACCAAGCTGAACGACTCAATCTCCGATCAGGAGTGCATACTCTACCACGGCGACGAGGCCATCTACGAAAAGATGGAGAACCTCACTTTCAAGATCGGCCCGAAGTCATTCTACCAGACCAACAGCCCTCAGGCCTACAAGCTCTACAGTGTAGCGCGCAACTACGCCGCGCTGACCGGGAAGGAAGTCGTATATGACCTTTACACAGGCACCGGAACCATCGCCCAGTTCGTCTCCGCAAAGGCTTCCAAGGTCGTCGGAATCGAATATGTCCCTGAAGCAATCGAAGACGCCAAGGTCAATGCAAGCCGCAACGGCATCACCAACTGCTCATTCTTCGCCGGAGACATGAAGGACATACTAACGGCTGACTTCATCAAAGAACATGGACGCCCGGACGTAGTGATTCTCGACCCTCCTAGAGCCGGAATCCACCCTGACGTAGCCAAGGTAATCATGGACGCCGCTCCGGAACGCATGGTCTATGTCAGCTGCAACCCGGCATCCCAGGCACGGGACCTCGCCATCTTTGCAAGCATGTATAAGATTGACGCAGTCCAGCCCGTTGACATGTTCCCTCACACCCATCATGTGGAGACGGTCGTGCAGCTTACCAAGAAATAAATCAACTGAATTGACTGATATGAAAGCTTTTATCGTGTATTGCCATCCTTCAGGGGACTCATTGACAAGGAACCTCAAGGATGAATTCGTAAAAGGAATCGTAGATTCGGGAAATGAGTATGTTCTTTCTGATCTCTATGAAATGGATTTCAAAGCAGATATGACTGAAGAAGAGTATCTGAGGGATGCATATTACAGGAGTACTCCGGAAGTTGCAGCCGATGTCCTTGCAGAACAGGAAAAGGTCAATTCCTCTGATGCTATAGTGTTCATTTATCCTGTCTTCTGGACAGAAGCGCCGGCAAAGCTTGTAGGGTGGTTTGACAGGGTATGGTCTTACGGATTTGCCTACGGAAACAAGACAATGAAAATGCTTGAAAAGGGCGTGATCCTTTGTTCGGCAGGAAATCCGGCAGACAAGTTGGAGAAGCTGGGTCTGCTCAGGAGCATGAAAAAGGTCATGTTCGGCGACAGGCTTTTCAATCGCGTGAAACAAAAGGAATTCGTGCTTTTTGCCGGTACCTCAAGAGAGAAAGAGAGCAGAAAGGGAAACTGGGATGATAATCTTAGGAAAGCATACGAAAAGGGAAAAACATTATTCCTGCGTTCTGAAGAGGTCTTTTCTCTTGACGACAGATACTTTACCTCAGTATCCAATTCCGATGACGGAGAAGTATCGGACCAGACCGTATTCAGCTATCATCAGAAGG
Source organism: Bacteroidales bacterium (assembly GCA_017618815.1). Classification (GTDB taxonomy): domain Bacteria; phylum Bacteroidota; class Bacteroidia; order Bacteroidales; family UBA932; genus Cryptobacteroides. The sequence goes on along the minus strand of JAFZTP010000035.1, from coordinate 285 downwards.
GAAATGTCATTTGGGCTGAGTATTCAGGAGGAAGAATTATTAAGGGCTTCCTTCTGGGAACGATCGACGAGAATAACAACCTTCATTTTGATTACAGGCATATCAATACAGACGGAGAATCTAAATCCGGTTCATGCAATTCAGAGCCGCGTCCCGTAAACGGAAAGCTCAGGTTTTATGAGAAGTGGAAATGGGCCGACGGTCGTGAAGGCTCGTCCGTGATTGAGGAATTATAGAGTATTTTGGGAAATTATTGTTATTTTTGTGTATTCACACAAGAATAGC
>JAFZTP010000034.1 GCA_017618815.1 Bacteroidales bacterium | reverse complement strand
GTCAGGAAAGACCACCTTCCGTCAAATGTCGTTGACAGGATTGGAGATGTGTTCGACGCAGTACGTGCTGCAGGCAAGAAGGCTATCGTAAGGTTCGGCTATTCGAATTCATATCCGGTGGATTACCAGGAGCCTAAGCTCAGCCGCATCAAGAACCACCTCGATGACCTGGCAGACGTACTTGACGAAAACAAGGATGTCATCTACGTCGTACAGGCCGGTTTCATCGGAGCATACGGCGAATGGTATTATACGACTTACTTTCCGTTCGAAAGGCCTAGCGCAAGCTCCAACGCCAATTCCGTCTCCGGGTATGACGACAGGATAACAGTGCTCCGCAAGATTCTGTCTGTAGTTCCTCCAAGCAGACAAGTCGAGGTACGCGCGCCATATTACAAGAGATTCTTCCTGGACAAGAACCATATCCAGTCATGGTCCGAAATCACCTCTCCAGGAGGAACCGGCGACAATGAGAGGATAGGCTTCCACAACGACGCTTTCCTTTACGGAGGCGAAGACATGGGTACATTCCCTTACAGCATGGACAGGACCATGTGGGAGAGTCAGTCTGACTTCTTGATCTGCGGCGGCGAAGCTCCCTATTCGGACACGGATCCGTCCCAGATGGCTGGTTACAGCTACAACACGGTCAGGAACACCATCTTCAGCCAGCACTATTCATATCTGCACAATGACAGGGCCTACTATACCTATCCGAACAATCCGGACAAAGGCAGCAAGCTCATGCGTTACTGGTATTCCCAGGGCTGGATGACTGATATCCAGAAGTGGCTCGGCTATCGCCTGTATCTTAGCAATGCATCCATCTCCGATGCCCGCACAAGCGGCTCGACCCTTACTGTCTCCATGAAGATAAAGAACAGCGGCGCTGCCCGCGTGATGAACGAGAGGCCTATGAAGCTTGTCCTTCTGCACGGCAGCACCCCTGTGATCCTCAAGAACAATGTAGGAGATATCCGCAAGGTGGCTTCCAACGGAGGTTCATATACTTATACTGTCAATGTCACCCTGCCTCAGAACATCGTCGCAGGCGACAAACTTGCCATCTGGCTGCCTGACGCTGAGACGCGTCTTCAGGATAGGCCTGAGTATTCTATCCGCCTCGTCAACAGCGACGTGACCTGGAGCAACGGTTACAATGTATTCTACACCTTCTAGTAGTTAGTTTATTTGATAAAAGGGCGGCCCGTACATTGCGAGCCGCCCTTAATATTTTTATATGCAGTTTACTATTGATGCGCAGGTCTGAGCAAGTCCAGAACCACTTTAACAGGGTTGAACGTCTCCAGAGGGACTTCGACGAACAGGGTGTTCCAGTCGCTCATGGCTCCGTTCCAGAGTCCCGGAAGTTCAAGCGCCTTCAGTTCCCTGCCCTGATAGCTCTTAGAACTGATGAATCCAGCGTCCTCATCGACATACTTCAGAAGATCGAATTTCTCGCCCTTGTAATTCTTCAGGCAGCATACCAGATCGACCGGATTGAAATGAGTCGCATGCTTGAGCGTATACATGGCCCCCTGGTCGTCCTTGTTGATCTGGACGCTTTCGAGTATCTGGAGGTTCGTGGTGCCGTCCTTGCCCTTAATGATGAACGGTCCGCCGCCGGGCTCGCCCTCGTTCTTGACCATGCCGCAGACGCGGACAGGCCTGTCAAGCTTCGAGCGCAGCATCTCGACTCTGACCTTCGGATCGACGGTCAGCGGCAGCCGGATACAGAGTTCCATGTCCAGGAAAGCCTCTATCTTGTCGCAGAGACGGCGGCATGATCCTGCAGCCGGATCAGGTTCGGCATCGAGGGCGCGAAGATATGAGAATATCTTATCTCTGAGCTCGAGGGCCTTGCCCATGAGGACTTTCTTGTATCTGGATGTCGTAGGAAGGTATTTCTCGGTAGCGACGTTGTCTATGTTCTTGATCGATACGAGTTCCTCTTCAACAGCGTTGAGATTATGGATGAGCGCCCCGTGACCGGCAGGACGGAACAGCAGCCTGCCATCATCAGTGCGGAAAGGCTTGTCTTTCATGTCAACGGCGATCGTATCGGTAGATTTGTCCTGATATGTGAAGCAGACATTGTAATGCACGCCGTATTTCTTTTCGAATTCAGCCTTGACCTTCGCCAGTTCTGCCTCGAACAGCTCCTGATGCTCCGGGGAGATAGTGACAGTAAGATTCGCCGAACCATCGTCGTTTCTCATGTACTCCTGCGCTTCGACAAGATGCTCTGCGAAGGCTGTGCGGGTTTCGCCCTTGTACCTGTGGAATTCGAGGACTCCTTTAGGTTTTGATCCATATCCGAGGCCGGCGTCTGTCAACAGCTTTAAGGCGACGCTACGACGGTATTCCGGGCTGTCCTCCGGCTTTCCGAAGAGCTCGGGCGTATAGAATGCGAACTTCTCTATCGCCGCAGCGAGCCTGGCCACGGCGGAATCAGAAGGGACGTCTTCCCCTCCTTCGAGGGTCGAAAGCCCGGCAAAGATATCTTTGAACATGCGTGATGCGGCACCTGAGGCAGGAACGAATTTGCACTTCCCTGCTATCGTCGCGGTCTCATAATATCGCACAGCCGCGTCTGCCCCGGCTTCGTCAAGAACGACAATTCCCCTCTCCGGATTAGCTGCATTGACTATATCCATCCACGGAAATCCCTTTTTAAACCGGTCTATCTGACGCTCTACTGCCTTGAGGCTGATTCCATTACTCTGAATCTGGCGTATATCTTCCTGATTGAACATATCTCGTGTTATTATGCGTGATTATCAAAGTTAGCAATTTTTCACAAAAATTTGAAAATTATAAAAGATTTGCCTACCTTCGCAGTCGCAAAAACAGAATGGG
>JAFZTP010000173.1 GCA_017618815.1 Bacteroidales bacterium | reverse complement strand
CCCATCCATATTATGTCTCCGATCTCCACGTCGTCGGCGTAGATGGTCTCTTCCCCGGTCTCGATGTCCATGACTGCCGCAAAGCGGGGATCGTCGAGTCCGAAATAATACAGCCAGGAGCTGTCCTGCCTCCATTTGTAGCAGTTGTCCTTGTACTGGGCCGGAGCTTCGACGTTTCCGATGAACAGGATTATTCCTTTGCAGCCCTCCGCGGCCATCTTGCCGAGCAGGGTCTTGCGTCTTCTTTCATATATTTCTTTTGCGAACATATCGATGTGGTTTAAGAGTTTTGTCTGTCTGTCTTGTGCACGATGTTGATCAGCATGCTGCCGACGATGCCTGCAAATAATGAGCCCATGAGCACTGCGACTTTGCCCATGTCGCGAAGGGCTGCCGTGACTTCAGGGGCCTGGTCTCCGAAGGAGAGGGTATCCACGAAGATGGACATCGTGAAACCGATGCCGCCGAGGCAGGCTACCGCGAAGAGCATCTTCCATGTGCCTTTCTCCGGCATGGCTCCGACTTTTGTCTTGACTGCGATCCAGCTGGCCAGGGTGATTCCGAGAGGCTTTCCTATAAGGAGGCCGAGGAAGATACCCATGCTGACGCTGCCGAGTTCAGGAGAGAACTGGAATACGTTGAAATAGGAGATATCCGGAATCTCTACACCGGCGTTTGCCAGGGCGAAGATCGGCATGATCAGGAAGTTGACCCATTTGCCGAGATTGTGCTCGAGGCGGTCGCTCAGGCCTATGCAGTTCTTGGAAGTGCGGCTGAGGGTGCGGAGAACATGTCTCTGCGGGCCGTTCGGCCAGCCGCTCTCGTCGTGGATGACGTCCAGTTCCACCAGCTTGTGGCGGTAGTAGTCGCGTTTCTTGAAGTAGTATTCTTTGGTGTATCTCGGCTTGGAAGGGATCAGGAAGGCCATGACTACGCCCGACATGGTAGCATGGATGCCGGAGTAGTAGAAGAGGACCCAGACTGCGATCGCCGGGATGAAGTAGTACCAGGCGCGTTTTTCTCCCAGCTTGTTCATGATCATAATCAGAATGATCAGAAGCATGGCTATCCCGAGCAGCGGGAGGTTGATGCTGCCGCCATAGAAGATTGCGACCACGAGTATCGCGATCAGGTCGTCGGCGATGGCCAGGGCTGTCAGGAATACTTTGAGCGATACGGGGACTTTATCTCCGAGTATGGACAGTATTCCGACCGCGAAGGCGATGTCGGTGGCCGTAGGGATTCCCCATCCGCTGGATGCAGCAGTTCCGTTGTTGATCAGGCTGTAGATCAGGGCGGGCATGACCACTCCTCCGAAGGCTGCGATGATCGGCATTATCGCCTTCTTCGGGGTGCTGAGCTCGCCGTAGGCGACCTCTCGCTTGATCTCGAGGCCGACCGTGAAGAAGAAGACCACCATCAGTATGTCGTTGATGAACTTCTCTACGGTCATTTCTTTAGGGAAGATGAAACCGCCGCCGTCAGGGGTAGATACGCTGATGGAAAGGCTGGTCTCGAGGATCTTGTGGTAGATGTGCCCGGTCATCGGCAGGTTGGCGAGCAGCATTGCGATGACGACGCAGGCCAGTAAGATTACTCCCTGGGCCCATGGCTGTTTAACGAATCTTCTGTTACGCCGGTTGAAGTTGTAGACGCTTTTGTTCCAGGCGTAGATAGGGATAAGTCTCATAGTTTATTCTCCGTAAAGATACTTATGCTGTTCCGGGGTGAGCGTGTCTATCTCGACGCCCCAGTCTTTGAGCTTCCTGAAAGCTACTTCCCTGTCTATCTCTTCCGGGATGTTGTTCAGCATCTTGCCTGGCTCGCGGCAGATGGTGTCGCGGTGGTCGGCGAGATATTTCGCGCCGAGGGCCTGGATCGCGAAGGACATGTCCATGATCTCTGCAGGGTGTCCGTCTCCGGCAGCGAGGTTGACGAGGCGGCCTTCTGCGATCACGTAGATGGTGCGGCCGTTGGAGAGCTTGTAGCCGGTTATGTTGTTCCTGGCAGGGGCCTCGCCGATGGCTGTCTTCCTGAGCTGGGCGACGGCGACTTCGCAGTCGAAGTGGCCTGCATTGCAGAGGATGGCCCCGTCTTTCATGAGAGGGAAGTGTTCGTTGGTGATGACGTCGTCGCAGCCGGTCACGGTGACGAAGATGTCTCCTTCGGAGGCGGCCTGTTTCATGGTCATTACGCTGAATCCGTCCATTACGGCTTCCATGGCCTTTATCGGGTCGATCTCGGTGATGATGACTTTTGCGCCGAGTCCTTTGGCCCTCATGGCGACGCCTTTGCCGCACCAGCCGTAGCCTGCGACGACTACGCTCTTGCCGGCGACAATCAGGTTGGTCGTGCGGTTGATGCCGTCCCAGACGGACTGTCCCGTGCCGTAGCGGTTGTCGAAGAAGTGCTTGCATGCCGCGTCATTGACGAGCATCATCGGGAATTTGAGGGCTTTCTTCCTGTTGAGGTTCTGAAGCCTGAGGATTCCGGTGGTGGTCTCTTCGCAGCCGCCGATGACCTTCGGGAGAAGTCCCGGGAAGTTGGAGTGGATCATGTTGACCAGGTCTCCTCCGTCGTCGATTATGATGTCAGGGCCTATTTCTATGACCCTGCGGATGCCGCTTTCGTATTCTTCGGGGGTGGCGCCGTGGACGGCGAAGACGTTGAGGCCTTCATGTACGAGGGCCGCCGCTATGTCGTCCTGGGTACTCAGGGGGTTGCTGCCGGTTATGTACATCTCGGCTCCGCCGCTTGCGAGAACTTCGCAGAGATGGGCGGTCTTGGCCTCCAGATGGACTGAGAGCGCTATCTTCAGTCCCTTGAAGGGCTGGGTGCGGGTGAATTCTTTCTGGAGTCCGTCGAGAAGGGGCATATGCCTGCGGACCCATTCGATTTTCAGCTCCCCGGACTCCCAGAGAGCGGTGTTTCTGATTTCTGAAGCCATTGCTGATTGGTTATGGTACAAAGGTAGTTAATTATTGTTTCATTTTCTGACGATTATTATTATTTTTGCACGCTTGATACTACAAAATAGACGGTAGTATTAAAACAGAAACCATTAAAAATTTGAATATTATGGGACTTTTAGAAGGAAAGGTCGCCCTGATTACGGGCGCCGCCAGAGGAATTGGCAAGGCAATCGCCTTGAAATTCGCAGCCGAGGGCGCTGACGTAGCTATCACCGACCTCGTGATCAACGAAGATGCTCAGAAGACTGTTGCCGAGATCGAGGCTTTCGGTCACAAGGTCAAGGCTTACGCTTCAAACGCAGCCAATTTCGAAGAGACTCACGCTGTTGTGGATCAGATCGTTGCTGATTTCGGCAAGGTTGACATCCTCGTAAACAACGCAGGTATAACCAAGGATGGTCTTATGCTTAAGATGACAGAGGGCCAGTGGGATGCCGTGATCGCAGTCAACCTCAAGTCTGCTTTCAACTTCATCCATGCTCTTACTCCTGTCATGATGCGCCAGAAAGGCGGAAGCATTATCAATATGTCTTCAGTTGTCGGTGTACATGGAAACGCTTCACAGTGCAACTATGCAGCTTCCAAGGCCGGCCTGATCGCTCTTGCAAAGAGCATCAGCCAGGAGATGGGCCGCAGGGGCATCCGTGCCAATGCAATCGCTCCGGGCTTCATCGACACCCCTATGACCCAGGCTCTTCCTGAGGAGATCCGCAAGGAGTGGATTGAGAAGATTCCTCTCCGTCGCGGCGGTACTGTCGAGGATATCGCAAATGTCGCAACCTTCCTCGCCTGCGACCTGTCTTCTTATGTGAGCGGCCAGGTTATCCAGGTTGATGGCGGTATGAACATGTAAGATGTTTCTTAAAAACAGCATAGAAGAGATCAAGGCCATCGCAATCGCGGTGGCCGATCTTTTTATGCCCCGCAGGTGTCT
>JAFZTP010000004.1 GCA_017618815.1 Bacteroidales bacterium | reverse complement strand
ATCCTCAACCACTCTATCGACGCTGCTCCTACCAAGGTTATCCCATTCTTCAACTTCGTAGTTCCTACAAAGCTTGAGGGTGTTGACACCGGTATTCTCGATCCTCGCGATACCTACAAGTCAGCTTCCGAGTGGGAGGTCAAGGCTAAGGATCTCGCCGAGAGGTTCATCAAGAACTTCCACAAGTACGAGTCCAACAAGGCTGGAAAGGCCCTCGTAAAGGCTGGTCCTCAGCTCTAATCGGACGCGTAATCGCAATCATATCAGGAGAGCCGGAGATTCCGGCTCTCCTTTTTTTTTTCGGCGGCATTCTGCCCGCCTGTCGACTTTCGACTTTCGACAGCACTTCGCTGCCCGTCTATCAACGTTTCGGCGGCGCTTCGCTGCCCGTCAATCGACGTCTCGGCGGCGCTTCGCCCGAAGGCAGGCTGTCCTTCAAACCTTCCGCTTCGCTCCATCCCTCCCACTGCGCTGCGCTTGTGGGCCCCTCCCGTTCACGTAGTCACGGGCGACTACGGGTTTGGCCGGACAGCCAGCCTTCGGGCTACGGAGATGCAGTCCGCTTTTCGGGACGAAAACAGCCCCCTGAGCGTGAAATGGTTATCGGTGATTAACACTGACTTATACAAAGTAACCTAGGCGAAATCGCCTAGGTTGAAACGCGTATTTTGCTGAGTGGCAAAAACATCCATTTCACGCCAAAACTCCACTCCTTCAGCCAAGGGCTGGGGCTCGGGCCTGAGGTTGAAAACATCAGATAAGGCTGCCGCTAGAGACGGGTGGCCGCATGGTCTGGTGACCAGGGTGCCGGGGGCGTGTCCGTCCGCTGCAGGACTCAGCCGTCCGCAGTGGCGAGAAAGCGGTGGGTGTCCTCTGGTCTCGGCGAGCGTGGCCACCCTCGGCCACGTTAGAGGGAGGGGCCCGATGGATACGAGTTCTGCGTAGCAGGATGAAGTAGACATTGGGAGGGATGGAGCCGACGCAGTCGGCGGAACAGAGCCGAGACCACGAGGATTCCCGCCGCGGACGACAGCGGCCCGTCACCCGGACGCGGCAACGGAAAGCGCCCGCAGGTCAGCGGCGGCGGGGATGAAGGAGAGGAAGCATGCGGAAGACGCCGTAAAGAAGGGAAATGAAGCAGATGGCAGCTCCGAAAAGACTGATATACGGAAGACCGACATTATCATTGATTACGCCTCCGAGCAACGAACCGGCCGCGATTCCGACATTATAGAGCCCTGAATAAAGAGCCATGGCAATAGTCGTCGCCCGGGTCTCGATACGCATAAGCTCAGCCTGGAAAACGAGATTGAACAAAGTATTCGCAATACCCCAGACAAGCAGCACCGGCACAAGCGCCCCGATAAACCCTGCCGCAGGACGAAGAATCAGAAGCATAAGCGGGACAGCGACAAGACTCGATACGACCAAGGCCTTTTCTCTCGAAGGATACTCCCTTGAAAAAATCGCGCTGCCGATAATTCCCGAAAAACCAAAAAGCATCAGCGCTACAGTAACCAGAACCTTATCCAGTCCGGCGACCCTGTCAAGAAACGGCTCGATGAAACTATACGCAGAAAAATAACCCGTCACAATAATTATTAGGGTAACATATATAGAAATCAGAGCCCTGTTGCCCAGAATCGAAGGAAGATCCCTGAGCGAGAAATCCATATCGTTCGGGATCCTCGGGAACGAGAAAAGGAAAACCATCAGCACAAGGAACGCAATGACACCGATAGTAAGGAAAGTCAGCCTCCAGCCCAGCAGGAGACCGATTGCACGACCAGTCGGCATCCCGACGATCTGCGCTATAGACGTTCCGGTGATAATCATGCTCATGGCAAGCGGCCCCTTCCCCTCCGGAGCGACCTTGACCGCCACAGGCGGAGCGATCGCCCAGAATATCGAATGGGCACATGCAACCCCGACTCTCGACCACATCAGCATCCAGTAGCCAGTCGAAACAGCCGAAAGGACATGACTGAACATAAAAAGGGTCACGATTCCGATCATGAGCCGACGATACTCCATCTTCGAGAACGCGACCATAAGAGGCAGCGACATGAAAGCCACCACCCACGCATATCCAGAGACAAGCATTCCCACGGCCGAATCACTCACGCCCAGACCTTCTGCGATATCGGTCATGAGACCGATCGGCATCGCTTCCGAAGAGTTGAACACAAAGGCCGCAATTGTCAGCGCCACGACCGGGAGCCAGCTGTTTTTCCTTTCTACCATAATTACTTAGATAACAAAAACGGGCGCAAAAATAGCAAATGATTTTTTGAATAACACTATTTTTTTTACCTTTGTGGGACACCATTGAAAAAACGGCATGAAAAAGATAGCTAAAATATTCTGGGTGTTGTTCTTCACATGCTCAGCCATTGTTTTGATATCGCTTCTTGCGGGTTTTTGGGAAGTATCCGGCTCGATCCAGCCGTTCCTCCTGCCTATAATGGCTGTCGCCCTCTTCCTGGAACTCACATCTCAAAAGAGCGCACAATCCATCGTGATATCGTTCGGATGCAAGGACAAGCTGCATCTGCTGTGTACGTTCATACTGTACACGCTGGGATGCCTATTCCTTAATTCCAAGGGAAAAGACGGTTTCGTGGAAAGCATGGTCTTCTTCCTCTTCGGACATCTGGCATACCTGCTGTTCTTCCTCAGGATGCTTCCTGAGCTTAGGACCAAGATGGTGCTATGGTATGTCGTGGCGCTTCTCGTGCCTGCCGTAGTGATACCTATGTCATTCGACCAGCCGCTCAAGCTCTCCATAGTTATAGGAGTCTATATCTTCGTACTTCTGCTGCTTGCCCTCGAAGGATATGCCACCTTGCTGCTGTCAGACTCCATCGAAAGGATCGACGATGACGACGATCCGGATTCATGGAACGAAAACGACGCTCTCCACAGGGCCGGCTCGTTCATCCTGTTCGGCGCTCTGCTGTTCATGGCATCAGACTTCATAATGGTCATCCGATACCTTTTCGGCATCGGATTCAAGTTCGACATGGCCGTAGTCCTGCTTCTTTATCTGGCTGCTCATGTCCAGATGGCAAAAGCCGTCCTCGGACTCCAGTCACGCTTCTGCATGTTCACGAACGTAAGGAAGAAGTAATCTGGACGGCAGGATCTACATAGCAATCGACCTGAAATCCTTCTATGCATCCGTCGAATGCGTAGAACGGGGTCTTGATCCCCTTACCACGAACCTTGTAGTAGCCGATCCGACCAGGACCGAAAAGACAATCTGCCTCGCAGTCTCCCCTTCCCTGAAATCATACGGAATCGGAGGCCGGGCACGCCTCTTCGAAGTCGTACAACAAGTACGGAAAGTCAACGCCGAACGCAGGCGCAGGGCTCCCGGAGGCCGTTTCAGGGCCAAAGAGACCGACAACACCAAGATACTTGCAGACAGCTCCTTGGAGCTCGATTACATAGTCGCCCCGCCCCAGATGGGCAAGTACATGGAGATAAGCAGCCAGGTCTATGAAGTCTATCTCAAGTACATAGCACCGGAAGACATCCATGTATATTCCATCGACGAGGTCTTCATCGACGTCACCGATTACCTGAAGACATACAAGACAACCGCTCATGCCCTGGCCATGACCATGGTGCGCGACGTGCTTGCCAAGACAGGAGTCACGGCAACGGCCGGGATCGGCACAAACATGTATCTGGCAAAAATCGCCATGGACATTGAAGCCAAGCACAGCCCTGCGGACAAGGACGGAGTGAGAATCGCGGAGCTGGACGAAATGAGCTACCGACGGAAATACTGGACCCACCGTCCGCTGACGGACTTCTGGAGAATAGGCCGCGGTATCGCCGCAAGACTCGAGGCCAACGGCATATTCACGATGGGAGACATTGCAAGATGCTCTCTCGGCCGTCCGAACGAGCGATACAGCGAAGAATTGCTATACAAGCTTTTCGGAGTGAATGCAGAGCTGATCATCGACCATGCGTGGGGATATGAGCCCTGCACCATGAAAGAAATCAAATCCTACAGGCCGATGGTCAACAGCCTGAGCAGCGGACAGGTCCTGCAGAATCCGTACAAGTTCGCACAGGCCCGTACCGTCATGATGGAGATGACCGACAGCCTGGTGCTGGACCTTGTGGAGAAGGGCCTTGTCTGCGACCAGATGGTACTGACGGTAGGATATGACGTGGAGAACCTTTCTTCCGACAATAGTAAGAGTACATATAGGGGGCCTGTGGTAGAAGACCATTATGGACGTCCCGTACCAAAGCCTGCCCACGGCTCAATCAACCTCGGAAGGCAGACATCATCCACAAAGCTGATCACGGATGCGGTGATGGATCTTTTCGACCGCATAGTGGACAAGTCCCTGCTGGTTCGCAGGATGTATGTGGTAGCGAACCACGTAGTAAGCGAGCGCAAGATGGACGCAGTCCAGCTGAGACTCTTCGATGAACCCGTAAATACAGAGAAAGAAAGAAGCGAGCAGGAAGCCATACTCGCCATCAGGAGGAAGTTCGGAAAGAACGCCATATTGAAAGGAACCAATTTTGAGGAAGGAGCGACGGCCAGAGAAAGGAACGGACAGATAGGAGGGCACAGGAAATGATAGGCACGAGCTACGACAACATAATCGGCCTGGAATACAAAGGGCCTGCAAGGCACCCGAGAATGAGCATGCATGACCGGGCGGCACAGTTTGCGCCATTTGCGGCCCTCACGGGATATGACGAGGTCATCACCGAGACCGGACGGATTACCGGCTCGAAAGCCGAACTTGACGAGAGACAGATGGAAGAGCTCAACAAGGCCATGGCCGCAATAAGAGAAAGACTCCGGGAGCATCCTGAAGTCATGGTCACATTCTTCCAGAAAGACGGTCGCAAGGCCGGAGGAGCCTATTACAGGACACAGGGACATGTCCGGAACATAGACGACGGATACCGAATGCTAGTCCTCGCAGAAGGCCCTTCAATACCTCTGGACGATTTGTTCTCCATGACACTCATATAAACGAAATATCGGACGTCATCACGACGTCCGATATTAATCTTGAATTTAAAGCATTACAAGCGGGAATAAAATAACAACCATTGGGAAAAACCCGCTTGTGCTGAAGCCTCACTGTCTAAGTTCGATAGGTTAAGATAATTGGGTCCACTGTTTAAGTTTAGTCATTTTAAACCACATAAAAACTAAAAAAATTAGTCATCAAGTTTTTCAAGTTTAAAGCTATGAGTTTAGCACAGTTTAAGTCTATAAACGTTTTTTGTTTCTCTTTCTGGTGCAAACATACTACAAGTTTCTTTCCAAAACTATCAATTTTGATACATTATGTCCGGATATTGCCGATAGTTGTCCGAATTGTTGTGATATTTGTCCGAATAAGAGCGAAAATGTCCAGTATTTCTCGGACATTCCCGAAAACGCCCATTTAAAACGTTAAAATTATTCTTTTCACAAAAACTCTACAATGGTACCTTACAAAGAAATGAAAAATAAAAAAGATTGTCCGGACGGAATCGGGGCCGCTCGGACAATCTTGTCGATGTATCGAAAATTATAGTCGGTCCGGGAGGGAACCGGCTTACTTCACGAACTGCGCTTTCAGTTTTTCAATCTTCGCGTCGGCATCCGAACCGGCGGCGCCGAAATAGAACTTTATCTTAGGCTCGGTTCCGGAAGGACGTACGGAGACAATGTCCCCTGCCTCATTGAAGAACTGGAGGACGTTTGACTTAGGAAGGCCTGTCTTCTCGGTATCGAGATAATCGACCACCTTGACTACACGGGAGCCGACAATCTCCTTAGGAGGATTAGACCTGTAGTCAGCCATTATCTGCTGGATCTCCTCAGCTCCTGACTTGCCCTTGCGGACGAGAGATACGAGAGCCTCCTTGCGGTAGCCATATTCCGCGTATATCTTCTGGAGGAGCTGGTACAGGGTAAGTCCCTGCTCGGCAGCCCAGGCTGCGCATTCAGCGATGAAGCAGCACGAAATCGGAGCATCCTTGTCACGTACGAACTGGCCCACGTTGAAGCCATAGCTCTCCTCTCCTCCACAGATGAACTCACCCTTGCCTTCGTTGTTCTTTACGACCTCGGCGATATACTTGAAGCCGGTAAGCACATCATAGCACTTAACGCCGAAACTTCTGGCAATCTGGGCAATGAGTTCTGTGGTAACGATGGTCTTGACGCAATACTTCGAAGGGTCAAGCTTTCCGAGCTCCTTCCATCTGGTAAGGATATAATATGTAAGCATCGCTCCGGTCTGGTTGCCGTTGAAGAGGACCATCTTGCCTTCATTGTCACGTACGGCGATTCCCACGCGGTCGGCATCAGGGTCCGTGGCCATCACGATGTCGGCTCCCTCCTTGTCGGCGACAGCAATTGCCATCTCAAGGGCCGAGTTCTCCTCAGGATTTGGAGACATCACCGTAGGGAAGTTACCATCGCTGATATCCTGGGCAGGGACATGGATGATATTCTTGAATCCAAGCCTTGAAAGGGCCTCTGGGACGATGCGGACGCCGCATCCATGAAGTGGAGTATAGACAATCTTGAGATCGTTGTGCTTTGCCCTGGCCTCAGGAGAGAGAAGCAGGGTAAGCACATCGTTGAGATACGCCTCGTCCATTTCATGCCCCATCACATCGATACCTCCGCACTCGTCGGTCACCTTGAAACGTACCATGGAAGGCTCTGTGATCTTTGAAACCTCGGCGACGATCTCCTTGTCAACAGGAGAGGTAACCTGGGCTCCGTCAGACCAGAACACCTTGTATCCGTTATATTCCTTAGGGTTGTGGGATGCAGTGATCATGACGCCTGCATTAGCCTTCTTGGCCCTCACGGCATAGCTCAGGAGAGGGACTGCATGTATGTTGTCATACAGATATACATGGATTCCGTTGGCTGAAAGGACGTCAGCAGTGATCTTGGCGAACTCCTTGCTGTTATTCCTGCTGTCGAAGGATACGCAGACCTTGAGGTCGCCACCGACGCGGGACTTCAGATAGTTCGCAAGGCCCTGGGTAGCCATGCCGACGGTATATTTGTTCATCCTGTTAGTACCCACGCCCATAATGCCGCGCAGACCGCCTGTACCGAACTCCAGATTACGATAGAAAGCGTCCTCGAAGCCTGCAGGATCATTGTTCCTGAGATCAAGAATCTGACATTTGGTAGCATGGTCGAAATCTCCGTTCAACCAGCTTTGTGCGATAGCATTATAGTCCTGTGTCATATTTATTGTTGTTTTTTGCGTTTCACAAATTTAACAAATATCTGCAATATAATGTCTATCTTTACGCTGATTAATCAAAGCTATGATGGAAGACAAGCTGACAGGATTCATACTCGCACATGAGAACGACGATACAGCCAAGTTGCTGCTCGGACGCAGCAGATGGCCGGATATCGACATGGAACTGGCTGTCAGCACCATCGAAGGGCGCAGACGGATAAAAAAGAAGGTCCCGCAGTGGCATGAAATCCCGTCCATAATCTATCCCACCAGGCTCTGCACAGAACAATGCTCATCCGCGGTCACGGCACGCTATAAGGCCATGCTGCTGACCAGGCTGATGGAGGGCCGTCCCGGATTCCGGCTGGCCGACCTGACAGGAGGTCTCGGAATCGACGACTGGGCGTTCTCCGCAAAGGCGGGCAGCATCCTCTACAACGAGATGGACGCTTTGCTCTCGCAGGCTGCGGAACATAATTTCAGGGAGCTGGGCATCGACAACATCACCGTAAGCAACCATGAAGTCTCCCCCGCCACGATAGACGAAGTCCTCGGCAGTTTCAGCCCGGACGTAATTTTCCTGGATCCGGCAAGAAGGGACGGAGCTGGACGGAAAGTATTCCTGCTCGAGGATTGTTCTCCGGACATATTGAACCTCAAGCAGAAGCTCTTTGACGCCGCTCCCCTGCTGATGGTCAAGCTCTCCCCTATGGCTGACATAAGCATGGCCGTTGAAAGGCTGAATGCAGCAGCTCCTGGGAACGACGTGAAGGAAGTGCATGTGGTGGCGACCGACGGAGAATGCAAGGAACTTCTTCTGGTCGCCGAGAGGGGCTATTCGGGCCCATATACCCTATGTGTCGCCGAACCTGACCACACTGAAGATACCATAAGCGTAGCTGAAGACGCCGAAAAGGTTTCCGTCCCGGAATTCCTGCAATCAACCGAGGAATTGGTCGAACTTAAGGGTTCAGTACTCTTCGAGCCCGGCAAGGCCCTTGCGAAGGCCGGCCTATTCAACCATGTCTCGAAAGCATGGGGACTTAGAAAGCTTGGACGGTCCACCCATCTCTATGTCGCTCCGGCTGGATGGTCTTCCCCGTTCGGCAAGTCCTTCTCGATAGAAGAAGTGCTGCCTTTCAGCAGCACAGAAATCAAATCTCTTTCCAAACGGATCCCAGCCGCTTCAGTGACGGCAAGGAATCTTCCGATAAGCAGCGACGACCTGCGCAAGAAGCTGAAACTCAGGGAGTCGCCTACTACCCATATCTTTGCCTGCCGGATAGACACGGCTTCAGGGTCAGGGAATTATTTATTGGTAACCAGTGTCCGATGATTATCTTCGGATAAGGTATTTCAGCCAGAATTCAACCTGGAATCTCACGGCGTGCTCACCCTGATATTCGTGATAACCATGCTTACCGTCCGGATAGATCATCAGCTGGAACT
>JAFZTP010000172.1 GCA_017618815.1 Bacteroidales bacterium | reverse complement strand
TCCGAAGAAGCGTTTAGGCTTCTGGAGGGCGTTGGCATCCACACCACCGGTAAGAACCTTTCCGGAAGCAGGCTGTACGGTATTGTATGCACGTGCGAGACGGGTGATGGAGTCGAGGAGGATTACTACGTCATGGCCGCATTCAACGAGTCTGCGGGCCTTGTCGAGAACCATGTTTGCAACCTTTACGTGCCTTTCTGCAGGCTCATCGAAGGTTGATGCTACGACTTCTGCCTTTACGCTTCTGCTCATGTCAGTAACCTCTTCAGGACGCTCGTCGATAAGGAGGACGATTTCGTAGACCTCAGGATGGTTGTCGGCGATGGCGTTAGCGATAGATTTGAGGAGCATGGTCTTACCGGTCTTAGGCTGGGCTACGATAAGTCCGCGCTGGCCTTTTCCGATAGGGGTGAACATGTCCACGATGCGGCAAGAGATGTCTTTCTCATGACCATGTCCAAGAAGGTTGAATTTCTCGTCCGGGAAGAGAGGGGTGAGGAAATCGAACGGAACCCTGTCACGGATGAACTCCGGAGTACGGCCGTTGATGTATTTGATGCTCACGAGAGGGAAGTATTTGTCGCCTTCTCTCGGAGGACGTATCTCGCCGGTCACCGTATCTCCGGTCTTGAGGGCATTTACCTTGATCTGCTGCTGAGAAACATAGATGTCGTCAGGGGAGTTAAGGTAATTGTAGTCAGATGAGCGGAGGAAGCCGTATCCGTCCGGCATGATCTCGAGGACGCCTGTGGCCTCTACGGTGCCGTCAAACTCTACCTTTGAAGGAAGCTGCTTCTGCTGCTTTGGAGCCGGCTGCTCGGCCTGGTTTTCCTGGCCGGACTGCGCAGCTGCCTGCTGCTGTTGCTGCTGACGACGCTCCTGCTTGAGTCTGAGGTATTCCTCGCGTGGCAGGCGCTCTTTCTGGTTGTTTTCTTTAACGGCCGGTTCTTCTGCCGGTTTTTCCTGAACTTTAGCTTTGCGACTTCTTTTCTGAGGAGCCTCTGCAGCTTTTTCTTCTGCAGGTTTGTTCTCATTTACGGCCGCCGGGCTATTCTCTTTGGCGGCAGCCTGCTTTTTCTCTTTCGGCTGTTTCTTTTCCGGAGCCGGTGCCGGGGCAGGAGCAGGCTTCGAAGCCTGTGTTTCGGAAGCGTCTTTCTTTGGACGGCCTCTCTTACGTTTCTCCTGCGTCTGCTGCGGCTGTTCCTTGGATTTATTCACGGCCTCCTGGTCAAGGATTGCATAACCGAGGGCTTCGGCATCCATTTTCTTGGTGCCTTTGATTCCAAGTTCGTCCGCCAGCGATCGGAGCTGATCTTCTGACATTGAATTCAGCTCAAGTAAACTGTGTGGCATATAAAATTATACTTAGGTTAAATAAACTATCAATTATATAAAAACAGGGAAGACTCGTGACCCCTGACATCGGGGTGGAGCCAAATCGTTGGTGCAAATATATTAAAATATTATTAAAAACCGAAATATCGGTCAAAAAACGACTACCAATGATCGAAGTAACTTGAGCTCTTCTTGAACCTGAGCAGGTCGGCAAGCGCGGAAGCGTTGGCCGAGATGCGGAAACTCCAGCTTTCGTACATACCGCTTGGAATCCAGCTTACATATATGTTAAAGCAGTGCAGGTCATAAGTGAACGTGTATGAAGACGAGGTCATCTTCATAGCCATCACGTCGTAGTTGCTGTTGAATGTCATCGCCATCTTCGGGCTGAGCTTGATGCTTCCCGTAAGTCCGAGGGTCTGGCGCAGTGCGTTGGCAGCTATCAGCTTGTTGTTCGTGAATCTATACGACCTGGTATAGTCGAATGTGTAGGAGAAATTGACTGACCATGGTACGTTAGGATTCGTATAGTATGTCCATCCTCCCGGGATGAACTCGCCGGTCACAGGATGGTAATAGACCCTCTTGTAATAATCGACGGCGCTCTGGCCGCCAGATTGTCCGTCCTCTCCGGAACCTGAACGGTCATTCGAGCCGTCGTTTCCGTTGATCTTTCCTTCTCCTGCGAGGGTATAGCCGAGAGTAATATTGGCACGGGTAAGCCTGACAGGCTTCCTGATTCCATATTTGCTGATATTGAACTGATTGTACCTTTTTCCCGTCTTGTCGATTGCGTATGGATCCAGCTCGGCGCCGCCGGATACTGAAATCTTCTCAAGAACGTTCGTATTCAGGGACATGGAGATGTTGCTCATATTGAGGGAGTCCGCCATCAGGTTATATCCTGTCCTGATCGAGAAGTTGTCTATCAGCTTTATTTTCTTGATGCCTTTTCCGGTAGTGTCCCTCAGATCCCTGACTTTTGCTTCAATGTTGTTGTTTATAGTCAGGGAAATGCTACCTGAACGGCCTTTTGAAGGATAACCGCCCTGGATAGCGTAGATGTTATAGTCGTAAGTCCTGGCGTTTCCGTTCAGGTCTATGTATTCGAGTGTCCTCCATCCGTTGGCCCTCGTGCCCTGTTCCGGGCTGAAACTGAAGGAGATGGTAGGGTCTATCTTATGCCTGATTGCCTGGAGCTTGTGCATCTTTCCGAAATTGAACAAGCCGTATATGGTTGTGGACGCGTTGACGGACCCCGAATAAGTCTGGGTGATTCCGAAATGGCTGAAATTCTTTCCGGGAACCTGTTCGACCTTGCCGGTCTCCCCGTTATATTCGTAATCAGTCTTCCTGAAGTACCATTTCATGCCGTATGAGACGGAAGGAGTAACCTTTATATATTTCAGCAAGGAGAAATCGGGAAGTCCGATCGTGAACGAGTGCGACATGTCATTTTTGAACTTGTCGGCAAAGTCGTCTTTCATGAATTCTTTCGACTTGAACCTGACCATGTTCTTGAAATCTGTCCTGTATCCCAGCGAGAATCTCTCATAGAACTGTTCCTTTCCTACGCGGTGCTTCCTCTTGAACGGATAGAAAGTCGTCACGGAGAAGTTGAGCTGAGGCAGGGTGATGCTGTATGTGCTGTCCATAGAATTCTGGCTGTGCTGGGCGCTCAATGAAAGGTTGAACTTGCCGCCCCAGCTCTTGCTGAACGCTATGGATGAGTTGGTCTGCATCTGCAGGGCCTCGTTCAGCGACCTAGAATCATATCTGTTGCTTCCCGGAGTGGAGAAGTTCACTGATGCGCTGAATGTCGATCCTGGAATGAACTTGCTGTCCTGGCGATGTGACCAGTTGATGCTCATGTTGTCGGACCTCCTGTAGTCCGTGCTTCCTTTTTCGCCCAGGATCGTCGAAGACTTCCTGAAAGAGAAGGTGCCGTCGTATTTGTAGTTGACCTTGTACCTGGAATTGATGTCCAGGGCCCATGATCCGAGAGTATAATAGTCTCCGGTTACGGAAAGGTCGAAATGGTCTCCGAACACGAAATACATTCCCAAGTCCTTGAGGTAGAAGCCTCGCGTGGTCTCTTCTCCGAAAGTAGGCATCAGCAGGCCGGTCGCCCTCTTAGGCCTCTTAGGAATGAATCCGAACGGCAGTGCCACAGGCAGGGGAATGTCCTCGAATACAGGGAACGCCGGGCCGAAGACTGTCTTCTGCGAAGGCTTGGTGATCACCTTAGCTGCGGTCAGCTTGAGATAATAATGAGGCTCGTCAAGGTCGCAGACCGTATACTGGCCGTTGATTACGTTGATGGAATGGTCTTCCATCATCTTTATCCTCTTTCCGTGCAGCAGGCCTTCTTCCTGCTGGGTCACCATGTTCGTGATCCTGGCCCTGCGGGTGTTGAAGTTGTATCTCAGCTCCTCCATCTTGTAGGTGTCCTTGCCCTGTTTCATCTCAGGCAGTCCTTTCCATTCCTGGGTGACGGAGTCGTATGTTCCTTTTGCATAGACTGTTCCGGTCTTCATGTCGTATTCCATGAAATCGGCAGAAAGCTCCATGTCGTCGTATTTGACATTGACGTCGCCGTAATAGAATACCTTTCTCTGGCCGTCAGTGAAGACTTCTATGATCGAGTCCTTGGCTCCTGTGAATGCCGGGGCATTGAGGGAACTGTGCTTCTGGAGGGCGGCGGAGTCTGCCTTGAACAGGGAATCAACCCTGTGGAGAGAGTCGCGTACGGCGCGCAGGGAGTCCGAGATCACGATGCTGTCGGGATTATACGTTACAGCCTGGTTGTATACGTTGCGATGCCTCCTGCGGCGGTTCCTGTCCTGCGAATATCCGGAAAATGAGATAGATGCCATCAAAGACAGTACGAGTCCGGCGAGGACGATCTTGCCGGCGTATTTTGAAAAGACTGTTTTATTATATAATGACATCAAATGATTTCTATTAATCGCAAATTTTGTTACATTTGCAAAATGCAAATATAAGACCATTTTGAGACATTCACAAAAACATATAGCAATCATTGGGGCAATATTTTTTGCTTTGACTGCATTCACGTCCCCTCTGCAGGCGCAATCAGAAGGTAAGTTATCTCTTAAGACCGTATGCATCGACCCGGGACATGGCGGCCACGACGCCGGCTGTGTCAGCAGGGACAGGGCCAAGACCCGCGAGAAGGATATCGCGCTTTCCATCGCCCTCAAGGTGAGGGACAAGATAAAGGCCAATTATCCCGGAGTGAAGGTCGTGATGACGCGCTCGAACGACACCTTCATCCCTCTCAACGACAGGGCTGCAAAAGCTAACAAGAACAATGCGGACCTGTTTATCTCCATCCATATCGACGCTACGACAAACTCGACGGCGAACGGCTATTCGGTCCATGTGCTCGGACAGTCTTCCAACAAGAACAGGGACCTCTTCCGCAGCAACATGGAGCTAACCCGGAGGGAGAACTCCGTGATTCTCCTTGAAGATGACTATACTACCAAGTATCAGGGTTTCGATCCTGACGATCCTGAATCATTCATATTCTTCAACCTGATGCAGAATGCCCATCTGGAGCAGAGCCTGGAGTTCGCAGCCGAGGTGGACAAGGCCATGAGGTCGAGCCGTATCGCAAAGAGCAGGGGAGTCCGCCAGAATCCATTCCTTGTATTATGGAGGACTACGATGCCGGCTGTCTTGATCGAGTGCGGATTCATCTCGAACGCCGCCGACCTGGAGGTCCTCAGGAGCGATTCGGGAAAAGACGGGATTGCCGAGAGCATCTATCAGGCGTTCGTCTCATTCAAGGGCAAATATGACAACAGCCTCAAGACAGGAGATGTAATACCGCCGTCAGAATCTTCAGCGGGTGTATATTCTGCCGTCGAGCACAATTCCCATACGGAAGAAGTACGTACTGCCGAGGTATGCTACGGCACGCAGATACTTGCCTCCGGAAGAAAGCTCAAGACCGGGGACGGATACTTCAAGGGATACCATCCGATTCTTGTATGGAACGGCAAATTGTACAAGTATATCGTCGGCGTTTCAGACACTCTCGAAGGTGCCCGGAGAAATCATGCCGAGGTAAAGCAGAAATTCCCTGATTCTTTCCTTGTCCGAATGCAGGGAGAAAAAGTAGAAATCGTTAGATAATCACCCTCGTTTTTATGGCTTTATAGCGCTCTAAGACAGGGAAAAATCAATGATTTGTTAATTTGGAATCCTTCAAGATTACAAACGTCAAATTTTAACGTTACAATCGATGTTGACTTTTGTAATATGTTGATTATTAATATATTGCAAATTAGCGATTTTTACCCTTCTGCTTTATTTAAGAAAACAAAATATTCTTCAATTCCAATAGGAAATTTATTTTTTTATTAATTTTTTTTCATCCATTTTTGCACAGCAATCCCGAAGAGCAATAATGGACCGAAACAACACACATATTGACGTATGGAATAACTGTCTGAGGATCATCGAACAAATCGTTGAGCCGAAGAAGTTCGATATGTGGTTCAAGCCGATCGTTCCGCTCGAATTCAAGGAGCAGACAATAACGATTGAGGTCCCTTCCGATTTCTATAGGGAATATCTTGAAGATTTATATCTCGACGTCCTCCAGAAGACTCTCAAGCGCGTGATCGGTGCAGGTGCGAAACTGGTTTATAAGACCAAGGTAGTGACCACCCAGCCGCCGATGGCTTTCCCTGCTTCCCATGGAAACGTTCCCGTCAACAAGTCAGTCAGCGTGAATACTTACCCGACTGCCGGAAATCCGGGCCCGTTTGTGTTCCCTGGGCTCAAGAAGATACAGATCAATCCGAGACTCAATCCTGTATATTGTTTCGACAACCTCGTTGAGGGCGAATGCAACAAGATGGGTATCACTGCAGGACACAGCATTTCGGATGCTCCGGGCAACACCCCGTTCAATCCGCTTTTCCTGTTCGGCGGTCCGGGACTCGGCAAGACTCATCTTGCGCAGGCCATAGGCATTGCAATCAAGAAGAAATATCCTGACCTCGTGGTGCTCTATGTCACCGGAAACGAGTTCAAGACCCAGTATATGGACGCCGTCCATATCAGGAACAAACTCACTGACTTCATAGCGTTTTACATGAAGATAGATGTGCTCATCGTGGATGATATCCAGGACCTCATCGGCCAGGGCAGCCAGAGCGCATTCTTCAATATCTTCAACCATCTCCATGAGAACGGCAAGCAGCTGATATTCACGTCAGACCGCGCTCCGGCCGATCTCCAGAACTTCGAGGAAAGACTTCTCTCCAGGATGAAATGGGGACTTTCCGTCGAACTGCAGGTGCCGACCTACACCACAAGGCTCGAAATGCTCAAGGCAAGGGCTTTCCGCGAGGGAGTAGTGGTAAGCGAGGATGTGCTCGTATATCTTGCTACCCGCATCAAGTCCAACTTCAGGGAGCTCGAGGGCGCGCTGATCTCGATCATCGCCTACGCTACCCTCATCCACAAGGAGATCACGGTAGAGCTCGCCGAGCAGGTGACAGGCAAGATCGTAGGGGAGGAAAAGAATGACATCACCATCGACAAGGTGCAGAAGATCGTGTGCGAGTACTTCAACATCACCCGCGACACCCTCCTCTCCAAGTCAAGGAAGCGCAACATCGTACAGGCCCGTCAGATCGCCATGTACATGAGCCGCTCTCTGATCAACTGCTCTCTCTCTACCATCGGCACAGAACTTGGAGGAAAAGATCACGCTACAGTGCTTCATGCATGCTCTACGGTTTCAGACCTGATGTCCACCGACAAGACATTCAGGCAGTA
Organism: Bacteroidales bacterium; assembly: GCA_017618815.1. Taxonomy (GTDB): domain Bacteria; phylum Bacteroidota; class Bacteroidia; order Bacteroidales; family UBA932; genus Cryptobacteroides. Next base: position 9,096 of record JAFZTP010000172.1, on the reverse strand, counting down.
TGTTTCCGATATTGAAAAAATGCTTGTGCCTGTACGTTAAAATACAGGATTATGAATTCAGAATCAGTTCTTGAGATTTTCCGCGAGATCACCAAGATTCCGCGGGAGTCTGGTCACGAAGAGCAGATGACCGCTTTTCTTCAGAAATTCGCCGCCGACAGAGGCCTTGAGTGCAAGACCGACGCAACCGGCAATGTCGTCATAGCAAAACCCGCATCCAAAGGAAAAGAAAAAGTGCCTACGCTGGTGCTCCAGGGGCATCAGGACATGGTCTGCGAGAAAAACGCAGGCTGTGACCATGATTTCGCCAAGGATCCTATAAAATATGTCATCGAAGACGGATGGATGGTCGCAAAGGAGACCACCCTCGGAGCAGATGACGGCATCGGCGTGGCAGCCTGTCTCGCCCTTCTGGACAGCGACCTTCCGATGGGGCGCATCGAATGTCTCTTTACTATCTCGGAGGAGACAGGAATGGACGGAGCGATGGCCCTGGAGCCGGGTTTCATTACCGGAAAGACCCTTATCAACCTCGACTCCGAGGATGAGGGCCAGCTTTTCGTAGGCTGCGCCGGAGGAGTCAATACCATGGCCACTTTCGATTATCAGACTGAGTTTGTCAGCCCGGGATCGGAGAGGTTCATGCTCAGGGTCTATGGCGCCATGGGCGGTCATAGCGGAGACGATATCAACAAAGAGCGTTGCAATACCATCCAGCAGCTCGCGCGTTTCCTTTACGCAGAGCTTGGCTCGGGCTTCCAGCTCGTGCTCTTCAAGGGTGGAAACAAGCATAACGCAATACCGAGGGAATGTGAGGCTATCGTAGCCCTGCCCGATGGCAACGGAGACGATTTCGCTCGCCGTTTCCTCGCATTTGGAAAGGCTCTCTCAGCCGAATTCGCCACCAGCGATCCCGGAGTTGCCGTGGAGTGCCGCAGGGTGATCAACAATGAAAAAGCGATAGAGTCTTCCGTGGCTTCAAGGCTTCTTGCATCCCTGGTTGCCGTCCATCATGGCGTGCTCGCCATGAGCCAGGACATCCCTGGTCTCGTGGAGACTTCCAACAACCTCGCTGCCGTGCGTATGATAGAGCCGGCCAGGATCCAGGTCCTTACCAGCCAGAGAAGTTCGGTAATGTCTGCGCTTGATTTCATGGCCAAGAAGATAGAGGCTTGCTTCAGGCTCGCCGGAGCCGAAGTCGTCAGGACCGATCCTTACCCCGGCTGGAAGCCGAACATGAATTCGCATATCCTCAAAGTCGCTTTCGACAGCTACGTCCGCCTGTTCGGAGTGGAGCCGGAAGTGAAGGCAATCCACGCCGGACTGGAGTGCGGCCTGTTCCTGGAGAAGTTCCCGGACCTGGACATGATTTCGTTCGGACCGACCCTCAGGGGCGTGCATGCTCCGGGAGAGAAGCTGGACCTTGCTTCAAACGAGAAGTTCGTTAAACACCTTATAGACGTAGTCACTAATTTCAGTTAATTGTCATGAGACTGATCGCTCCATCTTTGCTTGCCGCCGATTTCCTGCATCTTGCGGAAGATGTGCGCTTCGTCAATGAGAATGCCGATATCTTCCATCTGGATGTGATGGACGGCACATTCGTCCCGAACATATCATTCGGTTTCCCTGTGATCCAGGCCGTTGCCAAGGAGGCACTGAAACCGATGGATATCCATCTTATGATCGTCGATCCCGAGAAATATCTTGAAAGGTTCTCCAAGACCGGGGCCGAGATGATCAGTTTCCATCTCGAAGCCTGCCATGATGCCGGTACGGATCCTCGCAAGCTGCTCCGCACCCTCAGGGGCTATGATGTCAAGCCCGGGCTGGCCATAGATCCTGACGTCCCTGTGGAGGAGCTGTTCCCATATCTGGAGGATGCCGATTTCGTGCTGATCATGAGCGTATTCGCCGGATTCGGAGGACAGAAGTTCATCGAGGATACATATGAACGTGTCCGCAAGGTGAAAGCGGAGATCGACCGTCAGAAGACCCGCTGTCTGATCGAGGTCGACGGCGGAGTTGGTCCGGACAATGCAGGCAAGCTGTTCGATGCCGGGGCTGAGATACTGGTAGCCGGAAGCGCCGTGTTCAAGGCCAAGGACCGCGTGGAAGCGGTGGCTCAGATGAAGAAGCTCAATTCCTTGAAAGCGTAGCTCGCTTCGACAGCTTCTGTGCAGTTTAAGATTGAAAGGCGTCCGTTCTCAGCGACGCCTTTTATTATGCCCTCGAATTCCACGTCGCGCAGATTGTCGCGGTAGCGTCCCTTTATGCCCTTGCGGTAGAGGACATCCCCGTTGTATGTCTGGTGCAGGGAGGCGCGCCCATCTTCAGTCTCAAGCATCGGCAGCAGGCTCCCGAGGTTGTCCAGTATCTCGGATAGTATGGCCTCCGTGTCGAAATCCTTGCCTGTCAGCTTCTTGAGAGATGTCGGATTGGTGAGCGACGGGTCGAATGAAGTCTGGTTGACGTTCAGTCCGATTCCGACGACCGAGTATGTGATGCTGTCGCCGGAAGAACCGTTTTCTATGAGCATGCCGCAGAGTTTCCTGTCCCTGACGTAGATGTCGTTGGGCCATTTGATCCTGGTCTCTGCTTCGCGGATGCCTGCGACAGCCAGGGCCGCGGCTTCGGTGATACAGAAGCAGTCACGGACTTTCAGCTGTCCCGGAGCGAATTTCAGCACTATGGAAAAAGTAAGATTTGCGCCCGGTTCCACGACCCATTTGTTGCCTCTCTGGCCTCGACCTGCGGTCTGGTTCCTGGCAGCGATCACTGACAAATTGTCAAGCTCTCCGATATGCCGCAGAGCCTCGCTGTTGGTGGAATCTATCTCGTCTAGCCACTTTATGACAAAGTTTTTTTCCATTGGTGCAGAATTTGATTAAATTTGTCACAAAGATAAGAAAACTAGAGTTAATATGAGTATATCACCCGTTAAGACAATCGCCGAGGCGATGCTTGAAAAGAAAGGACAGAACGTCGTTTCGCTTGACCTCAGGCCGGTGGAGTCTTCTATCGCAGATTATTTCATTGTCTGCAGCGCTGATTCTACTACCAATGTATCTGCTATTGCAGACAACGTCCTTGTGAAGATGGAAGAGAAGCTCGGGCGCAAAGTTACCCGCATGCAGGGCCTGGAGAATAATTTCTGGATCATACTTGATTTCAGTGACATAGTAGTCCATATATTTCTTACTGAATACCGTGCTTTCTATCGTCTCGAGGATCTCTGGGCCGATGCCAAACGTAAGGAGTATTCCGACGAGCCGGCTCCGGCAGCGGAGAAGGCCGCATCTTCACGCGTGAAGCCGAAGGCTGCCTCCAAGGTGAGGGCTGCTGCGCGCAAGGCTGCCGGAAGGAAGGTGAAAGACGTAGAATAAAGACACTGAAATGCCAGCTAACAACAAATCAAACAAAGGCTTCAGGTTCAACCTCAGCATTTCCTGGTTCTATCTTGTGCTCATACTGGGTATAGGATATCTGCTGTTAGGCCAGAGACAGGCCAACCCGCAGAAAGTGGAATGGGCTGAACTTGAGTCCATAATCAAGGCAGGAGACGTCAGGGAGATCGTTTTCGTCAGGAATGATTTCCGTGGTACGGTCACCGTGGCTCCTGACAAGATTGCGAAATATGCCGACAAATGGGGTGGGGAAGTTCCTCCGAAGTCTCCTCACTTCACTTTCATGGTCTCCAGCAAGTTTGATCCCGAGACTGTGTTCGGCGAACTGAACGAAGCCCTTCCTGAGGAATCAAGGTTCAAGGTCATAATGGAAAATGACAGCCAGATGTGGAGCCATGTGCTCGAATGGCTGTTCTTGCCTCTGATGCTGATCCTGCTCTATGTATGGATGTTCAGGAGTATGAACAAAGGTGTCGGAGGCGGCGCCGGAGGCCCTGGAGGCGTGTTCAACGTAGGAAAATCTACCGGAAAGCTCGCTGACAGGAACCAGGTGAACGTCAATTTCAATGACGTTGCCGGCCTTTATGGAGCCAAGGAAGAAGTCATGGAAATCGTGGACTTCCTCCGCTGTCCTCAGAAATATACCGCCCTCGGCGGAAAGATTCCGAAGGGAGCCCTCCTCGTAGGCCCTCCGGGCACCGGCAAGACCCTTCTTGCCAAGGCTGTGGCCGGCGAGGCCAATGTGCCTTTCTTCTCCATTTCCGGATCCGATTTCGTGGAGATGTTCGTAGGCGTGGGTGCGTCCCGCGTCCGTGACCTCTTCCGTCAGGCAAAGGAGAAGGCCCCATGTATAGTGTTCATCGACGAGATTGACGCAGTGGGACGTGCCAGGGGCAAGAATGTCGGCTTTTCTTCAAATGATGAAAGGGAAAATACGCTGAACCAGCTCCTTACGGAGATGGACGGTTTCGATACCAACAGCGGTGTGATAATCCTCGCCGCTACCAACCGTGCGGATATCCTTGACAAGGCGCTTATGCGTGCCGGCCGCTTCGACCGTCAGATCCATGTGGACCTGCCTGAGATGAAGGAGCGTGTCGAAATATTCAATGTGCATCTGCGCGGACTGAAGGTTTCCAAGGATTTCGATATCCAGACGATGGCCAAGCATACTCCGGGCTTCTCCGGCGCCGATATCGCCAATGTCTGCAACGAAGCCGCCCTTACTGCCGCCCGCAGGAACAAGGAGGAAATCGAGACTCAGGATTTCATGGATGCCGTGGACCGCATCATCGGTGGACTCGAGAGAAAGAGCGCCACTGTGATGTCTCCTGCCGAAAAGCGCACTACCGCATACCATGAGGCAGGCCACGCCGTCGTTGGCTGGCTGCTTCCTCATGCCGATCCGGTTCTGAAAGTCAGCATAATCCCTCGTGGCCAGGCTCTCGGCCTTACCTGGAGCCTTCCTGAGGACAGGAAGATATCTTCAAAGTCATATATGCTTGACGAGATGTGCGTGCTGATCGGAGGCCGTGCCGCTGAGGAGATAATCAACGGGGAGCCTGCATCAGGAGCATTGAGCGACCTGGAGAGACTTACCAACATCGCATATTCCATGGTCCAGTATTATGGAATGAGTGAGAAGGTGGGCAGCCTCTCGTTCTATGATTCATCCGGCTCACGCGGATACAATCTTACCAAGCCATATTCGGAGAAGACTGCCGAGATCATGGACCAGGAGGTCAAGGACCTCGTGGAGTCCGTGCACCAGAAGACGGTCCAGCTCCTGAAGGACAATATGGAAGGATTCACTAAGGTTGCCGAGCTGTTGCTGGAGAAGGAGGTCATCATGGCCGACGACCTCGAGGCCATACTCGGACCAAAGGTTAAACCTGGAAATAATCATGAAGAATTCGTTGACTAGGGGAATATCCGGCGTAGTGTTCGTCGTCCTCATGATACTCGGACTGACCGTGAACAAGTTTCTGTTTGCGGCCCTGTTCCTTTTCATAATGTGTACGATGCTGTCGGAGTTCTACCATATAACGATGGGTGACAGGTACAAGGTTTCAAGGGGCCTTGCAATAGGAGCGGGCGCGATATTGTTCCTGCTGCTTTTCCTGGTTTCCGCATACGGGATCCCCGGAAGATATGTGGCCGTCGCCCTGATTCCGGTGCTTGTGGTGATGACCAATTCCCTGTATGCCAAGGACAAGTCAAGCTTCGACCTGTTTTCCCATATCTATACCGGATTGCTGTACATCGCAGTGCCGCTTTCCCTTTCCAATCTGATTGCATTCGACCATGGAGTGTTCTCCGGCAGGCTTCTGCTTTGCTTCTTCATAATTATATGGTCTTCTGACGTGGGTGCCTATTGCGCAGGCCTCACCCTCGGCAAGAGGTTCCCGAAGAAGCTTTTCGAGGAGATTTCCCCGAAGAAGACATGGGCCGGTTTCTGGGGTGGAATGGTCAGCGCCATCATAGCTTCCGTGATTCTCGGATATACGGGAATGTTCAAGTTCCCGCTGGTGCATTGCGCGATCCTCGCGGTCGTCATGCATGTTTCCGGAGTGTACGGAGACCTTTTCGAGTCGCAGTGGAAGCGCTGCCATGACATCAAGGACTCGGGATCCGTGATTCCGGGACATGGCGGAATGATGGACAGATTCGACAGCACGCTGTTCGCTTTCCCGGCAGGAGTGATCTACTTGCTCGTTTTATATCTGATATAATTTTCATTCAAAATATTATTTACGACTATGCGATTTGTTATCCAAAAAGACTGCTACGGTACCATTCTTAAGGCGTGGCTCGTCGCAATCTCCTGCATAGCCTTGTTATTGTGGCTTCTGGATCCCGGCATCATCAGGACTGTCCTGATTGTCCTGCTTGTTGTTTTCATGGGATTCGTTACCTGGTTCCACCGCGTTCCTGAGAGAAAGGCTCTCGGTACAGGCAATCTTGTAACATCAGTGGCTGATGGAAAGGTTGTTGTAGTTGAAAAGGTTTTCGAGAAAGAGTATCTCAAGAAGGAGTGTATCCAGGTCTCGGTTTATATGAACTTCTTCGATGTGCATGTAAACTATTGGCCTATAGATGGAAAGGTTACTTATTACAAGTATCACCCAGGCAAGTATCTGCTTGCTTTCCATCCTAAGGCTTCCGAGCTTAACGAGCATTCGTCAACTGCGCTCAGCAACGGTAAGGACGAAATCCTCTTCAAGCAGATTGCCGGCACTTTCGCCCGCAGGATCGTATGCTATTCAAAAGAGGGAAATGAGGTCAAGGCCGGTGACCAGTGCGGTGTCATCAAGTTCGGTTCCCGTATCGACATGTATCTTCCGCTTGATGCGGACATAAAAGTCAAGCTTGGCGACCTTACAGTCGCAAGCGAGACAGTGATTGCCGAACTTAAATAGCTTATTTCTTGGAAGCTGATTCAGCTTCTATCAGTTCTACGAGCTTGTCTACAGCCTCCGTATCAGGTACGTGGCGAAGGACAGGCTCTTTTCCGTGATATATGGAGACCTTGTGGTTGCCCTCTCCGACATATCCCCAGTCAGCGTCAGCCATCTCACCGGGACCGTTGACTATACAGCCCATCACGGCGATTACCACGTCCTTGAGGTGGCCTGTGCGAGCCTTTACAGCCTCGAAGGCACCTTGCAGGTCATACATCGTCCTTCCGCAGCCTGGACATGCAATATATTCAGGCTTGTAGAAACGTCTGCGCGTAGCCTGCATCAGCTCGTCTTCCAGATATTCGGCGAGGCCTGATCCGGCTATGGACACTTCCTTGCCGTCCTCGTCACGGTATATGCCGTCTATTGAAATCTCGTCGAGTTCCTTGTCAAGAAGTCTTTTCCCGAAGTCGCATGCCACGTCAAGGATGAGACGCTCCCTGGAAGGGGAGTCGTATGTAGCCTCGGCCTTGCGTTCGGAGATTCTCACGGAAGCCATGGACGAGCCGATGAGACCGTCATATCGGTCCGCAAGGTACCTGGCAACCGGAATCTCATTCACCGGATCCTCGGTGAGGGAGACCCTGATAGTGTTGCCTATTCCTTCTGAAAGCAGGGCGGAGATGCCCACGCATGACTTGATCCTGCCGGAGTCGCCGTTCCCGGCTTCGGTCACGCCGACATGGACAGGGAAGACTACTCCTCTTTCCTGCATCGCGGCGGCCAGCAGCCTGTAGGCTTCTACCATCACTATGGTATTGCTGGACTTAAGGGAGACTACGACGTTCATGAAATCCTCGGCTATGCACAGCTCAAGCCACTCCATCGCAGCTTTTGCCATGGCGTTGGGAGTGTTGCCGTAGAGATTGGTGATCCTGTCTCCGAGAGAGCCGTGGTTGAGACCGATCCTGATTGCGGTTCCATGTTCCTTGCAGACCTTGACTAGTCTGGAGAACTGGCGGCACGCCTCCTCATGGTCTCTGTTGAAGTTGCCAGGGTTGATCCTAACTTTCTCCACATAAGGGGCTACTGCGATCGCGGTCTCGGAAGAGAAATGGATATCTGCCACCAGGGGAGTGTCAATGCCCATCGCACGAAGCTTCTCCCTGATTTCCTTCATATATTTGACGTCGCCCATTCCGGGGCAGGTTATCCTTATCAGGCCGGCTCCTGCCTCATGCATCCTGACGCACTGCGCCACGGTACCATCCACATCCGAAGTGTGGGTGTTGCACATCGTCTGGGGGACAATCCTGTTCCCGCTTCCTATGAGGACGTTTCCGACTTTAGCAGTAAGAGTTTCCATTATTTGCTGTTTTCTGTGTTCTCGGGATTATATACCATGTCGTAGGCCTCTTGCTTGAGCACTTTCCTTGTCTTTCCGGTCCTCTTTCCAAGATGGAAATGGGCGCCAAGGGAAATCTCGATGTCCAGAGGCTTGGCGTACCTGTAATGGTCCGGGCTGAAATAATCCCGCTTGTATATGTTTCCGAAACCATATCTGAGCTGTCCTTTCAGGTGGATTTCCACCGGGGAGAACACAAGTCCGAATCCGGCCCCGAACTTCAGTCCGTAATCGAGCTTAATGTCATAGTCATAGAAATTGTCCGTATAATTGACATAGTCATATCCCTCTTCCCATGTCCTGTGCACCTTGTATCTCCATCCTCCGTACATTCCCGCGCTTATCATGACCTTGAAGTGTTCCTGGTCAATATGGAACTGGCTCATGAACGGGACCTCCACGTAGTCATAGACGCACTCGACCGCATGGTCCACGTTATATGGATATGTACCGTCTTCCGGGTCGGGCTTGAACTTATATCCGTCCTGGCCGTAGAATACGCCTGTCTCCAGACCGAAATACGGCATGTATCCGAATATCTTCCCGTAGGTGGTCAGCACGATACCGAAATGTCTCGGCGTGATCAGGTGGGACTGGCGTTTCGATGGATTGAAGGACATCTGGTTGATGCCGACTCCATATTGTACGCCGATCATGGTATAATCGTTCAGTATGAATTTCTTCTTGACATTGACTGTGTCCAGATAGGCGTCAGTCATAAGAAGCTCGTCAATGGACACATCCATCGTATCCCTCTTCTCCATGGCGCCGGCCGAGAGAGGAAGGATGCATAATAAAGCTATCGCGATAATCTTTCTCATCAGTTCCCAAACAGTTTTGCAAAATCAACGGTCTGCTCCATGTCAGTGGCCTCAAGAACGTC
>JAFZTP010000171.1 GCA_017618815.1 Bacteroidales bacterium | reverse complement strand
TGGTGCGAGGTCCATACTTTACAATCTTGTCATTAACTTCTTGACCGTCACTTCCTTCCACGCAGCGAAATCCCCTGCGAGAATATGCTGCCGCGCCACCCTGACGAGATCCAGATAGAAAGCGAGATTATGCTCGCTGGCGATCATCGCAGCAAACATCTCCCCTGCTATGAACAGATGTCTCAGATAAGCCTTCGTGTAATGATGGTCCACGAACGACGCTCCGGACGGGTCCAGCGGCGAGAAGTCATCTTCCCACTTCTTGTTGCGCATGTTCATGATGCCGTTCCATGTGAAAAGCATGCCGTTGCGGCCGTTGCGGGTAGGCATCACGCAGTCGAACATGTCCACTCCCCTGGCGATTCCTTCGAGAATGTTTGCAGGAGTGCCGACGCCCATGAGATAGCGAGGCCTGTCGTCAGGCAGCATCGGGCAGACCAGCTCCAGCATCTCGTACATCTTCTCCGTAGGTTCTCCTACTGCAAGTCCGCCGATGGCATAGCCCTCCCTGTCGAACTTCACGGCGTGGTCGATGGCCCTCTTGCGAAGCTCCGGATATACGCAGCCCTGGATTATAGGGAAGACAGTCTGGCTGTAGCCATACAGAGGCTCAGTCTCGTCGAAGCGTTTCAGATAGCGTTCAAGCCAGTTCTGGGTAAGTTCCAGCGACCTCTCGGCATAGCGGAAATCCGCATCGCCCGGGCAGCATTCGTCGAGAGCCATCATGATGTCGGCTCCGATGATTCTCTGGGTATCGACATTGTTCTCCGGAGTAAATGTATGCCTGGAACCGTCGATGTGGGATGAGAACGTGCATCCTTCTGGGGTGAGCTTTCGTATTCCGGTAAGGGAGAATACCTGGAAACCGCCGCTGTCGGTCAGTATCGGACGGTCCCAGCCGATGAACTTATGGAGACCGCCGGCGCTCTTGAGAATGTCAAGGCCCGGACGCAAGTAGAGATGGTATGTATTACCGAGAATAATCTGCGCTCCAATGTCCTCCTTGAGATCTCTGTGATACACTCCCTTCACCGATCCGACAGTGCCGACAGGCATGAAGATCGGAGTCTCTATCTGGCCATGATCGGTGGTGATCACGCCGCATCTTGCGGATGATCCCGGATCGTTGGCTATCTTTTGAAATTTCATCAGCTATACAAATTTAACCCTCAAAGATAGCAATAATTTATCCATTTTACTTAAATTTGTCACATATAACATTAATTCAAACCAACAGAAATACAATTATGAAGAATAACAACATTACCTTCCGCCTGATTGTACTGAACTTCCTGGAGTTCGCCGTCTGGGGCGCATACCTCACGTCTCTCGGCAGATATCTCGGAAACATCGGTCTCGGAGCGCAGATCAAATGGTTCTTTGCCATGCAGGGCATCGTTTCGATCTTCATGCCTACTCTCATGGGCATTCTTGCAGACCGCAAGATCCAGGCGCAGAAAGTACTCTCCCTCTGCCATGGTCTGGCAGGTCTGTTCATGGTTGCAGCCGGAGTCTATTGCCAGCGCGCAGTCGCCGGCGTTGAATTCGCTCCGCTCTTCCTGCTCTACAGCATAAGCGTAGCTTTCTTCATGCCTACCATCGCCATCGCAAACTCCGTAGCATACAACGCACTCGCACTCGTAGGCAAGGACCCCGTAAAAGACTATCCGCCGATCAGGGTATTCGGAACCGTCGGCTTCATCTGCAGCATGCTCGCCACCAACTTCATCACAATCGGCGGCGTATCGATGCAGGACTCATACACCCAGCTCATCGCTTCCGGCCTCCTTTCCCTCGTACTCTGCGGCTACGCTCTGACAATGCCTAAGTGCCCTACCAACAAGGGTAAAGGCGGATCGATCTCGGAGGCCTTCGGACTTCAGGCATTCACCCTGTTCAAAGACCGCCAGTTCGCGATATTCTTCATATTCTCGATGCTTCTCGGAGCGTCCCTCCAGATCACCAACGGATATGCCAACACCTTCCTGGGCTCATTTGCCAGCACGCATCCGGGCACATTCGCAGTCAAGAACTCAAATGCCCTCCTTGCTATCTCACAGGCATCCGAGACCCTCTGCATCCTGCTCATTCCATTCTTCATGAAGAGATTCGGAATCAAGAAAGTGATGCTTATCGCAATGTTCGCGTGGGTTTTCCGCTTCGGATTCTTCGGAGCCGGCAATCCAGACATGCCTGGAGTAATACTGTTCATAGTCAGCTGCATCGTCTATGGAGTCGCCTTCGACTTCTTCAACATTTCCGGCTCGCTCTATGTCGAGCAGAATGCTGAGGCCAAGATCCGCTCAAGCGCCCAGGGCGTATTCATGCTCATGACCAACGGTCTCGGAGCGACAATCGGCACCCTCGCCGCCGGCGCAGTCGTGGAGTCATGCGACGTGTTCAACACCCCGGCCAACTGGTCGCAGGCCTGGTACATCTTCGCAGGCTACGCCCTCGTAGTCGGAGTGCTCTTCGCTATCCTCTTCAAGGACCCCGAAAAAGTCAAGAAAAACGCTTAGATAATACCGAGTTTTCTCAATAGAGCTTCCGGAGCCGGATCATGGCCCCGGAAGTTTTTGTATAGTACGGATTCTTCCTCTGACGAGCCCTTCTCCAGTATGTTGCTGCGGAACGACGCGGCAGTCCTGCGGTCGAAGATCCCGTTCTCGCTGAACATAGAGAAAGCGTCGGCTTCGAGCACTTCGGCCCATTTGTAGCTATAATATCCAGCGCTGTATCCACCCGCGAATATATGGCTGAAAGACGGGCACACTGCCGTCCCCTCGATTGCAGGAAGGGTTGCAAAAGGTCCCAGCACACGCTTCTCGAAGGCCTCCACGCCCTCTTCCGGAGCTGAAGTGAGAGTATGCCAGGCCATGTCGATTATGCCGAACTGCAGCTGGCGAATATGATAGTAAGCCGAAAGATAATTCTTCGCGGCCATGATCTTCTTGATATACTCCGCAGGGAGAGTCTCCCCTGTCTCATAATGGCGGGCGAACGTATCCAGATACTCCGGCTCATAGGCCCAGTTCTCCATTATCTGGGACGGCAGCTCCACGAAGTCGCGGGCCACGTTGGTACCGCACATCGAAGGATAAGTTCCCCTCGACAACATTCCGTGGAGGGAGTGGCCGAACTCATGCAGGAAAGTCTCCAGTTCCCCGTGGGTAAGCAGCGAAGGCTTCCCGCCAGCGGGCTTGGAGAAATTGGTGACTATGCTGATGAACGGACGATAATCCTTGCCATCCTGCATGTACTGTCCTCGGAACTCGGTCATCCATGCGCCTCCGCGCTTGGTATCGCGAGGGAAGAAATCAGCGTAGAACAACGCCAGATGCTCCCCGTTCTCGTCCTTGACCTCATATACGCGGACATCCTCATGATAGACCGGGATGTCATGGCGCTGCTCGAATGTAATCCCGTAGAGCCTTATAGCGAGGCCAAACACGGCATCGATGCACTTCTCCAAGCGGAAATACGGTTTCAGCAGCTGGTCGTCTATATCGTATAACTCTTTCTTCCGTTTCTCGGCCCAGTAGCTGAAATCCCATGGCTGCAGGCTGTCCCCGAAGCCGTTTTCGCGGGCATAGGCCTCAAGCTCGGAAACCTCCTTCCTCGCCACAGGCAGGGCAGGGTCCGTCAGCTTGCGCAGGAAATCCTCCACAATCCCGCGTGTCTTGGCCATGCGAGGCTCCAGCGCGAAATCCGCATAAGTCGCATACCCCAGCATATTGGCCATCTTCATCCTCATCCCCACGATGCCGGAGATAAGGGCCGTATTGTCATTCTCCCCTCCCAGGGCCCTGGAATTGTAGGCCTTCCACATCTTCTCGCGCAGGTCCCTGCGGGCGCTGTACTTCATGAAAGGTCCGAAACTCGGAAACTCCAGGTTGAACAGCCAGCCTTCCCTGCCCTTTTCCCTGGCGGCCTCGGCAGCGGCCTCGCGGACATAATCCGGAAGCCCGTCAAGGTCGGCTTCGTCGGTCAGCACCATCTCGAAGGCATTGGTAGCGGCAAGCAGGTTGTTGCTGAAACGGAGCTCCTCCAGGGACAGCTGCTCCATCAGCTTCCCGAACTCCGCCCTCTTATCTTCAGGCAGGCCGGCACCGCTGCGCACGAAAGACCTGTAAGTCTCGTCAAGCAGTTTCCTGCGGGTCGCATCCAGGCTGCCGGGATTCTCCTTGACTGCCTTCACCCTCTCGAACAGAGGGCCGTTCATGGACACATACAGGCTGTATTCGGTAAGCTTCGGAGAGACCTCCTCCGCAATCTGCTGCATCCTCTCGTCCCCGTCAGCCTCCAGAAGATTGAAGAATATCCCCTCAACCCTCGACAAAGCCTGCCCCGAATACTCCAGAGCCTCGATCGTGTTGGCAAAATCGGGCGCCTCGGGATTGGACGCAATAGCATCCACCTCCTCCTTCGCCATCCTTATGGCCTCCTCGAAGGCCGGCATATAATCATCCTTGCTTATCTTGTCAAACTCCGGAGCCCCGAACGGCGCGTCCGAAGGCCTCAACAAAGGGTTGTTCTCGCTCATATCCATTTCAAATCTTTAATGCAAAGATAAGCATTTGCAGCGGATAATCACCGGACCTTGCCGTAATCCATCAAGCGGGAAATGTCGCGCACGCGCAGCGAAGTCATGAAGTACCTTATGTCAAAGCACTGGTACTCGAAATGCCGGCGGATCTTCCTGACGCTCGTAAAATATGAAGGATTGAATCCCATGGCCAGAAGTTCCGCAGTGTCCAGGTCGGGAGTGTTCCTGTCCAGCAGGTCCTCGAGTATCTTATAGTTTCGGACAAGCACCGAACGGACCCTTCTGCGTATGTTATAAGAACTTGCATTCTGTCGGTTATGCCATTTATTCTTGCATCTCTCGCAGCAGAATTTCCGGTCTGAACGTCCATAGATAATAGGATCGCCACACTCGAGACAAGCCGAAGGTTCCTCGGCGACAGGATAAAGTACTTTCATCTTTCTCATCATATCTTTCTTTTCCATAAATATAGAGGTAATCGCCTGTATATCAAAGATTCATAGGCCTTCAAACAGCATTTTTACATGATTCATAAAGAGATTGCATGATCTTGATTTGCATTGTACGGATAAGGATAATCTTTTATGTGCATAAAAAGAATTTTAATGTCCCGTTTTTAGTTTGCACTAGCCCCTGAATATTAAAAATCTAGAGATGGTTGAATTGTCGATATTAAAAATCATATTTAAATTTTTCTGATTTTCAGGCACTTCCGTCGAAACGATTGTTTTTCGATTTTACTTTGCAACCAGAAGCCCGGACAAATCGCCGGAGCTCGGAAACCCCGTTTAACATTAAAACAGACAAAATGGAACAGTTCAACAGAATCGAAATCAGAGGCCTTGTCGGAAACATCCGTCACGTGAGCGCCATGAACAAGTCAGGAGCAAATTTCACGATTGCGACCAACTATGCCTACAAAGACAAAGACGGAACTCCGGTCATAGACACCACATGGTTTTCAGTGGTCGCCTGGGAAGGCAAGTCCATATCAGGCCTGTCAAAGATAGCATCAGGCACGCCCCTCGAAGTCACAGGCAGAATCAGGGCCAGATCCTATGTCGCCTCCGATGGCGAGGAGAAAAGGATAAACGAAGTGGTTGCCAACAAGATTGTGATACTTGACGCGGACACCCAGCTTGTCCCGTCCATGAACTGAGACCTTGCAAGATGAAGTACCTGAAACACGCAGTCATCTTTGTATCCGCCGTTGCAATATTGGCAGGATGCGCAATGCAGAGAAAGCTGGAATCCCTGCGGAAAGGATCGTCTCAAGCTCTCATCTCCATAGCAGACGAGAATGAGATGCCTGAGCTGGTAGCAGATGAACTTTCCAGGGATACCCTTACCATCACTGGCGAGGAGGGACAGGAAGTGCTGATCATGAAGGCAGTGAAGGATGACGAGACGGGTGAGATGGTCGCAACCGACGTAATCAAGGCGGCGAAGGTGACTGCGCGATTCAGGAATCTTGCGGAAAGACATGGAAAGGTCGACTTGTGCTTCGACGTGACAGTGCCGTCGGAGATGCAGGACAGCAAATGGCAGCTGCGCTTCAGGCCCGAAATGTGGATCATGGAAGACACGGTGGCCCTGGACCCGGTCATCATTACCGGCAAAGACTATCGCAAAGCCCAGCTGAAGGGTTATGAACACTACCGGAAATTCCTGGAGTCAATCATAACTGATTCGACATTGTTCATAAACACAAGCCAGCTGGAGGTATTCCTGAAAAGAAACCTGCCCCAGGTTTTCAGGTTGCGTACCGATTCGTCATACGTCTCCGACGAAGCCTTTGCCTCAATGTTCGGAGTCACGGAGAAACAGGCCGTAAAGCATTACACAAGCAGCCATAAGATCAACCGGAACAACAGGAGGATTGCCAGGAAGGACAAGATGTTCAGGAAATACGTAAAGGCACCGATAATCACGGAAGGACTTAGGCTTGACACGGTAATCACCGGCGACGGAGATGAGTTCATCTACAGATATGTCCAGACAATCAATACCAGACCAAGGTTAAGGAAGGTAGAGATTACTCTTTCCGGAGAAAT
The DNA here is from genome assembly GCA_017618815.1 of Bacteroidales bacterium. GTDB lineage: Bacteria > Bacteroidota > Bacteroidia > Bacteroidales > UBA932 > Cryptobacteroides. The sequence goes on along the minus strand of JAFZTP010000171.1, from coordinate 3,310 downwards.
CTTCGATCAGGGAACAAGACTCTATACCATGCCTGAGAGCGATCCCCTGACGTTCTACATCAGCTCGCTCAGCACCCTTGCCGACAACCGCGAGAAATACATATCGAAGGTCGTGGAAAGGAACGTGGCGGCAAATACCGCCTGCTATATAGATTTCAAGAGCGGGAGCTGGGAGATAGACACCGGGATTGAAGACAACGTGGAAGAAATCAGCCGCATCCAGGGCAATCTCGCAAACCTAATAAGCAACAAGACATTCGGGCTGGATTCCATAATAGTGACGGCTTCATGCTCGCCGGAAGGGTCATATGCTTCCAATGCCGTGCTTTCGAAGAAGAGGTCAGAGTCCGTCTCAAGATTCTTTGACAGATACATAAAGAGATGCAAAGACTCGCTCCGACAGAAAGATGGCCTTGTGATTGACCTGGAAGGAATATACAAAGAGGACAAGGCGGCAAATGACATACGTTTCATTTCCCGGAACACCCCTGAGAACTGGGAGATGCTTGACAGACTCGTGGCATCAGACACGTCCATCTCCCTTTCGGGAAAGAGACGATACATGAGTCTGAAAGAAATACGGGATCCGGACATAAGGGAAAACAGTTTCCGCGCCGAAAAATGGTACAGGTATCTGAGGGAGCAGTTGTATCCAAGTCTGAGGACTGTCAGGTTCGACTTTTATCTGCACAGGATAGGAATGGTCAAGGACACGGTCCATACCACTGTCCTGGACACCACCTACATGAACGGGCTGCAGGCAATCCGGGACCGGGATTACAAGAAAGCCGTCACACTTCTCCGTCCGTATGGAGACTACAATACTGCCGTAGCCTACTGCGCCCTGGATTACAATGCAAGCGCACTCGACATACTTGAAAGACTCCCCAGATCAGGCAAGACCAATTACATGCTTGCAATCATATACAGCCGCACCGGGCGGGTCAAGGAGGCTGTTCAATGCTATATGGACGCCTGTTCCAGCGACAGGTCGTTTGTAAGCCGAGGGAACCTGGACCCGGAAATATCCGCATTGATCGCACGATACGGACTCAACAGACAAGACGATTATTAACGATAGACAACATTTATGAGAATTATTACTGTAATCTTTGCGGCAGCTGCACTTGCGACAGCCGCATGTGACAAAGAGATCCCGGGGCCTTCCCCGGAAGGAGCAGAGCTGAGTTTCAGCATAGGAGGGATGGAGACGAAGGCCTCTGTCGCAGGAACCAATGCAGAGAGTACGATGCAGACTCTTGACGTATATGTATTCTTCAACGACAGCGGACTGGGAGCGGCAAACGGACAGCTCGAGACATATCGCAGATATACTCCCGGAGCTACCACATTCTCCATAAGCGGCAAAGATGCAATAAAGATATCCCTTGGGGCCAAGACTGTAGTGTTCGTGGCAAATGCTCCGTCGGACATGGTCGCCGGAATAAAGAAGAAAAGCGACTATGACAACTGGAGCGCGCATTCATGGTCCTTCGCACAGAACGCTACTGACAAGTTTACCATGAGCTCGATGAAAGAACTGACGGTGACCGGTGATGTACGGCTGGATTCATCCACAGATCCTTCGCTGATGCTCAGGAGACAGGTCTCAAGGGTCGAATTCAAGGGGTTCAAGAATGATCTCCCCTCCGCCTTGGGAAAGCTCACTCTCGAAGGTGCCTACCTGTACAACGTCAACAAAAGCATTGACAACTCCACCGGTTCGGACGACAACTACTGGAGGAAAAAAGATGTCGCGACGGCTCTGGGCGAGACAGCTCTGGAAAAGCTCGTCAACCCCGGGGCATACCTTCCGGCATCGGCCAAATGTACAGGCAGCCTTTCGAAAGGAGCTTCCTGGACGGAAAAAGATGACTACAAGTACTTTATGTACGGATTCCCAAATCCCGCGACTGAAGCATCCGACGCCACCGGCAAGGACTGGGTCACCAAGCTAGTAATCCAGACAAAGGTAAACGGCATAAGGTATTATTACCCCATCGGGATAAAGGGCATGGAATCCAATAAGACGTATGTCGTCAACAACGTCACTGTCTCAAGGCTGGGCTCGACCAGTCCTGACAAATATGTCTCGACGGCAGCTCTTTCCATAAGCATTACGGTCCGTGACTGGGATACCGGAACCATAACGGGAAGCTATAACGGCATCCTGGAAGGGAACGACGCCCAAGGATGGACTATCAATCTATAGAACTATGAATGGCAGAACCTCTACGGATGGTCGGAAAGGCTATCCTTCAACTTAAATCCTCTAAATGATGAAACGCTTCGGAACACTCATATTGCTACTTTTGATTGCTTTGCACTATTCATGTGCAGTACCAGAATCCTTGCAAGCCCATCCGGAAGAGGAACTGCCGTTTAAGATTACGCTGACCGGCACCAAGGGGGACGGTCCGGATTCCCGCATCTCCAGGCTCATGGTCTTTCTTTTCGACGACCGTGGATTACTGGAAAACGAGGGCGTTTCCAATGGCTCAGGGACAGTTACCATCCTGGCCCTGCCGGGAACGGGAAGGACGATATACGCCGTCGCCAACCTGGACATCCCGCCCGGTTCCATACCCGACATCCCTTCTATGGAAAGGCTTACCACCTCCCTGACGGACAATGACCTCCAGAATGGCTTGGTCATGGTTGGCAAGAAAGGGAACGTGAGCATAGACATGGTCCATCAGGGATGTGAAATAGAAATCGGCAGGACATGCGCCCGGATAATACTGGGCCCGATCCATAACAGCCTTGAAGACGAAGGCTGGGATCACGCCGAGTTCAAGCTGCTCTCAGCCTTCATGAAGGATGTGCCTTCCTCTCCATACGGAGCTTTTAGCGGCAGCTACTCCGTTCCTGCCGAATTCTACCGGACAGACGCTCTCCCCAACCTGCTTATCCACAGGTATGACGCTTTGATTCCCCACGGGGAGAGTTCTTCCGGAAACGTATTCTTCTATCTGTCTCCTACTCTGCCAGGAATGTCATGCTGCCTGGTCATAGAGATCCTGATCGGAGGAATCACGCACGAGTATGAAATCCACCTCGAGGATATCCGAATGAACATGTCGTATGAAATCAGTTCCGTGCGGATCCGGAGGGTGATTGAGGACGGTCTGGTCACGGACGTGGCAGTATCATGCGGAGAATGGACGGAATCGCCGACACATGACCTTGAATTTTAAGCATATGCGGAAATGAGAAAGACCACATTGACAATATCGATAATCATTGCAGTTTCCTGTATTGCGGGATGCTCCATAAAGGAAGACAGAAAGGACTGTCCATGTATCCTCAC
>JAFZTP010000170.1 GCA_017618815.1 Bacteroidales bacterium | reverse complement strand
TTATATGTTAAATTTGCCGTCAGTATAACCAATGCCGATTGACATGAGCACAAAAAGCAAAATCATCTCTTTCCTGACGGTAATCCTGTTGCTGGTACTGGGAGTGTTCTGCTATATACGATTCTTCTATGTATTCGGAGACGGAGTGAAAGCCGGAGAGCTCAACCAGTTCATGCTTAAAGGATATATCTTCAAGACTTACGAAGGAAGGCTGATACAGGCCGGATTCAAGGGCGCCGCCAATGCCGGAGCCACCGAGCAGGCCCTCGGTTCGTATGTTTTCGAATTCTCCTGTGAGAACCAGGCAGTAGCCGACTCCCTGATGAGATGCAGCGGAAAACACGTCGAAGTCCACTACAAGGAATATCTTGGCGCACTGCCATGGAGAGGAATGGAGAAAACGATTGTCGACCGGATATTATCAGTATCCGAACCATCCAGATAAAATGAAAAAATACTCCTTTATTTCATTGCTGTCAATAATGGCGGCAACCTGTTGCTACGCCCAGTCAGGCGTGATCAAGACCGTCCCTGCAACCAATCCGGACGGAAAGATGATAACAATGGAAGAGGCCGTCTATGGCACCTTGTATCCTGCAAAGATCATGAGCGACACCGCCTCCGTGATCCTGAACAATCTTGAGGAAAAGGGAATACTCTTCCGCCAAGATGAGAAGAAATCCTGCGAAACCCTGATCGAGGGGCAGAGCCTCTATTACACGGATGCAGACGGAAAAACCCACGAAGTGGCGATTTCCGAGAATCCCGAGATCACCTACGGCCAGCTCGTCTCCAGGAATGAGTTCGGAATAGACCGCGGAGACTTCTGGTCCCCGGACCAGAGCAAGCTCGCCTACTATCGCAAAGACGAGAGCCTCGTGACGACATTCCCTCTTCTGGACATCACCACGCGCACAGGAAGCCTCCTGCCGGTCAAATATCCGATGAACGGCATGGACTCCGAGAGGATCAGCCTCAGGATATTCAACCTGGCAGATTCCACGACAACGGAAGTCAACGTCACCGATTTCGGAGAAGACCGCTATCTCACCAACATAAGCTGGTCACCGGACAGCCGGAACATATTCATAATGGTACTTGACAGGAGCCAGAAACATATGCGCCTCAACCAGTACCGCGCCTCCGACGGTTCCTTCGTAAGGACGATCCTCACCGAGGACAGCGACAAATACGTCGAGCCGCTCGACCCTCTGACATTCATCGGAGACAAAGGCCATTTCATCTACCGTACAGCAAACAGGGATGGATACAGGAGCCTCTATCTCTGCGACACCCTCGGAACCATCCGCAGGATAACCGACGTAGCCGCTGATGTTGCCTTGCTCAAAGTCATCGGAAATACCATTTACTACACCTCCGCTGAGGTTTCTCCAGTAGAAAACCACCTTTTCAGCGTGAAGCTCTCCCCCGCTTCCGGAAGGAAAGGGATATCCGCCGCAAGCACCCGGATCGGCAAGCCTTCAAGGCTTACGACTGAAGCCGGTTGGCACAACCCTGTGATAAGCGAAGACGGGAAATGGATTCTGGACGCATGGTCTTCAGTTGATGTCCCATACGTAATGACAGTGAAGTCCGTCGACGGGAAAAAAGTCCTTGCCGAGCTCCGCGCCGATGACCCGATGAAGGATTACGCAGGAGTCGAAGTCAATTTCGGCACAGTCAAGAGCGCCGACGGCAGGTATGACAACTACTACCGCCTGTTAAAGCCGCTCGGTTTCGACCAGACAAAAAAATATCCGGTAGTCGTATATGTTTATGGAGGTCCGCACTCCCAGACAGTAAACGGCTCATGGCTCGGAGACGCCAATCTCTGGGAATATCTCATGGCTCAGCGCGGCTACATCGTCTATGTTCAGGACAACAGAGGCACTGAGAACAGGGGCCTGGAGTATGAGCAGGCAATCCATCGCCACTGCGGCAAGGCAGAGATGGCAGACCAGATGGAAGGCGTTAAGATGCTTAAATCCCTGCCATACGTCGATGCTGAAAGGATCGGAGTCCATGGCTGGAGCTACGGAGGATTCATGACAATTTCCCTTATGACCACTTATCCGGACGTGTTCAAGACAGGAGTCGCTGGAGGACCGGTTATTGACTGGAAATGGTATGAAGTCATGTATGGAGAGCGCTACATGGAGACCGAAGCCACCAATCCTGAAGGATTCAGCCAGACAAGCCTGATCGGGAAGGCAAAAGACCTCAGGGGCAAGCTGCTGATATGCCAGGGAGCCATCGATGACACATGCCTGTGGCAGCAGAGCCTCAGTTTCGTGCGCGCCTGCATAGATGAGGGAGTCCAGCTCGACTACTTCCCATACCCGCTTTCCAAGCACAACATGAGAGGAGAAAGCAGAGTCCACCTCATGAACAAAGTCACAGCTTATTTCGAGGAATATCTATGAGAAAGACACTGATTGTCGCAGCCATTATCGTGGCGGCAGGCTGCTCTACATATCAGAAACCCGAGAGAGGAAACTGGTCTCCGGAGGTATATGACGCCCTGTCAGGCCTGATAAAGGAATATGGAAACACATCGGCAGGATATGATCCGCAGTGCCGTCCATACGCCGTTTTCGACTATGACAACACGACCGTCCTGGGAGATGTTTCCTACAACCTGGTCTATTATATGCTGGACAACATGGCCTTCGGCTTCTCCCCTGACGAAGCAGAATCAGTATTCTGTTCGGTCATCTCCGATCCGGACATGCTTATTCCGGTAGCCGGGGACTCCGTGACGGTACGCAGCATGGCCAGAAGGTTCGCCGGCGACTACGCCACTCTGAAGGGAATGGAGAATTACCGCGACATGCCCGAATTCGAAGACATGAGGGCGACATTCTGGAACATGGCGCTGGGCATCGACAATACGGTTGACTACGGCACCAGCTGCCTCTGGTTCGAGACTCTGTTCGCAGGATACGGCAAAGATGAGATCAGGGAGCTTTCCAGGAAGGCTGCTTCCGAGGCCTGCGAGGCCCGTGACTTCCATGACGAGGTCTGGGACTGCGGAGACCTGCAGGCGACCGTAAGCAAGGGGCTCTTCCTCACACCGGAGCTTCGTAACCTGTATGCCACCCTGTCGGCAAGCGGCATCGATGTCTATATATGCTCCGCCTCCATGGAGGAAGTCGTAGAAGGCATGGCCTGCGACCCGGCTTTCGGGCTTGGAATTGACGAGGACCATGTTTTCGGCCTCCGACTGCTTTCAGGAGAAGACGGAGACATCGAAATGGTATTCGACCCGGACTACCCTCAGTCATACAAGGAGGGCAAGACAAGACTTATCCGGGAACTTATCGCTCCTGCCCATGGCGGACGAGGTCCGGTACTCGTCGCCGGCGACAGCAACGGAGATTTCAGCATGCTCACCTCATTCCCTGACCTGAAGGTCGGACTGATCTTCGACTGCGGCAACGGCGGGAATATCGGAGAACTGGCAGAGACTGCCCGCAAGGACGACCTCTCGTTCCGAGGACATGTAAGGAACAATACGACCAAATATGTACTTCAGCCTAGAGACCTCTCGCTCCCGGGCCTAAAAAAAGAATAAAATGGACAAAAAAGAAAAATACATAGAGCTTGTCAAGCAGGTTGACAGCCTCACCGACGGAGTTGACAACCCGGTCGCAGTAATGGCAAACACCTCGGCAGCCATCGCCTCCGCCTTCGGTTTCTGGTGGACTGGATTCTATACAGTAGGAAATGACGGCAAGATGCATCTCGGACCGTTCCAGGGGCCCGTAGCCTGCTATACCATACCTTTCGGGAAGGGAGTCTGCGGAACGGCATGGGAGCGCGGAGAGACGGTGGTCGTACCAGACGTCGAGCAGTTCCCAGGCCACATAGCATGCAGCAGCGTATCCCGCTCCGAAATAGTAGTTCCGATATTCAGGGACGACAAAGTAATAGCTGTCCTCGATATCGACAGCAAGGATCTCGCGACATTTGACGAGACAGACCGTCTTTATCTCGAACAGCTATGTAAGATCATATCCTCGAGGATATGATTATCTGGTCACTGTAATCTTACCCATATATAGGCCCCAGCAGCCATCCTGGACGATAGGAATCTCCTTGCCGTCAAGGTTGGCGGCGTGTTCCATCTTGTCAAGGAAGGTGTGGGAATGGCCGCCGACCACGAGGTCGATGTTCCTTGTCTTGGAGACGAGGACCGGATCGGTGAACGGCTCGCCCTCGAAGCCGATATGGGTAAGGGCTATGACGAGGTCGCATTTTTCTTCATTCTTGAGATAATCCGCCCACTTGTTGGCCACCTCGGTATCATCCAGTTTCGGAATCCTGTCGGCGATAGTCCTGTCGATGACACGAGTAAGGTCGGTAAGCAGGCCGAATATTCCGATCTTCATTCCGGCCTTTTCGACTATGGTATAAGGAAGCACGTATTTGCCGAGCTCGAATGATGAGAAATCATAATTGGCGCAGACTACAGGGCAGTTAACCATGCTCATCCTGCGTCCAAGCTCCTCGAGCCCGTTGTCGAACTCATGGTTGCCCAGAGTGATGGCATCATACCCCATCGCATTGATGGTAGCCACCTCCAGGTCGCCGCCAAGCACGGTGAAATATGAAGTTCCCTGGCTAAAATCTCCGGCATGGAGAAGAAGCACATTCTCCGCTCCCTCGGCATTCCTCACGCTGTCGATATACACGGCCCTCTCGATAACTCCGCCAAGGCCCTCTTCGGCTCCGCTGCGGACAGGCTCGAAATGGCTGTGAGTATCATTCACATGAATGATCACAAGCTTCTGATGAGGCTTGCAGGCCACCAGGGCGGCCACTGCAAGCAGGATATACAATATTCTTCTCATAGCTTACTTTCTTTCTGGTTCAATCTCACCATCGTTGATTATGACGATTCGTCCGTCCTTCTGATACTCGACAGGCTTGCCTGCGGCAGTCAGTTCCTGGACGTACGGGAGCATCACATCGATGATGTATGAATAGTAGATATCAAGTCTGAGCGCATTCTTTGCGATTCGAAGGTCGTCGCCTCCGTCAAGCAGGAAAGAGATGGTCGCCACGCCATAGACCTTGTCATCATCGAGCGGCTTCCCTCCAATCTCGACGGACTCGAGCTTACCATTGCGCACCACGCAGCGAGCTCCTCCCACAACCTGCCATCTTGTCGCGGCAAGTTGTTCCAGTATAACCCTGATGTCACGTCCGTACAGTTCCAGATAACAGAGGTTGTTCTTGAAAGGGAACATGGACATGATGTCATCCTTGAGGATCTCGCCCTCAGGCATGTCCACGCGGATTCCACCGAAATTGGTGATACCGAAATCGACCTTCTTCCCGGACCTCTTCTCGGCGGCACGCATAAGCTCGTCGATGAACCAGTTTCCGAGCTCGCACTCCGGATAATCTTTCACCATCGCCCTGGGACTATACCCGACGACAGTCTTGAGGTTAGCCATGGATTCCTGCGATTCCAGCAGTATCCTGGCCACTTCCGGGGTACATCCCTCGGAGAAAACCTTCCCGTTCGGGGCGGTATAGACTCCGTCGGAATATGTCCCCAGTTTCTCGGCGACATCATCTGCAGTGCACGCCTCGACGCCCGTCCTGGATCCGTCCATCACTGTCCTTTCCCAGACAAACCCAGGCCTGCATCCGCAAACGGTCGCAGCAAACAATAAAGCAAGAACAAGTTTTCGCATACTAATTCTGTTTAAGCCATTTCCAGAGGTCCGCAAAGGTTGCCTTCTTGCCAAAGATAAGGATTCCGGCCTTGTAAATCTTCGCAGACACCCAAGCGATAAATATGAATGTAAGGATAAGCAGTACGACCGATACAGCCAGCTGCCAGAATGGAACGCCATACGGTATCCTCGCCAGCATCACTATCGGCGAAGTAAAAGGAATCATGGATGTCCAGAAAACTATAGGACCGTCAGGATTCCTGAACGCCACGAACACCACCATATACGCGATCATCAAAGGAATGGTGATCGGCATCTGAAGCTGCTGTGAATCGCCCACATTTTCGACGGAAGCTCCGATTGCAGCATACAGAGATGCATACAGCAGGTATCCGAGAATGAAGAAAATGAAGAATGATATGATCAGCGTAGCCCATGGAATGTTCGCAAGAGTAGAGAAAACTACGGCCATTCCGTCTTCCTCAGCGCCGGCTGCCATCTGGGCCATGTCAGGCATGTTCATGCCATCGACTGCCGCAGCGCCGCCCGCCATGTCCATGATCTGGGCAGCATTGTCCTGCTTGGAGAACATCTGCGTACCGCTGACCGTGCTGAATACGCCCACGATGACACAGGTGAGCACGATCCACAGCAGGAACTGCGTAAATGCGACCAGAGCCACTCCGATAATCTTGCCGTACATGAGCTCGGTGGCCTTGGCTGACGAAATCAGCACCTCCACTACCCTGCTGGACTTCTCCTCGATGACGCTTGACATCACGGAACTGCCGAACATCGTTATGAACATGAAAATTATGATGCCCATGATAAGGGAAATGCCCATGTAGATTCCGGATTC